>JBARBI010000210.1:0-1592 GCA_049792875.1 Candidatus Sulfotelmatobacter sp.
GGTCTGTAGGGTGTATTGAACTATTCTCCACCAGACTCTCCCATTCCTTGCTCGACCAGAAGAAGCCGAATCGGCTCATCCTGCCACTACTCATACGGGATAGCAATCTTGGTGATGCGTCACCTGCAGCTACGGCGTCATCTTTAAATCTGACTACTATACGGACGCTGAAAAGCAAAAAGCCCACTCCGAAGAATGGGCTCGTTGCTTGGTGTTACTGGTGGCCAGTCGCGGAATCGAACCACGGACACGCGGATTTTCAGCCTTTGTGACAAACGGCATGGTCTGTGCACTAACGCACCGTCAAGCTGTTTGGCAATCCCTACACTTCAATCGTTGCTTCAGCGTCCCCCGCTGGCAATGTTTCACGGCAATCGCTTACGCAGATGTCGTAGACCGGGTTAGAAAAGTGTTTACGATCAATGAGCTATGACAGGGGCTTGTAAACTAGGTTGAATTTCCGTCTACTCTCGATATTTATGGGGAGGTGGCGGATGACTTTACAGGAGGCGTTTGGGCAAGTCGAGGACCACCGCCGGGGGCCGGCGCAGCGGTACGCCCTGAAGGAAATGATTGTCATGGCGATTTGTGCCGTGTTGTGCGGTGCGGACAGCTGGGTTGATGTTGCTGACTGGTGTGAAGAGGAGGAAGGCTGGTTGAAGACCTTTCTGGTACTGAAGAAAGGCACGCCCTCGCATGACACGTTTGGCGAGGTTTTTCGTATTCTGGACGCGGCGGTATTCGAGCGTTGCTTTCGGCAGTGGGTGGCGAGCATCGTCGGGGTGGCCGAGGGGGTCGTGGCGATTGACGGCAAGACGGTCAGGGGATCGCGGGACGGGCCGAATACGGCGCTGCACCTGGTTAGCGCCTACGCCACCACGCTGGGCGTATCGTTGGGCCAGGAAGGCAGCGCGGGCAAGGGCAATGAACTGGCGGCAATCAAGGCCTTGCTCGATACTCTGGTGCTCAAGGGCTGCATTGTGACCATGGATGCGCTGGGCTGCCAGACTGAAGTGGTCGAGAAGATCGTCGCTCAGGGCGGAGAGTACGTTCTGGCGGTCAAAGACAATCAGAAGAATCTGTCGCAGGCCATTGTGGAGTTCTTCGATACCGCCGCCGCGTTTGAATTCCGCAACATCGCGGTGCAAAAACGCACCTCGGTCGAGAAGGATCATGGCCGCATCGAAACGCGCCGAGCCCTCTTTGTCCCCGACGTGTCGTGGATGGATAAGCCGATGCGCGGGAACTGGAAGAAGCTTGGTGCCGTCGGCATGATCGAGTCCGAACAGGAAATCCGTGGCCAGGTGAGCGTCGATCGGCGCTACTTTATCGTCAGTACCGGAGTAAAGACCGTCGAGCAGTTCGCTCACGCCGCGCGAGCCCACTGGGGCGTAGAAGCCATGCACTGGGTACTCGATGTGACTTTCCGCGAAGATGACTGTCGGGTGCGCAAAGGGCACGCCGCCCGAAACCTCTCCGCCATCCGAAAGTTCGCCCTCTCAGCTTTGCGCGCCGATACGCTCTATCCGACACGCAGCTTACGCCGCCGCCGCAAGCTCGCCGATCATCGCCCAGAATATCGCTCCGCACTA
>JBARBI010000211.1:0-66373 GCA_049792875.1 Candidatus Sulfotelmatobacter sp.
ACGCAAAACTCGGGGCCGAGTGGATCGCTAGTCCTTTCTCGTGAGGCTTCTTCCTCCCCTGCTTCATGCCGGTTTTAGCCCGGCGCACCGTAATAGAGATGTTTTGCAACCGCTCACCCAGTTCTGAGGCGCGGGAAATTGCAGCTATGCCATTTCGCGATTCGCGTATTGTGTCGCGACGGAATGGAAATCTACAGTTCTCAACGCAGCTCATGTAGGGTAAATGCCTGATTGGCGGCTCATCTCCCTTGCCGCAGCATTCTGTCAGCGGATGCCGAGTGTTCTCCCGGTTGCAACACCGCCACCTTGCGCGTGACTGAGATCGCAAAAAAAGGGGGCCCAGCCCATGATGGATCTGCTCGCTCTCGCCGCCATTCTTACGGTCCGTGTTTCCATTGCACCGATTCGTTATTTCGAGCGTGTTTCCATGCCACCGATTCGTTATTTCGAACCTTATCCCAGGGTCGATTGTCCTAAAGGTTATTCCGTATGGTGGCCTGCGAACCTGGAATTCGACAACGACAAGTACGCCGAATGTGTGAAATACGTTGCGCCGGCAAAAGCGTCGGCACGTAAGCACCCACACAAGCCGGCAGAAAGCCAGCGCTCCATGATGAGGGGTGTTGGGCAGGTTGCGGGAAGCAAGTGACCCCGTCCCCCGGCTAGCTTGCCCTGGCTCTTGCCGCGCGGCAGACGAAACATCATCGCTCTTGCACGGTCGTCATTCAAGAAAGGTCCGATGCCGCTCGGGGGAAGTTCTGGTGCGTGAATTACTAGGGCTCCCGTCAAGCGAAGGGGCGCTAATCTCGATAGCTGTCGGCCAGCCGATGGACGCTCGTTGAGGGGTTTTGAGTGATATCCCGAATTTACGCCAACTCCGTGGCTTTCGTTGACTTGCTGGCCACCCCGACGTAACATTTGCCCGGAATGATAGGCCAAACCATCTCACATTATCGCGTGATCGAGAAACTCGGCGGGGGCGGGATGGGTGTTGTCTACAAGGCCGAGGATGTGAAACTTGGCCGTTTCGTCGCCCTCAAATTTCTGCCCGATGACGTGGCGAAAGACTCGCAGGCGTTGGCCCGCTTCCAGCGCGAAGCCAAAGCGGCCTCTGCTCTGAATCATCCCAACATCTGCACCATCTACGAGATCGACGATCAGGGCGGTCAGGCGTTCATCGCCATGGAGTATCTGGAAGGCGTAACGCTGAAGCACAAGATCGCCGCGAAGCCGTTGGATATTGCGATCGTGCTCGAATTGAGCATCCAGATCGCCGATGCGCTGGACGCGGCGCATTCCAAAGGCATAATTCACCGCGATATCAAGCCGGCAAACATTTTTGTGACGGCCCGAGGGCAGGCGAAAATTCTGGATTTTGGTCTGGCCAAAGTCACCGCCCAACCGCAGAGCGAAGGGATGACCGGCCCGACGATTGAAACCGAGGAACATCTGACAAGTCCCGGCAGTGCGCTGGGAACGATTGCTTACATGTCGCCAGAGCAGGCACGCGGCGAAGAACTCGATGCGCGCTCCGATTTGTTCTCGTTTGGGGTCGTTCTGTACGAGATGGCCACGGCGCGTCCGGCATTCTCCGGCGGAACATCCGCCGTGATCTTCGATGCCATTCTGCACCGGGCGCCAGTTTCGCCGCTGCGCCTCAATACCGACCTGCCGGCGGAACTCGATCGCATCATTAACAAGGCGCTTGAAAAAGATCGTGATCTGCGCTACCAATCGGCTGCCGAACTTCGCAGCGACTTGAAGCGTTCGCGACGTGACACAGACTCGGGACGATCAAGTGCCGCCTTGCCGAGCGTGGCCGATGGGAATCCCCCATCCTCCGCGAGTGGAGCGCTCAGAACAGGAGCGCAGCCAACGAAGTCCCAGCATAGGATCTACATTGTTGTGGCTACGGTCCTTGCAATTGCTGCCCTCGGTGCGCTGGCCGCGCTTTATTTCCGCAATCCCTCCAGCGCTCTGCAAAAGGTTGTTCAAATCAGCCATTGGAACAAGCCGATGAACAATTCGGTTCTTTCTCCCGATGGCCATACGGTGGCGTTCACCTCGCCGATTGCCGGATTCGAGCAGGTGTTCGTGATGCTCTCGACAGGCGGAGATCCTCTGCAACTCACCAACGACTCGGTCGACAAATATGTCGACAGTTTTTCGCCAGACGGCACCCAAATTTATTTTTCGCTCGACTTCAGTCAGGAAGAAATCAGGAGTGTGCCAACGCTCGGCGGCGCGTCCACGATTGCGGCCGCTGGATTCGGTTTGGCCTTGTCTCCCGACGGAAACACTCTCTATTACGTAAAGAGCCGTCGTGAAAATGCCGTTTTCCGCAAACCGAAGACTGGCTTGGCCGAGGATATGCTTTTTCGTGCTCCAGAGGGATCGACCCCGGTAGAAATCTTGCCTTTCCCGGACGGTACAGATCTCCTGATCCTCACCGGAAACGACACCGTTCAGGGCTCAACAAGTCTGACGTTGTACCGCCTTAACGTGAACACGCACGCCTCCCAGAAAATCGGTGAACTCGCCGGGAGCCCGACAGGCCTGGCCTGGAACGATCCAGGCAAGACTTTTCTGTGCAGCCGAACGGTCAATGACGTCACGAATATCTGGGAGTACCGAGTGCCTGATGGTAACCTCCGACAAGTAACTTCCGGCGCCGGTCCTGATCTTTCGCCGATGCCCGCCCCGAATGCCACCGGGATTTACTTTGTGAATGGCAGGAGATCGGGATTCCTTACGGTTTACCACCCAAGGACGAAACAGTCGTTTGACTTGACCAATGAGGAAGCCACTCAGCCGGCGCTCTCTTGGGATGGCCGGCATGTTATGTACATCACCCTTTCGGGCAACGCACAGCAGGGAGATCTCTGGGTTTCCGACATAGATGGCAACAACCGTGTCAAAATCACTTCTGGCACCGAACTTGTGACGGTGACTTTTACTTCGGACGATTCCAAATTGGTATTTGCCGCGGTTGAGGGTGGCAAGACAAAAATCTACATCGTCAAACTCGATGGCACGGGTCTTCGCCAGGTACCCTGGTCGGGTGCTTCGGGCGGCTATGGCTCGGCAAGTGTTGATCCGAACTATTTCTATCTGGGTGGGCAGGAGAGCGATCTAGCCAAGCTCACCATCTGGAGAGTCGCCGCGGATGGCTCAAGCGTCGAGAAATTAGTAGATAATTGCGGCGCAGTCTGGGACGGATCGCCCGATGGAAAATATTTGATCGCGTCACAGAGCTCAACAGCCCAACTGCTGGGTATCAGCGAGTTCTCGCTGGCTGATCGCAAGTGCATCCAGTTATTGCCGGAGATTAGCGCCCTGGTCGTGCGCTTTTCTTCGGATGGTAAATCAATCCTTTACTTAGGCGCTTCACACGGAGAGACAACGATCTATCGCCAGCCTTGGCACGACGGAAAGCTTTCCGGGCCTGCCCAGGAAGCCGTCAAGCTGCCCTTCGCATTCCGCCAGGGTTACAACGGCAATGCCTACGAATTTTCCAAAGACCTCTCCACTGTTGTTTACGCCCGCCCAAGCGGGCACGCCGACCTTTATCTTCTGAGACAGAAATGAAATTTCTCCGGGCGATGTATGGCGACGACACCCCGCTGGCGGTTGATCGCGGTAACTTGCCAGGGCCCGCGTGAGGTTCAAATAAAGAAACAAAGCGCACGCTGTGCCAACCCAGCTCGCCTATCACTCTACGCCGAAGGAAGCAGCTGTTCCAGCCGCCGGAGCAGCGGTTGGAGTGACGTTAAATAGGCCATTTCATTCAGAACCCTGCCCAGCGGCACGCTGAGATCCCGGTAGGGATACCACTGGTCGTGGTACCCCCCGGACGGACCCGGACGGGCGACACTCACCGCGTAGGTCCTAGTGAGTCGTCTGGCAAAGATCACTTGCCCAACAGGGCGGTGAGACACCGAGAAGGTTCCAGAGACAATCCGCATTCCTCCTGCCCCGGATGCCAGCGCCATCGCCCTGCCGGCTCGCCCCTCCTGCGCAGAGTATCAATCAGCGCAGGTGTCAGGGATCAGAGATCAGGAAACAGAAATCAAGAATCGCAAAATTCACACTTGACATTGACCCGATTATCCACAACTATAGGGTTGTGGATAGTCTGGGTACAACATTTGCGGCTTTGTCTGATCCAACCCGCCGGGCAATGATCGAAC
The DNA here is from genome assembly GCA_049792875.1 of Candidatus Sulfotelmatobacter sp. Classification (GTDB taxonomy): domain Bacteria; phylum Acidobacteriota; class Terriglobia; order Terriglobales; family Acidobacteriaceae; genus Sulfotelmatobacter. Next base: position 4,191 of record JBARBI010000211.1, read on the forward strand.
GACTCTCGCAAGGGCCTGCCTCTGTGCATGGATTGACGGAACCGTTTGCACTCTCGCAGCAGATGATTTCAAAACACATTGCCTACCTGGTGCGGGCGCGGATTGTAATCAAGACGAAGCGTGGACGAGAGAGTGTGTGCACGCTTAGGCCAGAGGCGATTAAGACGGTCAGCGACTGGGCGATTAGCTATCGCCGATTCTGGGAAGAGAGTTTCGACAAGCTGGATGTAGTTGTAAATCAAATGAAGAAAGAGGAGGTCAGAGATGACAGGAAACACGGTTAGCGAAATTGAGCGGATGGTCGTTACAAGAATTTTTGATGCCCCACGCGAGTTGGTTTGGAAGGCGTGGACAGACCCGAAGTACGTGATGCAGTGGTGGGGACCGAAGGGCTTTACTGCGCCCGTTTGTCAGATGGATTTTCGCGTTGGAGGAAAATTTCTCTGCTGCATGCAGACGCCGGATGGGCAGGAGTTCTGGAATGCGGGTGAATACCACGAGATTGTTCTGCACGAGAAGATCGTTTCCTCCATGTACTTTTCGGACTCGAAGGGAAACAAGATCGAGCCTGCGCAATTAGGAATAGAACATGAGGCTATAGACGGTGCGTACGACGTGACCATCTTTGAGGATCTCGGAAACGGCCAGACGAAACTTACCTTCATTGGAAATGAACCCATGGAGAGCGCGAAAAATAGCGGTCAAATGGAGGGCTGGATCCAGATACTCGATAAAGTTGCTGTGGTTGTTGCGGGGCTAATGCAGGCGAAATAGGAAGTTGACGTTTTGACGATCGTCATGCGCGAGATACAGCTGAGGCGGGCGGCGAAGGCTTGGTTAGAACAGGCTTCTCGCCGCTCGGCCGAATCGTCACCTTTCCGGATAAGTGACCCTTGGCTCAACTGTTGACTTCAGGCCTTATCACAACTTTTCGTCTTTTGTTCGTCAGATAGGCGACAGAGTGGACAGCTTCATCTTTCGCTCCCGCCGAGGTGTACAATGCGTCCGCTTCACTAACAATCAACAAAACAATAAGGAGGACGTATGCGTCGATCACTGTGGATGCTTGCAATCGCTTTGGGGCTCATCGCGGTATGGTCCATCGGACGCCTTCAGGCGCAAGGAAACAAGGTCACCTTCGCTGATCCGAATCACGCGACCTTCACTGAATTGCCGAGCGGCGGCAGAGCAGGTGTTTCCTCTGCGACGCTGTGGGGAGACCCAAACGCCGGCGCGGCTGGCACGTACACGAAATTCGTCCCCGGATGGGATGCTGGCTGGCACACCCACACCGCCGATGTGTGGATCGTAGGCATCAAAGGTGCCTATCTCTACAAGGACGAAGCCGGCGAGAAGCGCGTAGGCCCGGGCGACTTCCTCCGCGTCCCCGGCGGGCATAAACACTGGAGCGGCGGCGACAAGAAAGAAGGCGCCCTGTTCTATACAGAAACCTCTGGCAAGTTCGATCTGATCCCGGCCAAGTAGATTAAATAAACATGTAGGGACAGCCGAGGGCGGCTGTCCCGTCGAGCGAAACTCGACAGGGTGAGTGCCCGATTCTAAATCGGGTCCTTTGCGATTTAGAGTTGAGGCTGAACGCAAATTCCCAATGAACGATGAGATCGCGGTAGGGACGATCATGTGCTGATCGCCCGTCCGGGTCTAGGGAGGGGTCGCGAGCAATCGCGATCCTACTCCGATCAAGTGAGCCAAAAGAAACTGGTTTGCTTCGGGGTAGATGAGTGAAATAGAGATATTTCGCCAATCATCACAACGCACCACCTCAGGATGACGGAGCGAGAGGTCGCCGCGATGCCGAAGGCCGAGGGCTTGATTTTCAATTCTCCAAAATGGCATCCCAGAGTCGTGCTGACATCCCGTGATTACCAGCCTGAGGCGAGGGTTCGCGTGGGGGCCACAGAATTAGCTAACCAACGCCATTCTAAGACGTCTTAGCAACAGCAGTAGTGTGCCCTGCAATTACGTGGTAGGAGTTGCGCTAAGATGAACCGAGCTCTGCTGCTTTTAGCTGTGCCTGCGTGCTTATTTGCCGTCTCACCTGCATGGGCCAGTCAGCCCGACTTCCATCTGCAGGTCGTTCCGGCAACTGTTTACAAAGTAGACGATCCCGGAAATTTGAACACGTCATCATTCGTATTCAATATCGCGGCGATTTGCTCCACCGACTGTGAGCTCACCCCGATATCCGCCCGCGTGGAACTCTCGAGTGCCGGATCTATCGTTGAGAGCCAGGATTGGACGACTGAAATGCTGGCGAAGATCAAACAGATAAGCTATCAGATCCTGCCGAACGACCCGTTCGCGTTCCCGACATTTACGCTGCCCGAGGCATTTGACGTTCTCTTTTACTTCCGCCATCCCCAGGCATTGGCGATTGACTCCGCAGCGGTCCGGCTCACAGTTGCCGATGCGAAGGGCCATCGGGCGGAACAGATGCTCAGGATCCCGATTCGATACTACCAACAGAAGACAACGCTCATCGTTCCCTTTCGTGGTCATGGAATTGTCGGGCAGGACTGGATCACCACCGGCGGCCACCACCAGTTTTCGAATGCCTTTGCCATAGACCTCGACGGCTTGGATTCGAAAGATGGGGAGCTCAGCGAGGCTAACGAGAATGCGGCGGATGCGGGCTGGGGCCGCGAGATCCTGGCACCTGCGGGTGGAACCGTGGTCTACGCTCGCAATGACGTACCCGAAAACCCGCACCCGGGAAACTCCCCTGGTGACGATTATTACAGGCCACTCCATGACCCGGTTACGGCCTACGCGGGAAATTGCGTGATCATCGACCATGGCAACTCCGAGTACAGCGTCATGATGCACATGCAAACAGGCTCCGTCACTGTCAAAGTGGGGGACCGGGTCGCCACGGGCCAGGTCATTGGACGGTTGGGGAGCTCGGGAAGCGCAGGCGGACCACACCTGCACTATCAACTGCAATCAGGCCCGGGGCTTTGGCAGTACCCGTCGCTGCCGTTCCGGTTTCAAAACATCGATGGCCCGCTTCACCGAGGTGAGTACTTCGTCGCAAAATAGATTGGCCATTTCTTCCGGTTTCCACGGGAGCCAACCGCACGGTCTCCGGTCTGACGCCGACTGGAACGCTCAACCGTAACCCCCGCATTTCGGGTGACAAAATAGCTGTTGTAACCAGGCCGTTTCACTCATTGAGAATTTCCGGCCTCGCGCCGAGGGTGGCAGGGTCACGGGTAGCCAACTGCTACTTGATTTGCACCAGTTCTTTCGCGGTGGACGCTTCGGGAATCGGCGGGGCGGGATGCTGCGGAGCGCGCCAGGAATCGAAGATGGAAACCTGGTGCACGCACGAAACTGTGCAGTGCGGGGCGCAGGATTTTTCGGTGAGATATTCGCGGCGCAGGTCGTCACGCGTGTACGTGGCGAGCGGCACTCCAGGATAGCCACGCTGCTGCGAGCAGTAGTGCACGAGTCCGTCTTCGCAGATGTAGAGATAGCGGCCGCCGGCCCGGCAACGCCAGTCGTTGGGCTGGCCTTTCGCAATGTTGTCCTGAAATGCGTGGATGCGGGTAAAGCTGCTTTTTTCCAGTGCCTGCATTTCGTGATAGATGCGGCGCTCTTCATCGCCCAGCGGCTGCAACTGGCCGCTGCCATCGTGAATAATGCCGATGGTCGAGGTGAAGCCGAGTTCAATGGCGCGTTTGCCGATCACGAGCGCGTCCTGGGGATGGGAAATACCGCCCCCGACCACCGAATTAATGTTGACGTGAAAGTCGGCGTGCTCGGCGAGCAACTGCAACTTCTTGTCGAGAACCTTCAGGCTCTTCTTGGAAACGTCGTCGGGATTCACGTTGTCGATCGAAATTTGCAGCCACTCCAGCCCAGCGCGGTCGAGCCGCTGAATCCGCTCGGCGACGAGCAAGTAGCCGTTGGTTATGAGTCCGGCGATCATGCCGTTGGCGCGTATCCTGCGGATGACGTCATCGAGTTCGGGATGCATGAGCGGTTCGCCGCCGGAAATCGTCACGACTGCGGTACCGAGCGAGCCCAGCTTGTCGATGCGGCGGTACATTTCGTCGATCGGCACGGGCTTGGAGTAGTCGTCGAACTCGTTGCAGTAGGTGCAGGCGAGATTACAGCGGCGCATGGGGATGATGTGCGCCAGCAGTGGGTGGTCGGTCGAGGCCAGCGCGCGGACGGCCATGCTTGCTCCGCGCAGGTTGCGCTGAAGGGCTTTGGCGCGGCGGCGCAGATTGGTAAGAACAGATGGCATGGTTAGTGGCTAATTAACTATTACAACATAGGCTACGGATGGGCGCATGCGGGGCAGCAGCGTTTGGTTGATTCGGAGGGTTAAACGGCGAGTCAATTCGCTCGATCGGCCCGGTTTTTCCTGTTCGCGCTCCACTCTCGGTTTACTCGATCAACCTGCGCCAGGATTCATCTCTCGGCCAAAGCTCATGACCGGCTGCCTGCAGACGGCTGATCGCGGTTCCGGCCCACTCCTCCTGGATCAGCACGTAGTCCGTGTCGTAGGTTGAAATGGTGAAGATCGGAATGTCGTTGTTCGAGAGCGGCTCGATGAAAGAGAGCAGAACTCCGGTTTGCGAAAAGGGGAACGGGCCTACGAGCTTCAGGCAGATCCAGTGGTGAGGAGAATCGACGTCTCGAGGAAGATTGGCGGCTGGGCAGACGATGGACAGTTCGTCGGCGGTGCGCGTGATCGAGGTGAACTCGCCGTTCGTAGCCCAGTCGGGGACGGGAGCATCGAGAGCGATGCGCACGATGGCGTAGGGGCCGGGAAGCCAGCAGAATTTGAGTCGGTGGCGTCGCATTTACGGGGCGTTTCGCTTTCCCGGAAGCCGATATTTTACGTTATGCGAGTTGCGGTGAGTCGAATCCGAGTCGCCGAGCTTCGCTCGGCGGACAGCCGGCGGCGGCTGTCCCCACACTGCCCCAGATAAAACGTCAGCCCTCGACGGCTTTGCGCAGGGCGGCTCGGGCGAGGATGCGCGTCGAGTCGAGCATCGGCAGCGGGGAGGACTCCGGCGTCATCAACAGCGGAATTTCTGTGCAGGCCAAGGCGACGGCGTCGCAGCCTTCATCTTTCAGACCGCGAATCACTTCGGTGAAATAGGCCTGTGTGCGCGGCTGGAAACTTCCCTGCACCAGTTCGTCGAAGATGATCCGGTGAATGCGCTCTCGCTGTTCCGGCCCCGGGACACGATGTTCCATGCCCAACGTTTTCAGCGTCTCGCGGTAAACCGGGCCGTCCATCAACGAGCGCGTGCCGAGAACTCCGAGACGTTTGTAGCCGTGGCGCTTGGCTTCATTCGCGACTTCAACCGCAATGTGGAGCCACGGACGCGGAGAGCGGTGCTCCACCAGATCGAAGGCCTGATGTACGGTGTTGACGGGAGCGATTAGAAAATCGGCTCCAGCTCTTGCCAGTCTCTCCGCGGACGAAAGCATGAGCTCCGCGATGCCCACCCAGTCGTTGGCGTCGATGCGGTTCTTGTATAGGACGAATGGATGGCCGTGCATCGACACTTCGGGATGATTGTAGGGACCCAGCAGCTCCGCGCCCTCAACGCAGATGGTGCGGTAGCAAAGCGCGGCGCCTTCCGCGCTCGATGCGACGATGCCGATGTGTAACATCCGTTGCCAGTTCGATCTCAGTCTTTAAGATTCTTGGGGCAGACGGCAGTACGTCGATGGCCTAAGATGTGGCCCCAAAATCTAAGGTCCGTTCAAGTTCTGATTGTAGCCGGAGCAACGGCGTACGGGCTCGCGTCGCGGTAGCGCTTTTCGAACTCTTCCCGGGTGCAGATGGTTTTGACATCGACGACGCGGTCGATAGCGAGAATGCCATCGAGATGATCGATTTCGTGCTGCAGCAGTTCGGAGAGGTTGCGGTCGTCTCCGGCTTCGAACTCCAGAGTCTCGCCGTTGAGGTTCTGATAGCGGATCGTTACTCGGCGGCGGCGTTCGACCTGCATGAAGATCGAGAGGAAGCTCAGGCAGGCGTCCCAGACAACGCTTGTTTCGTCACTGCATTCGATGATTTCCGGGTTAATTAGTGGCCAAGGAACGGCCCCGGGGAGTCTGAGGAAAATGACGCGCTGCATGACACCGAGTTGCGGCGCGGCGATGCCGCGCCCGTAGCCGGTGGTCAAGCGCCAGTGGGTGAGCGTGTCCGCCAGATCTCCGACCAAATCGCGGACCTCGCCGGCCGAGGGATGTTCAACCGGAAGAGCCTTCTGCCGCAGAAGTGGATCGCCGAGTTGGAGGATGGGGCGGATGGGCATGGGCAGTTATCAGTTATCAGTTCTCAATCAAGCGAGACGCGATGTGGACCTTAGATCAAGATTCTTGATGTTTCTCCATGACTCACGAGGGTTTATCCGGCTCGGGCCACGTGAATTGCAGCACGATACAGATCGCCAGCGCGAGCAGGAAATCCGCGAACTGAGGGTGGGCTGGCCAGATCCTTTGTGCGAAGCCGAGCCACCACGCCAGCATCGCTGCGATCGTCGCCACTGCGGAAACCGTCAGGGTCTTCATGGGCGGGTGAACCGTTCAGCCGGAGAGCGTCAGCGATTTTACAACATCCTTGGACTGGAGCCGCGGCCGGGCTTCGCCCGGGCCGGACAGCCGAAGGCGGCTGTCTCCACATGATTTTAGTCTCTGTCCGCAGATCACCTGGCAGCGGCGGCGTCGAACAGGCTTAGTAACTCCAACTTTTTTTCTGCGGGCAGGAACGACGCTTCGAACGAGTTGCGGGCCAGTTCGCGGAGGTGCTCGTCGGTGAATCCGAAGGTTTCCTGGGCGAGCTGGTATTCGCGCGAGAGCGTGGTGCCGAACAAGGCAGGGTCGTCCGTGTTGAGGGTGATCATGACGCCCTGGTCGAAATAGTTCTTCGTCGGATGATCAGCAACAGTCTTGCACACTCCGGTGCGGAGGTTGCTGGTGATGCAGAGCTCTACCGGAATCTGGCGCTGGGCAAGCTCTTCGATCAGGTCTGCATCTTGGCCGGCAGTGAAACCGTGCCCAATGCGCTCTGCGCGCAGGTTCAGCGCACCCCAGATGGATTCCGGCGGTCCCGTCTCGCCCGCGTGGGCGGTGAGGCGTAAGCCATGGTCTGCGGCGTAGGCGTAAACGCCGCGGAAAAGCTCCGGTGGGCCTTTTTGTTCGTCGCCACCGATGCCCACACCGACGACATGGCGGTCCAGGTAGCGCGCCGCGAGTTCGAAAACTTTTTGCGCTTCCTCGACTCCGAAGTGGCGGGTGGCGTCGAAGATCCACAGCAGGGACACACCGAAATCGCGCGCGCCGCGGGCGCGTCCACGTTCCAGACCGTCGAAGATGGCTGCGAAATCCTGCTTGCGGTAGAGGCAGACTCCGACCGCAACGTAGACCTCCGCGTGCAACACGTTCTCTTCTTTCAGTCGTTGCATCAGGCGGTAAGTAATAAGTTCGTAATCGTCTGGACCGCGCAGGTGTGCGCTGACGGCCTTGAACGCCATCAGGAAACTTTGGAAATCGATGTAGCCATAAAGGGATTCGACCTCGGCGAGTGTGGCGCGATCGCCGTGGAGTTTGCGGAGTTCGAGCAAGGTCGCCGGTTCGACTGTGCCCTCCAGATGCAAGTGCAGTTCCGCCTTGGGGAGTTGACGGATGAAGGCATTGGGCGGGCGCTCGGACGTCGACGGCATGAACTGATTGTAGATTCTCGGGAGAGGATTTGCGAGGGAGTGGCGATCTTCGTTCCGACGGCCGTTTCCGGTACAATCCCGTGTTCGATCCGGTTGAGGAGAGCACATGAACTTGAAATGGATCCCCGCGGCGCTGGTTGTGTGGACAATGCTGGCCGTGCCATTGACCTTGTTTGGAACCGTGGCGGCACCGCAAGTGAAGACCGTCTGGGGCATAGTGGAAGGCAAAGATGACGGGGCTGTGCACGCCTTTCTTGGAATTCGCTACGCCGCCCCGCCCGTGGGCGATCTGCGCTGGAAGCCGCCCGCAGCCGCCGCAAAATGGAGCGGAGTGCGCAAGGCTACGGAGTTTGGCGCGCACTGCATGCAGGGAAAAGTATTTGGCGACATGAACTTTCGCGATGCCGGCGGCAGCGAAGACTGCCTGTTTCTGAACGTGTGGGTTCCGGCGAAACCCTCAGGGGCGAAGCTGCCGGTGATGGTTTGGATTTACGGCGGAGGATTCGTGGCGGGCTCGACCTCGGAACCGCGCCAGGATGGCACAAATCTCGCACAGCAGGGCATGGTCGTAGTGTCCATGAATTACCGGCTGGGCGTCTTCGGCTTCCTCGTGCATCCAGAACTGGCGAAGGAGTCCGGACGGAATGCAGCCGGCAATTACGGCCTGCTCGACCAGGTAGCGGCCCTGCAGTGGGTGCACGACAACATTGGGGCGTTCGGCGGAGATCCGGGAAATGTGACCATTTTCGGAGAGAGCGCTGGATCGTTTTCAGTGAGTGCGCAGATGGCGTCGCCCCTCGCCAAAGGCCTGTTCCAGAAGGCAATTGGAGAGAGCGGAGGAGCGTTGTTCAGCGCAGGTTTGTCGTTCGAGCCGCGCTCCGTGAGAGAGGAAAAGGACGTAAAGGTGGTGATCACGAAGCTGGGAGTGAGCACGCTGGCCGAATTGCGGGCGTTGCCCGCGCAGAAACTGCTTGATGCTTTCTCGCCGCCACAGTCGCAGGGATTTGATTTCGGTCCGGATGTGGACGGATATTTTCTGCCGGAACCGGTGCCGGCCATTTTTGCGGCGGGCAAACAGAACGACGTGCCGTTGCTGGCGGGATGGAACCACGACGAAGGTAGTTTCGAAATCGCTTTCTCTCCGCAGAAACCCACGGCCGAAAGCATGAAGACCAGCGCGCAGAAAGACTTCGGGGAAAAGGCACCGGAGTTCCTGCGCCTTTATCCCACCGATACCGACGCCCATGTCCTGCGTTCTGCACAGGATTTCGCGGGAGACCGCTTCATCGCCTTCTCTACGTGGGAGTGGATGGAGTCGCAGTCAAGGACCGGTAAACAGCCGGTCTATCGTTATCGCTTCGACCTGGGGCCGCCTTCGGCTGATCCGAAGGCTCCGCCGCTGGGCGCGTTCCATTCGGCGGAGATCGAATACGTGTTTGGACAACTCGACTCCAAGGCCGGGGTCCCTTGGAGAGCGGAGGACCGCCAGCTCAGCGAAGCGATGCAGAAATATTGGGCGAACTTCGCCCGTAGCGGCGATCCCAATGGGCCGGGCCTGGCGAAGTGGCCTGTGTATTCCGCGGCGGACGGATGGGCGGTGATGTTTTTGGATGCGAAGTCCGAAGCGCACAAAGACGATCTGCGGGAGCGGTATTTATTTCTTGCGGGAGTTTGGGCGAAGTAAGGCACGGATGTCAGATTGCCTAGTGCCGAACTCCCCTGAAGCCGTCGGTGGCGAGGCGATTGCTGGGGTCCTTCACGGCGCAGGCCGACGCGCTTCGCTCATCGGTCTGCTTCGTTCAGGATGACAGGGCGCTTTTGCTGACGGCTGAGAGCGGACAGCTGAGAGCTAGCCAATCGCCGAGGGCTCGCGGCTCTCAGCTACTTCCTTGCGAACTCGCTTCGGTGGCGGCTGTAGAAGACATAGATGAGCAGGCCGAGGGCCAGCCAGATCACGAAGCGCAGCCAGGTAATGAGGGTAAGCCCGAACATCAGGCCACCGCACAGCAGCACTGAAATCAACGGGAACCATGGCACAAATGGGACTCGGAACGCCCGCTTGCGATCGGGCTGCTTGCGGCGGAGGAGGATCACTCCCAGCGAAACCAGAACGAAGGCAAACAGCGTCCCGATGTTGGCGAGGTCGGCGGCATCGCCAATGTCCACGAGGCCGGCGGGAATTCCTACGGCGAAACAGGCGATCCAAGTGGACCAGTACGGCGTCTTGAATTTCGGGTGCACCGCAGAGAACAACTTCGGCAGCAAGCCGTCGCGGGACATGGCGTACCAGATGCGTGCCTGCCCGTACTGAAACACGAGCAAGGAAGAGATCATGCCCGTCAGCGCTCCGATCACGATGACCGAGCGGAAGAACGGGTGCACGCCCAGATATTTCATCGCGTAGGCCACGGGCGCCTCGGCGGCAGCACCCGACACGAAGGTCGTGTACTTCATCATGCCGAGCAGTACGACGGCAACGCCGACATAGAGCAGCGTGCAGACAATCAGCGACATGATGATGCCGAAGGGCAAATCCTTTTGCGGATTGCGCGACTCCTCGGCGGCGGTGGAGACCGAATCGAATCCGATGTAGGTAAAGAAAACGATGGCCCCTCCGGTGACGATTCCGGCGAAGCCCGAAGGCGCAAAAGGCGTCCAGTTCGCGGGCTTCACCAGCATTCCACCGACTACCAGGAAGGTGAGGATGGCACCGATTTTGACCGCCACCATGACGTTATTGGTCTCCGCCGACTCCTTCACTCCGCGCACCAGCAGGAGCGTGAGAACGAAAACGATGAGGAAGCCGGGGAGATTGAAATAGGCGCCCGTCCATTGCCCGCCGGCCCAGACCGGACTCGCCCATTTGTCCGGCAAGTTGAGGCCGAACACCGCCAGTTGCGCTTTCGTATAACCGGCAAAGCCAACCGCGACCGCAACGTTCGAGACCACGTATTCAAGAATCAGGTCCCAGCCGATGATCCAGGCGAAGATTTCGCCGAGCGTGGCGTAGGAGTACGTGTAGGCGCTGCCTGCGATGGGAATCATCGAGGCCAGTTCGGCGTAGCACAATCCGGCAAAACTGCAGGCGATCGCTACCAGGAAGAACGAAATCGCAATCGATGGTCCGGCGGGCGGGCGACCGTGCATAAGCGCTCCCGCCGTGCTTCCGGTGCGCAGAAAGTTCACGATTACGTCGAGCGCCTGCGCATGCAGGAGGGAAGGCGCCTGGAAGTATTCCCCGGCGGCCGCCGTTCCGGTGAGAATAAAAATTCCGGAGCCGATGATGGCGCCGATGCCGAGCGCCGTCAGCGACCATGGACCCAGGGATTTGCTGAGCCGGTGTTCCGGGTGCTCGGATTCCGAGATCAGCTTGTCGATGGACTTGCAGCAGAAAATCTGCTTGTCGGATGTACGGATAACGGCAGCGGGTTCCGTGGTTTGTGACAAGCGGTTGTGGTCTCCTGAACTCAGCTCTCAGCTCTGAACATTCAGCCGACGAATATTCTTGCCGCCAACAAGAATATCGCCAGCTCAATGCCGAATGCGACTGAACCGGTGGGGACAGCCGCCCTCGGCTGTCCGCCGAGCGCAGCTCGGCAACGGTTCCGTTTACCGCTTCGCCTGGCCACGAGCCAGTTTCTTGACCTTGGGCTTTTTCGAACCGCGAGGATAATCGCGGGGCTTGAGCGGCTTTTCCGCTTTACGTTTCTTGCGGGCGGTGCGTTTGGCTTTCTTGCGTTCTTCTTTGGTTAACTTTGATGTGTTTGCCATGAATGCGGTTGATGTCCTCTTCTTGTGACGACGGATTGTCCGGGGCGATGGCGCCTCGGTCTTCTTTCGCCCCTTCGGGGCTGAAATCTGTTCAGGCTCTCCTCCCACGGCTTTCGCCGCGGGCCGTATTCTGTCGCCGCGGCGCGGCTGGGCCGGGGCTGAGACTCGCCTCGTTATGCTCGGCTGGACTGCCGAGGCGGCTGTCCCTACATGATTTTATGCCCGCTCCAACTGAGCGTACTTCTCCACCAGCTTCTTTAATCCGAAGCGAGGGAATTGTACCGTAATCTTGGCTTCTTCGCCTTCTCCTTCGCGCTGGTAGACCGTTCCTTCTCCGTATTTCGGATGGCGGACCTTCTGTCCAGGGCGGAATCCACGCTTGCCGGTGGGCTCTTCAAGCGGCGTTTTCGGGACGGTGAACTTCTTGCCACGGCTGGCGAAGAACTCGGCGATGTTCTCGATGGAGTTGTAGGGACGAGCCGGGGGGGTAGGCTTCGTGGCGCGGGTGCTGGCTCGCGCGGTCTCTGCGGCGTGCCATGCCGTGCTTTGGTCTTCGTCTTCGTAAGAGTAGTGGGTGCTCTCGGCATCGTGGGCGGCGGGGCTTCGCCCCGCTGGACGGGCGAATGCGCCCGTCCCCACACGAGCCTTGCTGGCTCCCAACTCTTCCAGCATTGGGGCGGGAACTTCCTCCAGGAAGCGCGAGGGGACGCTGGCGTCGGGCAGGTCCGTGCCGTATCTCCGGCGGTAGACGGCGCGGGTCAGGATGAGCTGGTCCATGGCGCGGGTCATGCCGACGTAGCACAGGCGGCGTTCTTCTTCGATGTCTTCGGGAACGAGCATGGTGCGGGAATGCGGGAAGAGTCCTTCTTCCAGGCCGCTGAGGAAGACCAAGGGAAACTCCAGGCCCTTGGCGGCATGCAGGCTCATGAGCGTGATCTGAGCGCGCTCGTCGTAGTCGTCGGCGTCGGCGACGAGGGCGGCATGATCCAGGAACTGGTCGAGCGTTTCGCCGCGGTCGCGGGAGTCCATGGCGGCGTTGACCAGTTCGCGCAGATTTTCTATGCGAGAGAAGGCTTCTGGAGTGTCTTCGTCCTCGAGGAGCTTGATGTAGCCTGTGCGGTCGATCAGGAACTTCAGGATGTCCGCGGTGCTGACGGTGGGAGCAGGAAATGACCCGGGCGTCTTTCCAATCTCCGGATCGGGCGGCCTGTCGGCGTCGGTAGCGTCGGCTTCTCGCGGGCTCTCGTGGGGGCGTCCTGCCTCCACAGCGGCATCGGGCTGAGAGACCGCGAGCTCAGGGTTCGCGGCACCGAAGTCGAACGAGAAATTTCCGAACTCGGCGGGATCGAAGGCTGTGGCGTCTTTGGGCTGTGATTCGTCATCGGTTGGCGGCAGGGCTTCGCCCTGCGGGACAGCCGAGGGCGGCTGTCCCCACATGGGCCGTGGTGGCTGCGCGGGCGAGTCGCCCGGGCCCACACGTACGGGGCCTTCCAGTTGTTCTTCGAAGGTTCCTGCCAGCATGGCGCGGGCGTCTTCGATTAGCTGCTGGAAATTCTTCAGCGACGCCAGAGCCCTGGGCGGCAAGAGTTCGCGGCGCATGGCCTCTCCGACCGCGCCCCATAGCGACAAGCCCGTCTCGAGCGCGAGACGTTCCAGCGTGTCGATCGTGCCTTTGCCGATGCCGCGGGTGGGCGTGTTGATGACGCGCAACAGCGAAATCGAGTCGTCGGGATTCTGGATGACCTTCAAATACGAGATCATGTCTTTGATCTCGGAGCGCTCGTAGAACGAGAATCCGCCGACCACGTGATACTTCATGCCATAGCGGCGCATGGCTTCTTCAAACAATCGTGATTGCGAGTTGGTGCGGTAGAGCACTGCGGCCCGCGGGGTTTCCCCGCGCTCGGTTGCTTCGCGGATGTAGCGCGCAATCCAGTCGGCGGCGAACAGAGCTTCGTTCTCGCCGTCGGGCGCCTCGTAATAACCGATCTTGGTGCCGCCCTGGCGCACGGTCCAGAGGTTCTTGCCTTTGCGGCGGAGATTGTTCGCAACCACTGCCGACGCAGCCTGCAGAATGTTCTGGGTCGAGCGGTAGTTCTGCTCGAGGCGAATGATTTTGGCCTCGGGGAAGTCCTGCTCGAATTCGAGAATGTTGCGGATGTCGGCGCCGCGCCAGGAATAAATCGACTGGTCTTCATCGCCCACGGCGCAAACGTTGTGGCGCTCGCCCGCAAGCATGCGCATGAGTTCGTACTGCGGACGGTTCGTGTCCTGATATTCGTCGATCAGCAGATACTGGAAGCGGCGGATGTAGTAGTCGCGGACCTGGGCCGCGGACTTCAGCAGCCGAACGGCTTCGAGCAGCAGATCGTCGAAGTCGAGGGCATTGGCTTTCCGCATCTCCTTCCCGTACTCCTCGTACAGGTGGGCAATGCGCTCGGTCTTGGGATCGGCCGATTGCAGATAGAGTTCCTGGGGGTTGAGCATATGGTTCTTCGCCCAGGAAATACGCCCTAGTACCGTGCGCGGGGTAAGTTGCTTGTCGTCGAGGCCGAGGCGCTTCATCACCCCTTTGACGACGGCCTGCTGGTCGCTTTCGTCATAGATGACAAAGCTTTTCGTGTGCCCGATGGGCGGCTTCCCGGGAACGCTCGACGGGATTCGCAGAGCTTCAATATCACGCCGCAGGACGCGCACGCAGAATGAATGGAAAGTCGAGATGACCGGCTTGGCAATGCTAAGCCCGCCCACCAGCTTTTCGACGCGCTCACCCATTTCGGCGGCGGCCTTATTGGTGAACGTCATCGCGAGGATCGATTCGGGCATCACGCCTTTGTGCTCGATCAGATAGGCGATGCGGTAGGTGATAACGCGCGTCTTTCCGCTGCCGGCGCCGGCCAGAATCAGCACCGGGCCGTCGGTGGTTTCGACGGCTTCGCGCTGCTGCGGGTTCAGTTGGTCGAGAAAAGACAATGCGGAAGTGGCTCCAGAGTCGCTGATTCGATTTTACAGGGGAATAGCAGCAGACGGGATTCCGCGCACGCCGACTTCGGAGCGCGATGTCCAAAACGAAACGCTCACACCCTGTGATGAGCGCGTTGCCGCGTGAATTTTGACCGCAAGGTGGGCGTGCATTTTCGTTCTTTCCACGGAGCCGAGATGGGCGACGTGGCGGGCCCCCCACTTCTCGCAAAGGACGCGAGAAATGGGGCACCCGGCTCTTTTGGGAATGGTGGCGCGCTCGTTTCGCGGGGGAGGAGAGTCTTATGCATTCGAGCTTGAGTCCGAAGATTTTCTTGGCATTGGCGGTCCTGATGATTGTGGCCGGGGTAGCGGTCGACCAGCGCGAGGCGCAAGCCGGAGAGGTAACCCCGGGCTACAAGGTGCTGGAGCCGATCCGGCATGGCAATCTGACGGTGTTTCCCGTGGTCGCGGCGAGGAGCTATCCGACCGGGGAGTTCCTGACCCTGGACGAAGGGCTACGGTCCGGAGATGTGGTCGTCACCGAAGCCGGCAACGTGCAAGGACTGGTTCGGCGCCATCCAATGCCGGCGATCCGAAACGATGGAGCGCAGGTGAACCGGCTGGTGCTGGTCAACAATTCCAAGCGGCCGCTGCTGCTGCTGGCAGGTGAGATCGTCACCGGAGGCAAGCAAGATCGGGTGATCGGCAAAGACCGCATCGTTCCGCCGGAGAGCGATCCGGTGGACCTGAGCGTGTTCTGCGTGGAGCCGGGCCGGTGGGTCGCGACCAGCGAGCATTTCGGTGCGTCAGAGGCGATGTATGGGTCGGCTTCTGGCAGCACAAAATCGCGCGCGCCCGTTCCCATGGCGATGATGGCGCAGCCCTCGGTGCGTGCCAAGGCGATGGGTGACAAGAATCAGGCTGAGGTTTGGGACGAGGTTCGGAAACAGCAGAGTGCCATCGGTGGTGCGATCTCTCCTACGGCACCAGGCGTGGCAACCGAGGTGGCCCGTACCAGTTCCTATGCCAAGGTCATGGAAAACGAAGAGGTCAAAAAGCAGGTGGACGCGGTTGCCAGGCCGATCGAGCAGAACTATCAAAGCCTGATCCGGCAACTGCGCGATCGCAACGCGGTCGGTGTGGTGGTGGCGGTGAACGGGCGCATCATCTGGGCCGATGTGTTTGCCAGCACAGAATTGCTGGAAAAATATTGGCCGAAGCTGGTGCGCTCGTATGCGTCCGAGGCAGTGGTCGCGCGCGCGAAAGATGTTGAGGTCAGTGTGAGCCGAGCGCAAGACTTCCTGGGAAACATGGAAGGACGCAGAGAAATGATCGAGAGCGAGCCGGGAATCTACCGTCACACCGAAATCAGCGGCGACGGATTCAAGGCGTTTTCCCTCACCTCGCTGCTGCCGAAGACTGGGTTCGACGTGCATGTGGCGAAGATGGCGGAATAGCAACAGCGATGTCAGACTGTCAGGAGAGCGTTTTCGTAGCGGGCGGCATTTGCTTTTCTCTCGCTCCGCGGAAGGTCGTCGCGAACTCTGCGGTTAGGGTGTTCTGGTAGCTGTAGAAAAGCTTTTAACCGCAGAGGACGCCAAGAAGGTCTGCACAGGTCGCAGAGAGGCCAGGGAACAGTTTTCGTGGTTCTTATTGCCCACGAATCCCTAGCCACTTGCCTTCTGTGCCTTGCCAAGCAATTCCTCGACCGCAGGAAACGACCGAGGCGGAATCAAGGTGCGGTCGGGAGGCATTCCGCCGGCGTTAACCGCCTTCGCCAGAATTTCAAGAGCGATTCCCGCCGCGGGGGCGGTGATGATCGTCGCCTTCAACAGCCCGCGGCGGACCCAGTCCTGACCGGTCTTGGTAACGCCGTCGCAACCGGTGAACGGAATACTCAACCACTGCTCACGATCTTTCTCCGTCAGATCAATGAAGGCCTTCCTGGCGCCCATCGCCATCGCGTCGTTCTGACAGATGACCGCCCGAATCTGAAGCTGCCGAGAAGAACCCAGCGACATCCAGGACTTCGCTGCCATGTGCGCGCTGCGCTCGGTCCAGTCGCCTTTGATCATTTTCAACTCGACCGCAGCCGGCTTGGTGGAAAGCAGCCCCTTCGTGCGGAGTTGAGTCGCTGTGCTGTTGAAGGGGCCCTCGATATAGAGGACGTTTCCGTCCGCGACCAGGACGCCTAGTTGTTTCCCTTGGATCCTGCCGACTTCGGACTGGTCGGTGCTGACGGAAAAAACGGGAGCGGTGCCACCGCGACGAAGATCAGCGATATAGTCCGGATCGCTATTGATGATCCCCCACCCAATCCCGGCGCCGACTGCCGCTTTCGCCACCTGCGGCATTCCAGTCCCGACCGGTTCGACGAGAATCGCGCCGGGCCGCTGCGTGGGATCCTGAATGATCTTGATGAGTTGCTGGGTTTGGTTGACGGCGTCGTTGTCGGCGTAGATAACCTGGATTTGGATGCCAAGCCGCACGGCCATTTCAGCGACGGCGACGGCTTGTTCTGCCTGGTAATCGTTTTCCCTGGTCGTGAGAGCAACAATTACGTTCAGTTTGTCCATGGGGGAAGCGTGCTTCCTTTGGGGCCGGATTGTGTTACGGCCGGCAAGGGCATACGGGAAACGGCTTTTGCGCGAAGCAATGTCGATTGATTTTTTCGCATCAATTGGTCTTCAACGAGTCGTACCACGTCCGCCAAGCATTGGAGTCGTTGGGTAATCGCTGGCGGGTGATGTCGCCCAGCGCCTGGAAAGCCCACCCATGCGTCTGAGCATCGAGTGAAGGGTCGTCCGTGTAACTCAACAGTTGCGGAACAGCCGTGAGGCGCTGCTCTCGAGTGAACATGCCGGACTCCGCCAGGCTGCAGGCGGCCCTCTCGCGCACACTGGGGGAGGGATCGTCGTGCATGGTTTTCAGGAGAGGCTCGATGGTCTGGGTGGCGCCAGAAAGGGCAAGGCCTTCCACCGCCCAGCGTCGCGAGTCGTCGTCGGCGTCCTTCAGATGCGCGGTTAAGACCTGTACCACGTGGTCGGATTCAACCCCGCGATTCGCCATCAACCCAAGCGCCCACAGGGCCCAGATTTTTTGCGCGTGATTGGAAGACTCGGCGCTGTTCAGCAGGTAGTCGAGACTGGCGGAGTTCTTCGCCAGTCCGTAGGCCGCGAGTTCGACTTCGACCCCGGACTCGCGCACGCGCATATCGCTCGAGTTCAGCGCAGCGGTGGTCAGAGTGGCGATCTGAGGATTCCACTTTACCTTGCCCTGCCAGCGATCGACCCGGGACGAAATCTGATCCGCGGCTCCGTCGCTATGGCCAACGGCGAGTTCGAGAAGCGCCTCAGCTTGCTTCTGCGGCTTCATGCGATCGAGTTGGCGGGGGTCTTTGGCGGACGCAGGCGCACTCTGGCGCACAGGAAAGAGATTGGCAAAACGTAACCAGGCTGCGTGAGCGCTGCGGGCATTTCCGGTCAACACGGCAAGCAGCACTCCGATCGCGATTGCAAACACCGGGCCGAAGTGCCTGGCGTTCGCGGTCTGTCGAACGGAGCCTGGGCTCGTTATTGGTCCGCTCCCTGCACCGTCCGAACCCGGCCCCAGCGTCCCGTAGTCCGGCGTGGGCTGCAAGCGAGGATCCGCCACTGGCGCGGCTGCCATTTGCGGGCCTGGTCCCGAAAAACGCGGCTGGGATACATCCATATAAAGAAGAGTCTAGGATCACCGGCGAAATAAGGTAAAGTTACTTCGGTTCGGATCCTACAGGGTTCGATGCAAAACGCGCTCCTGCGATCTGGGACGGGGCCCCGGAATTCGCGGCCGCAATTCCACGAAGTTATCAGGAGGAAGTAATGCGAATGACGTCCAAGTGGTTGGTATCCGTCATCAGTGTGTCCTTAGCGGCAGTAGCATTGGCCGCGGCTGGTCCGGGATATCATGTTGTAACAACTTACAAGGTGGGCGGCGACGGCGGGTGGGATTACCTAACCACCGACTCCGACGCACGGCGCCTCTACATTTCTCGTGGCACCCACGTCATGGTGCTCGACGCGGATTCCGGGAAGAGCGTTGGTGACATCGCCGACACGCAGGGCGTTCACGGCATCGCCTTGGCGCCGGAACTGGGACGCGGCTTCACCAGTAACGGGCGCGAAGGCACGGTCAGCATTTTCGACATCAAGACGCTCGCGACCAGCAGCAAAGTTAAGGTAGGCGACAATCCCGACGCCATTCTTTACGATCCGGCGACGAAGCGGGTCTTCACCTTCAACGGACGCAGCCAGGATTCGACGGCCATTGATGCGACGAGCGGAAAAGTGTTGGGGACCATCAAGCTGGACGGCAAGCCGGAGTTTGCTGCCAGCGATGCCAAAGGCGAGATCTGGGTCAATATTGAAGACAAGAGCGAACTGGTGGCGATCGATCCCAACAAGCTCGAAGTAAAGGCGAAATGGCCTCTGGCGCCGTGCACCGAGCCCAGCGGACTCTCGATCGATCGAAAAAATCGACGCCTGTTCGTGGGCTGCGATAACAAGATGATGGCGGTGGTAGATGCCGATAGCGGCAAGGTTCTGGCCACGCCAGCGATCGGCGACGGCGTGGACGCGACCGCATTCGATCCTGAAACCGGGCTCGCTTTTGCATCCTGTGGCGGTGACGGCGTGCTCACGGTGGTGAAAGAAGAATCGCCGGCGAAGTTCAGCGTCGCCGAGACCGTGACGACACAAAAGGGAGCACGCACCCTGGCTCTAGATTCCAAAACACACAATGTATTCGTGGTGACGGCGCAGTTCGGACCCCGGCCAGCCGCTACGGCGGACAATCCGCGCCCGCGTCCCCCGATTCTTCCCGACAGCTTCGTGGTCCTCGTTGTGGGCAAATGAAAGCGACTGTTCATTCGGGGAGAGCCCCGCTCTGGCTTGCGATGATTTTGCTTCTTGCGCAGGCCGGCGGGGCTTACTCGGTACTTACGCACGAACAGGTCGTGGATCTGCTGTGGGAAGACCGCATTCAGCCCATGCTGAATGCACGCTTCCCGGATCTGACGGACAAGAATCTCAGGGAAGCCCATGCCTACACCTACGGCGGGTCGCTGGTCCAGGACATGGGCTATTACCCGTTCGGCAGCCACTAGTTCAGCGATCTGACCCACTACGTGCGGACGGGAGACTTTGTTACCTGCCTGATTCGGGAGTCTCGCACGGCCAATGAATACGCCTTTGCGCTGGGAGCGCTGGCGCACTACGCTGCGGACAACAGGGGCCACCCCATGGTGAATCACGTGGTGGCTACGGAGTTTCCGCCGCTGCAGCGGAAGTTCGGCGACGTCGTCACTTATGCCGACTCCCCCAAAGCCCATATCCGGGCTGAGTTTGGCTTTGACATGACCCAAGTGGCGAAGAATCGCTACACCTCGGACCGCTACCACGATTTCGTCGGGTTTGAAATTTCGCAGGGCTTGCTGGAGCGAGTATTCCCGAAGGTCTACGGCATCCAGTTCGACGATGTCGTGGACGATGAGGATCTGGCGATCGGAAGTTTTCGGCATGCGGTCAGCAAGGTCATCCCGGAGACAACACGGGTAGCCTTGCTGGCACGCAATAAGGAGATCGTTGCCGACACGCCGAACGCGGCCGAGAAAAAGTACCTGTATTACCTGTCGCGCACCGATTACGAGAAGGAAGGGGGAACCGAGTACCGCCGTCCCGGCTTTGGAACCAGGTTTCTCGCAGTCGTTGAAACTGTTCCCGAAGAAAGGTTTCTTCAGCGGACTGGACTTTAAGATTCCTACCCAGCAGTCGGAAGATCTTTTCATCCAGAGTATCGACGACACCGTACGGAGTTACAAGCAACTCCTGCAGGAGGCGCAGAGCGGAACCCTGCACCTTGCCAACCGAGATTGTGACACCGGTAAGGAGACCCGGCCGGGAGAGTACGTGTTGGCGGACAAGCCGTACGCACACCTGCTAAATGATCTGGCGGATAATAATTTTAAGGACGTTCCGCCCGAACTGCGTGAGGACATTCTCACGTTCTACGCCAATCCGGATGCCCCGATCGCCACCAAGGGGAAATCCAAGGACTGGCAGCGAGTCCAGGAGGAACTGAAACAGTTGAAGACTGCGGCAGCCGTGACGGCGGCAGACGGCGATCCTACCTCCGCAGATTCTGAAAGTAGAGGCACTCGGCCGTGAGCGGACATCCCGCTTCACAGAGTGGGCGCGTTCGCTTGCACAGTTCCTGACCGTGCTGCCGCAGGAGTTGATGGGCTACGATGAGCCCGTCGTAGTCTGACGGTAACTGCCCGGCCAGCGCCTCCTGCACACCGCGATAGCTAGCGGAATAGCTCTTTTTTTCTTCTGCATATCCCAGACGCAACAACACGCGCAGCCCGTTCGATTCCAGCGCAAGTACCGGATAGCTGCGGGTGAGCATCAGGATTTTCTCCGCGCCGGGATCACCGATGGTGGGGAACCGCTTCAGGGATTTCTTCGCTTGGGCGAGCGGCTTCTTCAGTTCGGCGGCGAGGTCGTCTTTGAAAATGAAATGCACTAGCTCGGCGATCTGGCGCAGTCGCTGGGCGCGAAGCGCAGGAACAATTCCACCCATGCGTGTAATTTCTTCGAGTTGCCTCAGCGATGCCTTGAGGATTTGCTCGGGGCGTGTGCCAACTTTCTTCTTCAAGGCGGCGAAGGCAGTGGCACGCTTTTCGTCGTCGGCGAGGTAAGCGACGTTTTCGAGCAGGATGATTTCCAGCGGGTCCGTGGTCTTCGGCCGCTTGGGGTGGCCGTAGAACCTCTCGAGCCTTCCGACGGTCGCGGTAAATGGGGTTGCGTCAGTCACGGAGGTGCCTGCCCCGGTAGGACCTTCACAAATCGGCCAATTCCCGCTAGGATATCGCAACTCAGGTCATGCCGTACGACCGTTCGGTTGGAAGTCGGCGTGCAAGCGGGAAGGCTACGCTTACGATAAAATATAAGGAATTCCCGCTGAATCGAGCGCTGTTGGGTCCAGTTCTCTGGACGCTTCGAGATTTTTGAACACAAGTTTGAACGGTTAAGGCAGAGAGAGAAGAGAGATGACGATTCCCGACGAGAAGTTCTACCGCGCAGAGATTACCCAGCGCGTCGATTTCAGTCCCGACTTGTGGATGTTCCGCATCCGCAGCGGAGGAGAGTTCCATTTTGTCCCGGGGCAGTATGCGACGCTAGGGGTCGAGGCGGGCGGAAAGCGCGTCGAGCGTCCGTACTCGATCGCGTCTTCGCCTTCGGAAAATGAAGTCGAGTTTTTCTTCGAACTGGTGCCGGAGGGCGCGTTGACGCCGCTGCTCCATCAGTTGCAGCCTGGCGACCAGTTGCTGATGCGCAAGGTGCCCAAGGGAAAATTCTCGCTGGACACTCAAAATGGAAAGACGAATCACCTGCTGATCTCGACGGTGACCGGCGTCGCTCCGTTTGTGAGCTACGTGCGCACGCTCTCCAAGGATTGGAAGGAAGGCCGGTTCGACGGCAAGCACAAACTCTACTTGCTCAATGGTGCGAGCCGTCCGTGGGAGTTTGGATACAAGGACGAACTGACCCAGTTCGACAAAGAATTGCCGTGGTTTAAGTATGTGCCGACAGTCAGCCGCCCCTGGGATCACGAAGACTGGCCCGGAGAAATTGGGCGCGCCGACGACATATTGCGCAAGTATGCCGATCATTGGGAACTGGACGCGAGCAACACCGTCGCGTACCTGTGCGGGCATCCGGAAATGATCGAGCACAGCAAAGCAATCCTGAAGCGCCGCGGGTTCGTCGATAAGGGAGCCGTCAAGGAAGAGGTTTACTGGGTGCCGGCGAAGTAGCGCGCGAATTAGATCCGACTTCTAGCTCTCCGCGGGCGCGAAGAAAACCAGCACCATGAGTTCCTCGACAACATCGTAAAAGCGGTGCTCCACTTCGGCCGCCACAAAAAGTAGGCTGCCGGCCGAGACATCCTTGTCCTCCTTATCGGCCCGAAAACGGGCTCGTCCCCGAACCACGTAGTACATTTCATCTTCGTGATGCGGGCGTTGCGGATCCGTGCCCCCCACAGGCAGCACGTACAATCCCGCGCTCATGGCCGGCACGCGCAGAAACTCCCGGTATAACTTGCCGCTTTGAGCTAGTTGCCGGCTAATCTCGGCCACATTCGCGAACCGTGCATTCATGCCAAAATCCCTCCGAACACCAGTTCGGTGAATTGCGGAATCAGGCTGTTCGCCTGCAGTTCCCCCTCCGGCTTATACCACTGGTAAATCCAGTTGATCATTCCCAGCAGGGCGAACGCTGCGGCACGCGGGCTGACCGCGCCCCCGGGGCGGGCGCGCTGAACGTTCTTCAGAGCCTCCTTTTGAGCTTCCCTTTGAACGTCAGCCACCAGGCTCTCGACGAAATGAATGTATTCCTTCTTGCGGGCGTTGATGCGCTTGCGCAGGGCCGGCGGCAAGGGATGGTTTTCGTGGAGCATGACCGTGATCTCGCGATCGCGCGGGCTGAGCACGACCTCGAGGTGCAACCGAATCAGGGCGCGCAGGCGTTCCACAGGATCCGTGATGGCGCGCACCGGGGCAATGACGCGCTCCTGCGTCAGTTCCATGGCATGGTCCATGATCTCGAACAGGATTTCGTCCTTGCTCTGAAAATGATGGTAAAGGCCGCCTTTGCTGAGCTTAAGCGCGGCGGCAACGTCGTTCATGGACGTAGCGTCATACCCGCGCTGCTGAAACAGGCGGGCCGCCGTGCGCAGGATTTCCTGCCGGGAATCAACCAGAGTCTCGCGGGCCATCGCGTGTCATGGTAAACAGTTGCGCGCCGGAATGCCAACGGGCCACTACCACGCCGGCGACAACGATACGGACCAGACTTCGCGCTTGACACCCCGGGACGGTACAGGTAGCATTTCCGGATACCGACCGACCGGTCGGTATTGCAGCAGATTCCTTTTGCCTCCATTAGCGGGCTCAGTGGAATCGATCCCCAACAAGCAAGGGCTTCTTTCCCTCCCTTGTGCAACGAGAGGAGCACGCTGGTGGTTACAATTTTTTATGAACGCGACGCCAAGCCCGAGGCACTCAAGGGCAAGACGATTGCCATCCTGGGCTACGGCAGCCAAGGACACGCGCAGGCGCAGAATCTTCGTGACAGCGGACACAAAGTGATTATCGGGCTGGACCCGAACCGTCCCAGCGCCCAACAGGCGCGGGCCGATGGTATGGTCGTCGTGGCCCCGGACGAGGCCGCGAAGCGCGCCGACTGGATTCACGTCCTCACCCCCGATGAAACCCAGGCTCAGGTCTACGACCAGTTCATCAAGCCGTATCTCCACCCAGGAAAGGTTCTCGGCGTCTCCCACGGCTTCAGCATTCATTTCAAGACCATCGTCCCACCCACGGACGTAGACGTAGTAATGATCGCTCCGAAAAGTCCCGGACACCTGGTCCGGCGCGTGTATACCGAAGGCCGCGGAGTGCCGTCCCTGATCGCAATTCAGCAGGATGCCAGCGGGCGGGCACACGAACTTGCCTTGGCCTATGCGCACGGCATCGGATCGACGCGCGCGGGCGTTTTGCAGACGACTTTCAAAGAGGAAACCGAAAGCGACCTGTTCGGCGAGCAGGCCGTGCTCTGTGGCGGGCTGACGTCGCTGATTAAGAAGGGATTCGAAACGCTGGTCGAGGCCGGTTACGCCCCGGAGATTGCCTACTTCGAGTGCCTGCACGAGGTGAAGCTGATCGTCGACCTGATCTATGAGGGCGGTCTGGCCAAGATGCGCGATTCCATATCGAATACGGCGGAGTACGGCGATCTGACGCGGGGTGAGCAAGTTGTCGGCGACGCAACACGCCAAGCCATGAAGAAGACGCTGGCCGACATCCAGAGCGGCGAGTTCGCACGGGAATGGATTGCCGAGAACAACAGCGGTGGCGCCAGGTTCAACGCTCTGCGCCAGAAGGAAAAGCAGCATCCGATCGAGATCGTGGGCGCACAACTGCGCGGCATGATGAGCTGGCTGCCAAAAGAAGGCAAGAAGCCGGCAGAAACGCCTAAGGACCCCAGCAAGAAGGTAGTGAATGCTTAAGGGAGCCGACATCGTTCTGCAGTGCCTGCGTGCCGAAGGGGTGGAGTTGGTGTTTGGCTATCCCGGCGGCGCGATCATGCCGCTGTACGATGCTCTGGAGGGCAGCGGAGTGCGGCACATCCTCACGCGGCACGAGCAGGGCGCTGTATTCGCGGCAGAAGGTTATGCGCGAGTCACCGGCGAAGTGGGTGTCGCCATGGCGACCAGCGGGCCCGGAGCAACGAACCTGGTCACAGGAATTGCCGACGCGAAAATGGATTCGGTTCCGCTGGTCTGCATCACCGGCCAGGTGCGTAGCGCCTTGATCGGTACCGATGCGTTCCAGGAGACCGATGTTTTCGGCGTGACGCTTTCGCTCACCAAGTGGAGCCGCCTGGTTCGCACCATTGACGAGATTCCCGAGGCCATCGCCGAGGGATTCTACTGGGCGCGCAGTGGGCGTCCGGGACCGGTAGTAATCGATATCCCCACCGACATGCTGAAGGCAAAGAAGGAATTCTCCGGGCCGGTGAAGTTCACGCCGCACGCGCGGCCTGCCGACGCCAAAGCTGAAGGTGGATTTACCGGCACAATTGTCGCCTTGCTTCAGCAGGCGTCGAAACCAGTTGCTTTGGTCGGCGCGGGAGCAAAGCTTTCTGGAGCGATCCGGGAGCTGCGGCGGTTGCTCGACGATCTGAATGTTCCGACCTTTGCCACCGTTCATGGATTGGGCGCGGTTCCCCCGCCAGCGCCGTACTACCTGGGCATGGTCGGCATGCACGGCACGCGCGCCGCAAACATGGCGCTGCACGAGACCGATCTGCTGCTAGTTTTTGGCGCACGGCTTGATGACCGAGTCACGGGCGACCCAACCCGCTTTGCGCCGCATGCCAAGATCGTTCACTTCGAAATCGATCCCGCACAACTCGATCGCGTGCGTCCCTGTGATCTCCCGGTGATCGGAAATCTGGCGGATACGATTCCGGCATTCCAGGCGGAATTGCGGCGTCATTCGCTTCCCGACTTCAGCCCCTGGCGCGCGGTGGCCTGCGGAATAGAGCGGGCCGAACTCGACCCGCGCGGGCTGGCCCAGCCGACCATTCGATTCCTCGACGAACTCTTCAGCCGTCTGCCGCAGAACAGCGTGGTTCTGGCGGATGTGGGTCAGCACCAGATGTGGGCGGCACAGCGTTACCGGTCCTCGTCGCCACGGGGATTCATCACGTCGGGCGGGCTCGGCGCCATGGGCTTCGCCCTGCCGGCCGCGGTGGGCGTGCAACTCGCGAAGCCTGACACGTGCGTGCTCTGTGTTTCCGGCGACGGCGGATTTCAGATGAACATCCAGGAACTAGCCACGGTTCATCGCCTTGGCCTGCCCGTGAAGATGGTCATCATCGACAACAAATATCTCGGCATGGTGCGGCAGTGGCAGCAGCTCTTTTACCAGCGCAACTACGCTGAGACCGACCTGAGCGACAACCCGGATTTCGTGGAGATCGCCAAGGCCTACAAGATTCACAGCTTCCGGCTGAACGAAGACGCCATGCGCGAGTTTCCAGTGTCGCAGGAGACTGGCGATCAGATCGACAGATTCCTGCAGTCGCCGGAGCCGGAGCTGCTGGTATTTGACTGCGCTCCGGAGGCCAACGTTTTCCCCATGGTTCCAGCGGGAGCGGCGCTTTCGGAGATGTTGCTGGAAGAAGAACCGACTCAGTAGTTCGCGATACAGGAGCAGGCACATGCAGACTTTTCACATTCGCTATCGCAACACGCAGGGGACCTTAATGCGCATTCTGAACGCGGTGTCCCGCCGGGCTCTTGATCTGCCTGTTGTGCAGGCCGAACCGGCGGAGAACGATCACCAGGTCACGCTGGCACTGGATGTGAATCAGAAGCAGGTCGGCCAGCTTTATCGCGAATGGTACGGCATTGCGGACGTAATCAAGGTAAGTTCCGGTGCGGCGCAGACTCCGGCGTGGACGGCGCCACATCCTCCGGCAGGCGTAACGATGGACGAGTCACGCCCTGCGGCCCGGGCATAGTTCAGGTTTGGAATAGCTGGGCAAGCATGACGGCTCCTGGGCAGCGTCGTGCAACTGGGGGAGCCTGCTGCTAAGCGGGCTCCCCGTTTTTATTCTGATGCTTCGGGTTTCACATCTGCACTCCGTGTCCTGTAATCTCTGACTATGGATCTCAAGCACATTAGCCGCGGAATCACCGAAGGGCGCGACCGGGCCGGCGCGCGCTCCATGTTCAAGGCCATTGGATTCACTGATGCTGACCTCAGTCGCCCGCTGATCGGCGTGGCCAACACTTGGATCGAAACCATGCCGTGCAACTTTCATCTGCGCCGCTTGTCGGCCAAGGTGAAAGAAGGAATTCGCGACGCAGGTGGCACGCCGATGGAATTCAACACCATCGCGATCTCCGACGGCGAGACCATGGGCACCGAGGGCATGCGGGCGTCGCTGGTGAGCCGCGAACTGATTGCAGATTCGATTGAACTGGTTTGCCGCGGGCAGATGTTTGACGCGGTGGTGTGCGTGGTTGGCTGCGACAAAACGATTCCGGCCGCAGCCATGGCGCTGGCGCGCATGAACCTGCCCGGCTTGGTGCTCTATGGCGGCACCATTGCTCCTGGGACCTATCGCGGAAAAGACGTGACGATTCAGGATGTCTACGAGGCCATCGGCGCCAATATCGCGGGAAAAATAAGCGACGCGGAACTCCATGAACTGGAAAATGCGGCGTGCCCGGGCGCGGGCGCATGCGGCGGACAGTACACGGCCAACACCATGTCAACGGTGATGGAGATCATTGGACTTTCACCGATGGGCTTCAACAGCGTGCCAGCGATGGACGCGCTCAAGGACAAGATCTCGTTCGATTGCGGCAAGGTCGTGATGAACGTTCTCGAGAAGGGAATCAAGCCGCGCGACATTCTGACCCGGGAGGCGTTCGAGAATGCCATCGCGTCGGTAGCAGCGACTGGCGGATCCACCAACGCGGTTTTGCATCTGCTGGCGATTGCGCGCGAAGCCGGCGTCGCTCTTGAGATAGATGACTTTCAAACCGTGAGTGCTCGGACTCCGCTACTGGCCGATCTAAAACCCTCGGGGCGATTCGTAGCCTCAGACATGCACCGCGCGGGCGGCATTCGGCTGCTGGCAAAACGACTGGTGAACGGCAAGCATCTGCATCCCTCGGCGAAGACCGTTACGGGCCTCACGATTGGCGCGGAGGCCGACAGCGCGGCGGAGACTCCGGGACAGGAAGTCATCGTTCCGCTCGACAAACCGCTAAAAGCGACCGGGGGACTCGTGATTCTCAAGGGAAATCTTGCGCCGGAGGGCTGCGTCGCGAAGATCAGCGGGCATGAACGGCTGGAACATCGCGGACCTGCGCGCGTGTTCGAGTCTGAGGAAGAGGCGATGGCTGCAGTCACAGCGAAAAAAATCAAGGCGGGAGATGTTGTCGTCATTCGCAACGAAGGGCCGAAAGGCGGTCCTGGAATGCGCGAGATGCTCGGCGTAACCGCGGCCATTGTGGGCGAGGGACTCGGCGGCTCGGTGGCGTTGTTGACGGACGGCCGCTTCAGCGGCGCGACTCGCGGCCTGATGGCGGGGCACGTTTCTCCGGAGGCAGCTTTAGGCGGGCCGATCGCAGGCGTGCGCGATGGGGACGTGATTCGTTTCGACGTCGCTAAGCGCGTGTTGGAAGTTGAACTCACCGATGACGTATTGCGTCAGCGGATGGGGCAGTGGAAGGCTCCCCAGCCGCGCTACCCGACGGGCGTGTTCGCGAAATATGCGGCACTGGTATCGTCGGCGTCGCAGGGAGCAATCACGCGACCGCGCTAGCTCGCCGTCGCCCAGAGTTTGACCCTCCTGAAGCCCTTCAATAGACTGAAAGATTCAGAACCCCTGCAGGTTCCAGATTATGGCTGACAGCATTCATGTAAAGCTCCCGGACGGGAGCGTCAAGGAAGTTCTCAAAGGCAGCACCGCGCTCGATATAGCGAAGTCGATTAGTCCGCGACTGGCAGATGCAGCGCTGGCGGCGAAAACTAACGGTGATCTCATTGACCTCACCCGGCCTCTGGAGAAAGATACGGATTTGCGCCTGCTGACGGACAAAGATCCGGAGGCGCTCGAGGTCTACCGACATTCTTCCGCGCACTTGCTGGCGGCGGCCGTATTAGAACTTTTCCCGGAGACCAAACTCGGCCACGGCCCCGCCACGGAGACCGGTTTTTTCTACGATTTCTATCGTCCCACCCCGTTTACGCCCGAGGACCTGGAAAAGATCGAAAAGAAGATGCAGGAACTGGTGCAGGAGAATATTCCGTATGTACGCGAGTTTCTGCCTCGCGACCAGGGGCTAGCCGAGTTCAAAAAAGAAGGCGACTTCATGAAGTGCCATTTCATCGAGCAGTTCACCAAGTCCGATGAAAAGATTTCGATCTACCGTACCGGCAAATTCATTGATTTCTGCCGTGGCCCACACATCCCTTCGACCGGAAGGATCAAGGCCTTCAAGCTGTTCAATATCGCCGGCGCCTACTGGCTGGGGGATGAGAAGAATCCGCAACTGCAGCGCATCTACGGGACTTCGTTCTTCTCCAAAAAGGATCTCGACGATTATCTGAAGCACGTCGAAGAGACCAAGAAGCGCGATCACCGCGTGCTGGGCAAGCAGTTGGATCTGTTCTCGATCCAGGAACTAGCCGGGCCGGGGCTGATTTTCTGGCATGCCAAGGGCGGAATCATCCGCAAAGAGATGGAAGACTGGATGCGCTCGGAGTACATCAAGCGCGGCTATTCGCTCGTCTACACTCCGCACGTCGCGCGGCGGCAATTGTTTTACACCTCGGGGCACGAGGGCTACTACTCGCAGAACATGTTCGACGCCATGGAGCTTGATGACGCCGAATATCGCCTGAAACCGATGAACTGCCCCGGACACATTCTGATTTATAAGGATTCGCTGAAGTCGTATCGCGATCTGCCGGTGCGGCTGGGTGAACTGGGCACGGTCTATCGCTACGAGCGTTCGGGCGTGATGCACGGACTGCTGCGCGTGCGCGGCTTTACCCAGGACGACGCCCATATCTTCTGCACCCCGGACCAGATCGAAGGTGAGATTGCAGCCTGCCTGGAGTTTGCCCTCGACGTGCTCCGGGATTTCGGTTTCGATAAATTCCAGACCGAACTTTCCACCTGGAATCCCGAGGACCGAAAGAATTTTGTGGGCAGTGAAGACCAGTGGAACCATGCCACCCGATCGCTCGAAAACGTACTCAAACAGCGGGGGATCGAGTACAAGACGATTCCCGGCGAGGCCGCGTTCTATGGGCCGAAGATCGACATCAAGCTGGTGGATGCGATTGGGCGGTTGTGGCAGCTCTCGACGGTGCAATTCGACTTCAACCTGCCGCAGCGCTTCGGATTGGAGTACGTCGCTGAGGACGGATCCCGCAAACAGCCGGTGATGGTGCATCGCGCGCTGTACGGATCGGTCGAGCGCTTCTTCGGTGTGTTGATCGAACACTACGCGGGAGCGTTCCCGGTGTGGCTGTCGCCAGTGCAGGTTGCCATGATCCCCATCAGCGAGCGTCATGCGGAGTATGCGAACAAGGTGGCGGATTCTCTAAAAGCCATTGGCGTCCGCGTGGAAGTGGATGCCCGCAACGAGAAGATGAATGCCAAGATCCGCGAGCATGCCATGCAGAAGGTGCCGTTCTTGCTCGTGGTCGGAGATAAAGAGGCCGAGGCGGGGAAGGTCAACGTCCGCTCGCGCGGCAAAGAAAAGACGGAAGACATGCCAGCCGCGGACTTTGTGGAGAAAATCAGGAAGCTGATCGCGGAGAAGAGCCCGGGGGTGTAAATAAGTCCTGTGGGGACAGCCGCCCTCGGCTGTCGGGCGAGCGCCAGTTCGCCTCTTCTGCCAGAGGACCATCTCGCGCACAGCTGAAGTGGGTCTCCCTTCGGGAGCAGTGCGATACCATGTTCCCGTGCATTCACTGGCGGAGCGCGCGCTTGCCCATATTCGGCGGCACGAACTGCTGAGGGCCGGGGACCGCGTCGGCGTGGCAGTATCCGGCGGAATTGATTCCGTCGGCCTGCTGCGGCTGCTGCTCGAGTTGCGGCACGAACTCGGCATCGTTCTGTCTGTGGTTCACTTCAATCACAAACTGCGCGGTGCCGAATCCGATGCCGATCAGGAATTCGTAGCGAACCTGGCTGGCGAGCATGACTTGGAGTTCCACTGCGACAGCGATGACGTCGCGCAGCACGCAGCTGAGGAACATGTCAGCGTGGAAACGGCGGCGCGGGAACTGCGGTACAGATTCTTTGGTTACCTTCTGGGTGCCGAGGAAGGTGCAGGGAATCCCCCAGAGGCTGAAACCCCGGTTCATAGCGCATCCGAGAATCGCAGCGCTCAAAGCGCTGCGCCACCCAGAGGCCACCCTCCGGGGCTGAAGCCCACTCCTGCAGTGGAACCTAACGGCACGGCTGAGGCCGTGCCCTACCCGGATCTCCGGGCTCAGTCCTCCTCCAAGCCGGAAAAGGAGGTACCCAGTCTAGACACGGTCGTCACCGGCCACACCCTCGACGATCAGGCCGAGACTGTGCTCATGCGGATCATTCGCGGCGCAGGGTTGCGAGGGCTGGGCGCCATTCATCCCCGGATCCTCGTCGAAGACGACGACGGAGAGGCATCCGGCGAAATTGTGCGGCCGCTGCTCGCGATCCGCCGTCGCGAACTGGAGCCGTATCTCAACGACCTCGGTCAGCCCTGGCGTGAAGACTCCACCAACTCGGATGACCACTTCACGCGCAACCGCGTCCGCAAACTGGTCGTCCCGCTGCTGGAGCAGGAGTTCAATCCGGCAGTAGCGGAGAGTCTTGCCGAGTTGGCGGAGATCGCACGCGGCGAAGAGGACTACTGGGAAAACGAAATTTCCGGATGGCTGGGAACGACGGTGCAGTGGTCGCAGCCTGACTGGGCTCAGGCGGTGTCTGCACGGAAGAACCTGGTTCAGATCGCAGGGCTCGGAATTGCCCTTGAGGAGTCAGCTTCCGTCAAAAGCCCCACTTCTCGCGCAAAAGGCGCGCGAGAAATGGGGCACTCGGGAATGAACGATCTGCGCACGAGAATCGACCATGCCCCGTGGTTGGTTATGAACGCCTCGGTGAGCCGGATGTGGTTCCTCGGCGAGCCCCTCGCCGTGCAGCGCAGGCTGGTCAAGGCGATCGGGGAAAATGCCGGGATTCCTCTGCACTTCAAGCACGTGGAAGAAATCCTGCGCGTCGCCGCGGAAAAGGGTGCGTCCGGCAAAGAGTTGTCATTGCCCC
This sequence comes from Candidatus Sulfotelmatobacter sp., assembly GCA_049792875.1. Lineage (GTDB taxonomy): Bacteria > Acidobacteriota > Terriglobia > Terriglobales > Acidobacteriaceae > Sulfotelmatobacter. The sequence goes on from JBARBI010000211.1 coordinate 36,088, forward strand.
TAGGCTGGAAACTGCTGCTGGAACCGGAGGACTTGGTATTCGTGACTCCCGATTTGCGCGAGCCGGCTCCTCCGCGAGACTACGAATACGAACTCCTTGTTCCCGGGCAAACGATCGTTGTCGAGGCGGGTTTAGCATTCGAAGTGCGGTGCATTTCAACCAGCGCGGAGGCGGGGTATAATCCTGACCACCTCTTGGACGCGGCGTCCTTGCCCCGACCGCTCAGGGTGCGGAACTGGCGTCCCGGAGATCGATTTTGGCCGGCCCATACGAAGTCCCCGAAGAAGATCAAGGAACTGCTGCAGGAGCGTCACGTGCCGCTTCCTGAGCGAAAGCTGTGGCCGGTGGTGGTGAGCGGAGCCGACATCGTTTGGGTGCGTGGGTTTCCGCCGCCAGCGAGGCTTCGGGCGAGGCCGGGGCGAGAGGCGATCGTGATTGTCGAGGCGTCCCTCGGAAACCAGCCGGCGACCTAGAATTGAGCAGCCCTGTGCCGGGAGGCACACTACTTTCATGAACGCTCCGAGAGTCGAACCCCTTCGTCCGGTCATCACCACCGATCAGATCCAGAAGCGAATCAAGGAACTGGGACGCCAGATCTCTGACGACTACAAGGGGCAGACGGTCCAGGTGCTGGCCGTCCTGGAAAATGGGTTCATGTTTGTAGCCGATCTGGTGAGAACTCTGGAAGTCCCTGTCGTCTGCCAGTTCATCAAGCCCAAGTACAGCCGGACGCAGGGCGGGTCCGCCAGCGAAGTCATGGAGATTTTCTTCAGCCACGAACCTGAGATCCGGGGCCAGCACATCCTGCTCGTCGAAGGGCTGGTGCATTCCGGCGTGACCAGCGAGTTCCTGATGAGTGATCTGCGGTCCCGCGGGGCAGCCTCGGTGAAACTGGTGACGCTGGTCGATCGCCAGTCGGCGCGGCGTGTGCCTCTGCAACCGGATTACTTCGGATTCCTGGTCGACGAGACTTTTCTAGTGGGCTACGGCCTGGGAGCGGTGGAGCAGACCAACCGGAATCTGCCGTACCTGGCCGCGGCAAATCCAAGAGCCCCTATGACTTAAGTTATACAGGCATAAGCGCGCCTTTTTGTTGGGGAAAAGGTAGAATAAGGCCTTAAAGGATTTTACCAATCGAAAGTTGCAGCAGGGCATCTAATCGCTGTAGGAGCCTCGGGGGTTGCCGTAAGCAGCTACCCGTGCCCAGTTTAGGAGTCTTCTAGGTGAACTCAACTGTAAAGACCGTGCTGTTCTGGTTGCTGATCGGTGTCTCTGCCTTGCTGCTTTGGGAAGTGGTCAAGAGCGCCCGCGACGGCCAGAAGGACGCAGAGTTAAACGTCAGCCAGTTCATGACTGACGTCGACCAGGGAAACATTCGGGAGTTGACGGTCAACGGCATGGAAGTGCGCGGCAAGCACAAGGACGGTACTGCGTTCCACACCACCGCACCGGGCAACTATTTCACCCCTGAAATGCTGAAGACCTTGCAGAGCAAGGGGGTCAACATCACCTTCCGCGATATCAACAGCGGAAGCTTGCCGCTGCAATTGCTGGGCACTTGGGCTCCGCTAATCCTGCTAGGCGCGCTGTGGTTCTTCATGATCCGCCAGATGCAGACGGGCGGCAATAAAGCTCTGTCGTTCGGCAAAAGCCGGGCAAGGCTGCTCTCCATGCAGCAAAAGAAAGTCACGTTCAAAGATGTGGCGGGCGTGGAAGAAGCCAAGGAAGAACTGCGCGAGATTATTGAGTTCCTGCGCGAGGCACAGAAGTTCCAGAAATTGGGTGGGCGCATTCCCAAGGGCGTGCTGCTGGTCGGGCCTCCCGGAACTGGCAAGACGTTGCTGGCCCGCGCGGTTGCGGGCGAGGCCAACGTTCCCTTCTTCTCCATTTCGGGTTCGGATTTCGTAGAGATGTTTGTCGGCGTAGGCGCCAGTCGCGTGCGCGACCTGTTTGAACAAGGCAAGAAGAACGCTCCCTGCATCATCTTCATCGACGAAATCGATGCCGTTGGACGTCATCGTGGTGCAGGCTTGGGCGGCGGACACGACGAGCGCGAGCAGACCCTGAACCAATTGCTGGTTGAAATGGATGGCTTCGAATCGAACGAAGGGGTCATCCTGATGGCGGCGACCAACCGTCCCGATGTGCTGGATCCCGCATTGCTTCGTCCCGGGCGCTTCGACCGGCGCGTCGTAGTCAGCCGTCCCGATGTGCGTGGCCGCGAAGAAATCCTTCGCGTACACACCCGCAAGATTCCCCTTGCCGAAGATGTTGATCTCTCCGTACTGGCTCGGGGAACACCAGGATTCTCCGGTGCAGATCTGGCCAACATGGTCAACGAAGCTGCGCTGGCCGCGGCCCGGCAGAATCGCAAGGCAGTTCTGCAGTACGACTTCGAACTCGCTAAGGACAAAGTCCTGATGGGCGTGGAGCGCAAGTCGTTGCTGCTCACCGACGAGGAAAAGAAGAACACGGCCTACCACGAGGCGGGCCACGCGCTCGTTGCCGCGAAGATGCCGAACTCCGATCCTCTGCACAAGGTCACGATTATCCCGCGCGGGATGGCATTGGGTGTGACCATGCAGTTGCCCACTGATGACCGTCACAACTACTACAAGAACTATCTGGAGACCGAGATCGCCATCCTGATGGGCGGACGCATCGCGGAAGAGTTGTTCCTGAACGTGCTGAGCACCGGCGCCGGCAACGACATTGAGCGAGCGACGGAAATGGCGCGCAAAATGGTTTGCGAGTGGGGCATGAGCGATCTTGGCCCCATGACGTTCGGGAAAAAGGAAGAGCAGATTTTCCTGGGCCGCGAGATTGCGCAACATCGCGATTACAGCGAAGATACGGCGATCAAGATAGACCAGGAAGTTCGCAAATTGGTGAACGCTGGTTACAGCACGGCAAAGCAAGTCATTTCCGACAATAGAGACACGCTGGAGCGGATCGCCCGGGCGTTAATTGAACGCGAAGTTCTCGACGCGAACGAGATCAAAATGCTCGTCGAGAACCAGGAACTTCCCCCGGTTCAGCCACCGCCATCGTCCAAAGACGACGGAGTGCAGCACGTCATCAAGCCGGACCTTCAGCCAGGACGCGCCAAAGGTGGGGAGCGGCCTGCGACGGCGTAAAGCGATCGTTAGGTTAGGGTTTAGGGCGGCCTATCGGCCGCCCTAAGTTTTTGTAGCGCCAGCATCTTGCCGGCTCTCTCGAGAACAGGTCCTGAGCCTGACGAAGGGATGTCTCGTTCCCGAGGCGGCGGGTGAGGGCGTCCACTCCCCGCCCTCAGCGCAACGTGCTGGTCCCGCCCTCCTTTACCCCCGAAAATAGGCCTGTTACTCCCTCGATTCGGCGCTTTTCGGGGGGCTCGAAAAATGTCTTTTTGTGGTATAATTTCAGCAGTCGCAATACGACCCTAAGTATTATGAATTTCAATAACTTGAAGTCTTTTTGACGGGGCTTCAGGGCAGTCAAGTCAGGGCGAAAATTCCAGCCGAATTCCAGGGATTCGCAAGGCTAAGTTCGGACAAAAAATCGGGACATTTTCGCGGAGCGGAATGGCCACCAAAGAGATTAATACTCCCATCGTCGACACCAAGACAAAAAACGGCAAAGTAACTCCGATCAACACTACGAACGGCGGAGGCACGGTCGGCAACAGCGACGGCAACTATAATGCCGACTCCATCAAAGTGCTGGGTGGCATGGAGGCAGTTCGCAAGCGTCCTGCAATGTACATCGGATCGACGGGCGAACTCGGCCTGCATCATCTCGTGTACGAAGTAGTGGACAACTCTGTCGACGAAGCGCTTGCAGGATTTGCCACCAAGATTGAGGTCACCATCCACCTCGACAACTCCATCACCGTCATCGACGACGGGCGCGGCATTCCCGTCGATGACATGGTGATCGATGGCGAGAAAGTCTCGGCGGCGCAAGTGGTGATGACCACGCTTCACGCCGGCGGAAAATTTGATTCGTCCACTTACAAAGTGTCCGGCGGCCTGCACGGCGTCGGTGTTTCCTGCGTCAACGCCCTGAGCGAAGATCTGGAACTCGAGATCTGGCGTGACGGGGCGACCTGGCAGCAGAATTACTCCAAGGGCGAACCCACCAACAAGCTGAATAAAACAGGTGCGACCAAAAAGCGCGGGACGAAAGTTCACTTTCTGCCCGACCGCTCCATCTTCACCGCGACCGAGTACAACTACGACACCCTTGCCCAGCGCCTGCGCGAACTCGCCTTCCTCAACAAGGGATTGCTGATCACTCTGACCGATGAGCGCGCCACCGATTCAAAGACCGGCGAACCCAAGCAAACCGACTTCAAGTACAACGGCGGCATCGCCGAGTTCATCAAGCATCTCAATCGCGGCAAACAGGTGCTGCACGATAAGCCGATCTACATGGAAGACGACCGCAACGGCGTCCACATGGAGATTGGACTGCAGTACAACGATGCCTATTCGGAGTCGGTGTTCAGCTTTGCCAACAACATCAACACCGTGGACGGCGGCACGCATCTTTCCGGATTCCGCACCGCGCTGACTCGCACCATCAACTACGCCGGGCAGCAGATGGGGTTATTTAAAGACGTCAAAGAAAATCTGACGGGCGACGATGTGCGAGAGGGACTCGTCGCGGTGATCAGCGTGAAGTTGCCCCAGCCCCAGTTCGAGGGCCAGACCAAGGGCAAGCTGAACTCCGACATCGCCGGCACGGTCACAGCATTCGTAAACGAGCGACTGGGTGCCTTCTTCGAACAGAACGCAACCGTGGGACGCAAGATTATCAACAAAGCGGTCGACGCCGCGCGTGCCCGCGAGGCCGCACGCAAGGCGCGCGATCTGACACGCCGCAAAGGTGCACTCGATTCCGGCGGCCTGCCGGGCAAGCTGGCGGATTGTTCGGAGCGTGATCCCAACCGCTGCGAATTGTTCCTGGTAGAAGGCGAGTCGGCCGGTGGTACGGCGAAGCAGGGCCGCGACCGCCGCTTCCAGGCGATTCTTCCCCTCAAGGGAAAAATTCTCAACGTAGAAAAAGCGCGCTACGACAAGATGCTGGCGCACGAGGAAATTCGCGCCATGATCACGGCGCTTGGGACCGGCATCTCCAAGGAAGATTTCGATCCCACGAAAGTTCGCTACGGCAAGATCATCCTCATGACCGACGCCGACGTGGACGGCAGCCACATTCGCACGCTCCTTTTGACGTTCTTTTTCCGGCACATGCAGGAACTCATCAAGCGCGGCAACGTGTTTATCGCGCAACCGCCGTTGTTCTCCCTGAAAAAGGGCAAGTCGCAGCAATACATCAAAGACGAGCGCGAGTTCGTCAAAGTGATGGTGAAGCGTGCGGCCGATGGTCTGAGTGTGCGTTACGGCGAGGGCGCCGCCAAGATCGAAGGCAAAGACCTTGCGCGGTTCATGACTGTGCTCGACGAGTATCTGGGCTTCTTCGAAAAGCTCGACAAGCGCGTGCGTAACGAGCGCGTCACCGAGCTCGTTCCCAAACTCGACCTGGCCAAGCGCGCGGACTTTGAAGGCGACAAAAAGACGCCACCCCGGAAAATCGAGCGCCTGGAAAAGGAACTGAAGAAGCTTCAGAAGGACGAGGGCTTCAAGAGCGTGGAGGCGCGCTTCGACGAGGAGCACAATCTGTGGGAAGTGCACTTCGTCAACAAGCATGGTGCCGAACACGCCATCAACTGGGTGCTTGCTTCCAGCGCGGAATGCCGCCAGCTGATTTCGAAGTACAAGCAGATCGAACCTTACATGGAACCGCCATTCGTGGTCGAGACTCTGGCCAAGGCCGCTCCTGCAGCCAGCGATGGTGAAGATGTGGGTGGGGATGCTGCCTCCGACGACGAGAACAAGAGCGAAAAGAAAACAGCCAAGCCGGCCAAGCGCAAGACCGAGATCGAAGTGGTGGAGAAGACCAACGTTCGAGACCTTCGCGATTATGTCATCAATGAAGGGCGCAAGGACTTCACCATCCAGCGCTACAAGGGCCTGGGCGAAATGACCGCGCCGCAATTGTGGGAGACGACGATGGACCCCGAACGTCGAACTCTTCTGTCGGTGCGACTCGAAGATATCGCCGAGTGCGAGACCATCTTCACCACCCTGATGGGCGAAGACGTGGAGGCGCGGCGCAAGTTCATCGAAGAGAACGCGCTGGATGTGAAGAATCTCGACATCTAGAAGCTCTTTGGCCACGGATCTTCACGGATTCAAACGGGTAAAGATCATGATCAAATCGGGCGAACCTTCGGGTCGCCCGTTTCGTTCGGCGGACACAAAGGCTCTGACGGCTTACAATGTGCCGTTATGATTCGAGACCGCGTGCTCGTTTCCCTCGTAACATTCACGATTCTGACGGCCGTATCGTACGCCGTCGATCCCTCCATCGCCCCCACTCCACCCATGGGCTGGAACAGTTGGGATTCCTATGGCACGACCGTGCAGGAAGCGCAGGTCAAGGCCAATGCGGACTGGATGGCCGACCATCTCGGCAAGTATGGGTGGAAGTACATCGTGGTCGACATTCAGTGGTACGAGCCGCACGCGCAGGGACATGACTACCAGCCGGGTGCGAAGCTCACAATGGACAGGTACAGTCGCTTGCTGCCTGCCGTCAATCGCTTCCCATCCTCCGCGAATGGAGCGGGATTCAAGCCGCTGGCGGATTACATTCATAGCAAAGGATTGAAGTTCGGTATCCACATCATGCGCGGCATTCCACGCCTTGCTGTGGAAGCCAACCTTTTGATTAAGGGCACGCCGTATCGCGCCCCAGACATCGCCGACAAAGACAACGCGTGCCGCTGGAATACCGACATGTGGGGCGTCGACACCACGAAGCCTGGAGCCCAGGCCTACTACGACTCGATCGCCGAGTTGTATGCCTCGTGGGGCGTGGACTTTATCAAGGCCGACGATATGGGAAGCCATCTCTATCAGCCAGCGGAGATGAAAGCTCTGAGCCTGGCGATCCGCAAGACAGGACGCGCGATGATGCTGAGCATTTCGCCGGGCCCGGCTCCGGTTTCGGAAGCAGAGTTTTTCGGGAAGTATGCCCAGATGTGGCGTATCTCCGACGACTTCTGGGATGACTGGAAACTCCTGCGACTGCAGTTCGACTTCACCCGCGATTGGGCGCAATTTGTCGGCAAGAACGGAAGCTGGCCCGATGCCGACATGCTTCCGCTCGGTAGATTAAAGGTGACCGACAAGGAAGGCGGGGGCGCGCCCACCAAGTTCACTCCCGCTGAGCAGCAGACCGTGATGACGCTATGGAGCATCTTCCGCTCGCCGCTGATTTTTGGTGGAGACCTGCCGAGCAATGACCGAGCGACGACCGCGCTCATCACCAATGAGGAGGTTCTGGAAGTCAACCAGAACAGCCACGGAGGTCACCAGGCACTGGACCAGGGCAACCTGCGGGCATGGGTCGCGGATGCGGCCAGCCCGGGAGACCATTACGTGGCAGTATTTAACCTGGGCGAGTCTGCCGAGAAAGTGGACCTGCGCTGGAACGATGTCAGCTTGGCAGCGCACGCTGCCGCAGTGCGCGATCTGTGGACGCACAAGGAGGTGGGGAAAGCAGATGGGATCCATGTGCTGTTGCCCGCGCACGCCAGCGTTCTGTATCGCGTGCGAGGGGAATAACGACTTCCTTCCGCTATTTCAACCCTTCCACCAGGTAAAGGTCCGCGAGCATGCGGTGGTATCCGAAAATGCAGGTCTTGGCGTCGGGCGTGATGAGGATCGGCCCAATCGTCTCCACCCCGGCAGGATCCGATGGAATCAGTTCCTTCCAAAGAGTGCGCTTTCCGGTCTGCACATCCAAGCGGTCCACCCGGGCGGGCAACTCGCCAGGCTGGTAAACGTACAACGAACGGCTGTCAGTACTAAACGTGATCGGTTGTTCGCCGGAGTTGAAGCCCGGAATCACGCGCGGCTCACCCCCGGCAACGGGATACAAATATCCTTTCTGATCAGGACCGATCCCAGCCACCCACTGCGAGTCGGGAGAGATGATGAACGCAGTGCCGTTCACGCCTTCAGCAGAAATTGGCTGACTTTTGCCCGACGCCACATCGAGAACATAGAGCCTTACGCCCTTCCCGGGTTCATTCCCCGAAAACAGGAGACGCTTGCCGTCCGGGAACCAATGGGCCCAGGAGTGATTGATATTGTCTTTGGTCAGTTCCTTCGCCTCTCCGGCGCCGGTGGTGAGCAGTTTGAGTTGCGAGGGCGAGGCCTGACTTTGAGCGACCACCCACTTGCCATCGGGAGACAGAGACACCGCGCCGCCTTCGCCCAGCAACACGGCGGGGGAGCCGTCGGTCTTACGAATGTAGACTGCGTACGACAAGCCACCCGACTTGGAGTAGTCCAGCGAGCCGCCACCGCCCTCCTCATCGAACAGCAAAGTCTTGCCGTCCCCCGATATGTCCGACGGATAGGTATAGTCCAGCCAGGAGAGGTCGTGCTGCTTGGCATCGTCAACGGTCATGCCGACGAGTTCGCGCCGCCAACTGGCGCGCATCAGCAAAACTCGGCCGTCCTTGAAGATGTCAAAGATCATGACTGCTCCTGGCAAGCGCAACACCATGCGCTCCTTGCCATCGAGCGTGATCGCGTAAAGCGTCCGGTCCACACCCGATTTGCTGGCGGTAAACCAGATCTCATTTCCGTCGGGCGACCATGCGACGCCCTGAATGGTGAACCATTCTCCGGACAACGTCTTTTTGTTTCCCGCCAGATCGATGACCGCGAGGGAACCGCTGTCATCGCCCTGTACCGGGTGGTCGATGAATGCGATCAGATTTCCCTTGGGAGAAAAGCGGGGATGGCCGATCCAGCCGCCGGTCTCGTAAAGGGGTTTGCCCACGGGATATTCCAGGCGATTGCGCCCTCCGAAGTCTCGCACGACTACCAGATTGCTGCTGTCTGCGGACCAGTCGGCCCATTGCACGCGTTCGAGGACCTCACGTGGTGCACCGCCCACCAACGGCGCCCGCGCCAGCGTGCCCATGTTCACCCAGGTGCCGATTGCCTTGCTGTTCAGCAGCACGGCCATCTCCGAAGCGGATGACACGGACGCGAGTTGGGTCCGGCTCAACCCCATGGAGCGCGCTTCGGGTGCTTCCGGGCGCGCGGTAAACACATCCACCGGACTACCCTGCCAAGCGGCGCTGTACAGAATGGTCTGCCCATCCGGAGCAAAGCGCGCGGAACGAATGCTGCCGCGGCGAAACGTCAGCTGGCGGTAGGTCGGCGGAGCAAGAGGAGCCGACGAGAACAACTGTTTGCCGGCATATACTCCTGCTGCCAGCGCCAGCAGTACGCATGCGGCGAGCAGCGGCCAGACGGAGCTTCTGCGGGTTACCGGCGATGGTGCCGACTTTGTGCCGGAGGTTGCCACCGGAGCCGATTCCTCGGTGGGCACTCCTGTGCGAGAGGAGTCGATGGAACGCTTGATGCGCCTCAGGTCAGCACGCATTTCGGCGGCAGTCTGACAGCGCATCTCACAATCTTTTTCCAGCGCCTTGCTGATCGTCTCTTCGAGCTTCGGCGGAAGCTCTGGGTTCAGACGGATGGCGGCCGTTGGCGCACGATTCAGAATCGCTTCGGTGATGACGGCCGACGTTTCCCCCCGGAACGGCAGGACGCCGGTGGCCATCTCATAGAGCACAACGCCGAAGGAAAACAAGTCGGTGCGGCCGTCGAGCTCCTTCCCGCGCAGTTGCTCGGGCGACATGTAGGCCACCGTGCCAACCGCGGTTCCGGGATTGGTGAGGTCGAGGCTGGCCGCATCGCCGATGGTTTGCGAGTCGCCGCTCGTGGGCCGGGCGGCGCGGGAAATCTTTGCCAGGCCGAAATCGAGAACCTTGGCATGGCCGCGATCGGTAACAAAAATGTTTGCCGGCTTGATGTCGCGGTGCACGATGCCTTTGCTGTGCGCGGCGTCGAGCGCATCCGCCACTTCAATCGAGAGCGTGAGCAGCCGCTCCTGCTCCATCGGACGCCCGTCGACGAGGTGTTTCAGCGTCTGGCCGGTCAGGCATTCCATGACGATGAACAGATGTCCATCATGCTGGCCAATCTCGTGGATCGTGCAAATGTTGGGGTGGTTCAGGGATGAGGCCGCTCGGGCCTCCCGGCGAAAGCGCTCCAAAGCCTGAGGATCCTGCGAGGAATCGTCGGGTAGGAACTTCAGCGCTACAAACCGGCCCAGCAGCGTGTCCTCGGCCTTATAAACCACTCCCATTCCGCCACCGCCGAGGAGTTCGATGATCCGGTAGTGGGAGACGGTTTGGCCGATCATTGTTTAGGCGATGAGTGCGGGGCGATCAACGACGCGTCGCAAGCCTCAGGTCGCCCTTCTTCGGGCTACCCTACGGGCCGAGCCATCTTAGGGCGAATTGTCGTTCCCGTCAATGCCGGATGACTCTGCACGTTGCAGGTGATTACCTCGGTGCCAAGCAGATAAAATCGGCCGCAAGGCGGGTGCGGACCGGCGTTCTCTCTGCGAGGGACAGAATCATGTCGACGGTTGCGGAATCGTTCGGAGAGGTTAAGAAGCCTTGGCTGTGGATAGCGGCGGGGGGAGCAATCCTTCTGGTCTGGGGTGCGATGGCGATCCCCAGAATGCGGGATGGGGAAGTGAATGTACCTGCCAATCAGGTCGCGCGTACCGAACCGGCGACGGAGTTCTATGGCGCGCCTCAGACGAAAACCCAGCAGGTTGCCTTGGTGCCTCAGCGCGCTGCGGCGAGCATAGTCCAGGCAGTTGCAGCGCCCGCTGGGGCTGATGCTGCTGCCGGACGGAAGATCATTCGCACCAGTTCGATGGAGATGGTTGTGCAGCATCCGGCAGAAGTGGCCGACAAGATTACGGCGCTCGCTGAGGCCTTGGGCGGATATCTGGTGAGTGCCGATGGCGGCGGGCAAGATGCGACTGCCGGGGCGCTCACTATTCGCGTTCCCTCAACTCGATTTGAGGAAGCGCGGTCGGAAATCCGCAAGCTGGGGCTTCGGGTCGAGAGCGAAAAAATCGACGCGCAGGATGTGTCCCGGCAGTACGTCGATCAGGACGCCAGCCTTCGCAATCTGCGAGCGGAGGAGTCTGGGTATCTCGCGATTCTGAAACAGGCCAACTCGGTGAAGGACATGCTCGCTGTAACGGAAAGATTGAGCGAGGTGCGTGGACAAATTGAGCAACAGCAGGCGGAGTTCAATGCCCTCTCCCGCCAGATCGAAACCGTGGCTCTCACGATTTCCCTGAGGACCGAGACTGAAGCAAAAGTGTTGGGTCTGAACTGGCGTCCCGGCTATCAGCTCAAGTTGGCCATGCGCGACGGGCTGGAAAACGTGGCAAACTATGCGACGGCGATGACCACGATTCTCTTCTATCTTCCCGCCGTGCTCTTGTGGGTGGGCACGATGGTGATGGGAACGGTGATTGGGTGGAGGATGGTTCGTTGGGTGGGACGGCGATGGTTCGGCTGGACCGCAGCGCCCGTGCGGGGTTAAGAACCATGCGTTTTGAGAATCCTCCGCGATCTCTGCGGTTCGAGCTCCTGACTGTACCTCCTCCCACAGAGGTGGGGTACAGCCTCACAGAGATTTGGCAGCCTGCGGTTCCGGCTTCTCTCCACGGAACACCCGCGAGATCCCGCGAACGATGCGGCGCATAGGCAACTCGCCCTTAGCGTCCGCGAAGAAAATTTCGCCGGTGCGGCTCCCGCGGTAGTACCACCGCTTGAGCAGAGCGAGGTGCTCCATCGTCTCCAGGGCCCCTTTTGTCTTGGCAGGCGGAAACAAATCCAGGGCCGCCTGCACCCGCGATTCCATTGACTGCGACTTGGCATGCTCCGACGATTGAATGCCAAAGGGAATCGGGCCCGAGATCCTTCCCGACTCGATCCGGTAGAACGTGACGAAGCCCTTGATATGACTCGGCTGAATCATCAGGGCCGATAGTCGGTCCAGGCGCTGCACGATCTCCGGCAGTTGGCTCAAGACGGGTTTGAGTTTTTCCACGCGCGCATGAATCGCAGCTGCGTCCTCAAAAGCCAGCCTGGCTGATGCCGTTTCTCGCTCGCCGGAGAGTTCGCGGTTCAAGGATTCCCCACCTGAATCAAAATAGGCTTGCACCCGGCTCACTTCAGCTGCATATTCTTCGTCGCTGCATCCCCTGAAACAAGGAGCCAGGCACATCTTCATCTCGGAGTAGATACAGCCGGGAAATTTCGGGTCGGGATGCAGATCGTCGACGCACCGCCGCATCTTGAAGAAGTCCAGCGAATCATTCATGAATTTTTCGGCGGCAAGCCGTGAAACAAACGGTCCGTAGTACAGAGATCGTCCACCCGCCCGCCCAAGCCGCGTCGTGATAGAGGCGCGCGGGTACTGGTTTTCGAGGTGCAGTTTCACGAACGGCGCGAAGCGGAATCGCATCCGATCGGAGTAGGCCTTGGGGAACGCAGTCCGCAGAACCATGTACAGCAGGAAGCCAGACTCGAAGTCAGATCCGGTCGGCGCATACTCGATCCCGCAGACCCGATCGCGCAGGTTGAGCTTTTTGGTGCGCTCTGCGACCGGCCCGAGCAGCCGCTGCAGGCGACGCCGCAGGTTCGCCGTCTTGCTGACGTACGGCTCGGCTTGAGTATCCGCACCCCGCAGCAGGAAGACAGCTGGCGCTGCCGGGACTGCGGAAAAGACCTCGGCATCCCGCTCCGGCGTGAACTCCAGGCGTTCAGTCAGCACGGATTCATTGTATGCAAGTCGTTACCAGGGAGGTTAGCGTTAAGGTCTTCCCCTGCGGTGGTAATGCCGTGGTCAACCGGCATCTTGGCACACTCAAACGCTCGCGCGTCCTGAATGTTGACCGTGACTTTTTTCGCGTTTGGCGTCGGCTGACCCGGGGCAGACCATTCGCAAGCTTTCGCCGCAATGTGATGGCCTGCTTCGACGTCCACTCCTAGGACGGCGCTCACCTTCCAGTGTGAGGCTGGAATGCGCCATTGAACATGCTGTGCGCGTCTCTCGTGCGACCCTACCGGAAGTTCGCGCTGCGGAATTTCTGGCGGAAGTCGCTGCCTTCCAGCGTGATGATGCGGCACATCTCGTGCAGCCGGGAGCGCATGCGCTCGCCGATCCGATCCCCGAGCGTTTCGCCGCGGCTCGCAGCCTTGGCGGGCGATATGGAACCGCCGACGCCCGCCGCCGGTTGATCGTCAAAGTTCGTGGTAATGATCGTGGTGCGATTGTGGTTGTACCGCGTGTTCAGGATCAGGCTGACCGTGTCCCACACCCACTCCGTCGGTTTCACGGCTCCCAGTTCGTCCAGCACCAGAACGTCCGTCTCGAACACCGGCCGAAGCACGTCCAGTTCCGTGGTCTGTACCGTCGAGTTATAGGAGTTCTGGATTTCCTTCAGGAGTTCGCGATAGTCGTAAAACAGGCAGGGGATGCCCCGGTTAACGATCAACTCCTTGATGATCCCCACTGCCAGGTGAGTCTTGCCGGTTCCGATCTTGCCGATGATCAACAACCCTTTGTCGCCGCGGGGATCACACTTCTTCGCAAAACCGGACGCGACAAAGTGGGCCTCTTCCAGGGACGAGTGGGCGCCCGGAAAATCCGTGTCATAGTTCGAGAGCTCACAGTGCTCATAGCGGCGCGGAATCCGGGCCGCGCTCAGCAGAGATTGTCCCCGCGCCCGCAACTGACAGTCGCAGCGCGTGACGCGCCGATCGTTCGCGCTGCCACCATCGCGGGAACCGGCGGTTTTCCATCCTGTACCCTCACACAGCGGGCAGACTCCCGCTGGAGCCTTGATCACCTGGGACCCATCCATCTAAACGAATTCCTCTCCTTCGACTTTGCACCCGAAGGCGGCTTCCATGCAAGCCGGAAACCCTGTCAACCTGTGTACATCCTGTGAAGGAACCGTGAGGCCTGTGGAGGACGTAGGAAAACCTTCCACAGCGGACTGGAAAGCCGCGTGGGCGGCCTCGATTCCGGCCGAGGGAGTGCGAAACAGGCTTCCGGCGCGGATTTTCACAGTTGACATTCGCCCCAGACAGAGGAGAATACAAAACGGTCAGGTTTCCCAACTCAGCCATAGCCAGTTTTTCTCCCGGTTTCGGCTGGGCACGAAAGAGACCTGCGAGGAGAGACTATGAACAAAGCCGATCTGGTTGACAAGATCGCAGGCGCATGTGAAATCAGCAAAGCGCAAGCTACGACTGCCATTGATACCGCTGTCGACAGCATTACGTCTGCCCTCCGCAAAGGCGACCGGGTGGCGTTGATAGGCTTCGGCACCTTCTCGGTGTCGCAGAGAAAAGCGCGGAACGGGCGTAACCCGCAAACCGGCGCTACCATCAAGATCGCGGCCCGCAGAGTCGCGAAGTTTTCCCCCGGGGCCGAACTGAAGAAGTCCGTAAACAAGAAATAGCGGGAAACAAGATCGCAAGAACGGCAGGGGGTCGGCCCTGCCGTTTTTTGCTGCCCAGCAGGAACCCACAGCATCGGCAGGAGTTGAAGAGATGGCCCGTTTCATTCCCATAAGATTGGCGACTCTGCTCATGCTGCTGACCCTTCTGGCCGCGCAGCGCAGCACGCCGATGCCGTTCGGCAGCTGGCGCCGCGTAGCCGAAGCTCCCGTAGTCGCTCCACGCGGCAGCGCATGGGAATCGGCGGGAACATTCAATCCAGCGGTCGTCCTCCGCGGGGACAAGATCGTGATGCTTTACCGGGCGCAAGACAAGCAAGGAACATCGCGGCTGGGATACGCCGAGAGTACCGACGGCGTTCATTTCACACGGAGGGATGAGCCGGTTTTAATCCCCACCGAAGAATACGAGAAAGATGGTGGCGTCGAAGACCCGCGCCTCGTTCAGTTCGGCGACAGGTACTACCTGACCTACACCGGATACAACAAGAAAGACGCGCAGTTGTGCCTGGCGACTTCCGCAGACCTGATTCATTGGGATCGCAAAGGCGTCATCATTCCTGCCAATAAAGGGAACTGGAACGTGAAGTGGACGAAATCAGGAGCCATCGTCCCGGACAAGATCGGTGGAAAATATTGGATGTACTTCCTGGGCACCAGTGCCGACAACAAAGATCAGGCAGGCCTGGCCTCCTCGCCGGACCTGCTTCACTGGACCGAGGCCACGCAGGTTCCGGCTCTGCCCGTGAGGCCCGGCCGCTTCGATTCTAGGGTTGCCGAACCGGGCCCTGCGCCGATCGTCACGCCGAACGGAATCGTTCTGATCTACAACGGAGCCGACGACAAATTGGTCTATCGCACCGGCGTGGCTATCTTCGACCGCAACGATCCCCGGAAACTGCTTTCGAGGACGGATGAGCCGGTATTCTCTCCCGAGAAGAGTTGGGAGAAAGTTGGCCAGGTGCCCAATGTAGTTTTCGTGGAAGGCATGGTGCAGCAGCACAATCGATACCTGTTCTACTACGGAGGCGCCGATACCTACGTGGGCGTAGCCGAAGCACCGATCGATCATTAGAGATGGGAACGGCTTGACCCTCTACCCATGCCGCCCCTACCATCGACTGGGGCCCATGCGATTTCAGATTCTTTCTTTCTCCGCGAGCCGTCCTATTTTCCGCACGCTCGCCTGCGGAGGATTGCTCCTTTTAGCTGGGACGCTGCGCGCTCAGCAAGCCAAGCCATCCGCTCCGCCGCCCGCCCCCATCGTGACCTTCACCGACATCGCCGAGAAGGCCGGCCTTACCGCGCAAAACGTCTTTGGCGGTCTCGACACCAAGAAGTACATCATCGAGACCACCGGCACCGGTGTCGCAATCTTCGACTACGACAACGACGGATGGCCCGACATCTTCCTGGTGAACGGCACCAAACTCGAGGGATTTCCCGCCGGGCAAGGTCCCACGAACCGCCTGTATCGCAACAATCATGACGGCACCTTCACCGACGTGACCGCCAAAGCCGGCCTCACCGCGACCGGATGGGGGCAAGGGGTTTGCGTCGGCGACTACGACAACGACGGATGGGAAGACCTCTACATCACCTACTACGGCAAGAACCGTCTTTACCACAACCAGAACGGAGTCTTCGCCGAGGTCGCCGAGAAAGCCGGCGTCGCGGGGTCCGGCAAGGCCTGGGGCACGGGCTGTGCTTTCGTGGACTACGATCGCGACGGCCGCCTCGATCTGGTTGTGGCGAACTATGTCGACTTCGACCTTTCGACCGCGCCCGCGCCCGGAGACCGGCCCACCTGCATCTGGAAGGGCGTCCCGGTGATGTGTGGCCCTAGAGGCCTACCCGGTGCGAAGAACATCCTCTACCACAATCGCGGCGACGGCACGTTTGAAGACGTTACCACCAAAGCCCACATCGACCGCACCGACGGCCACTACGCCTTCAGCGTCTCGACGCTCGATTTCGACGAAGATGGATGGCCTGACATTTTCATCGCCTGCGACAGCACCCCTAGCATTCTTTATCGCAACAACCACGACGGCACGTTCACCGACGTCGCCG
The DNA here is from genome assembly GCA_049792875.1 of Candidatus Sulfotelmatobacter sp. GTDB lineage: Bacteria > Acidobacteriota > Terriglobia > Terriglobales > Acidobacteriaceae > Sulfotelmatobacter. The sequence continues at coordinate 52,639 of JBARBI010000211.1, forward strand.
TCACGTCCGGCGCAGCCTTTAACGAAGACGGGCGTGAACAGGCCGGCATGGGCTCCACCATCGCCGACTACAACGGCGATGGCCACCTGGACATTTTCAAAACGAACTTCTCCGACGACACTTCCACCCTCTACAAAAACGCCGGCGATGGCACCTTCACCGACGCAACCGCCGCCGCGGGCCTCGGCCTCTACACCCAATATTTAGGCTGGGGGACCATGTTTTTCGACATGGACAACGACGGTTGGCCCGACCTGATTCTGGTGAACGGCCACGTTTATCCCGAAGTCGACAGCCAGCACCTGGGCAGCAGCTACAAAGAGCCTCGCATTCTTTTCCACAACAACGGTGACGGCACATTCAGCGACATCTCCGCCTCCGCCGGTTCCGGCATCACTACCGCGTCCTCCTCTCGCGGCCTTGCTGTCGGTGACCTATGGAACGACGGCAAGGTCTCGATCGTCGTCAGCAACATGAATGCAGAGCCCAGCCTGCTGGTGAATCAGATTCACAACGCGAATCACTGGATCGCGATTCACACCGTCGGCACGAAATCCAACCGGGATGGCATCGGAGCGCGCATCCGGGTCAAGACAGCGACGCGCACCCTGGTGGACGAAGTTCGAAGCGGTTCCAGCTATATCTCGAACAGCGATATGCGGGTTCACTTCGGCCTGGGTGTCGCGGCGAAAATCGAATGGGTTGAGATCCGCTGGCCCAGCGGCTTGACCGAACGTTTTGCGAATCTGCCCGCAGATCAGATTCACACTCTCAAAGAGGGCTCCGGCACCGCGGTCGAAGCGGACACCAAGAGGCCGCAGTAGCTTTCTATTTCCCAGCCTTGGGATTCTTTGGGAACTGCATCGTGCGAGTAATCCCCTCGCCTTCTTTGACGAAGATCACCTGGTTCGACTTTACGTTCTTCAGCGTATCGACCTGCCCGCTCGGCCAGCGAATCTCGAGTACATCGATTCTCTCCGCTTTCCCCAGGCCGAAATGAACCCGCAGATCATTCTGTGAGAAGTACCCGCCGCCGCTCCGCACCTCGTCGATCTGCTGATGCGGCTTCTCTTCTCCGGGTGGATGAGTCACACATTTCAAGCGCGCCCCAATCCCGCTGCGGTTCGATTTCGTTCCGATGGTACGCACCTTGATCCAGTTGTTGTCGAGTTTTGAATCGCAGCGCAGCAGTTGAGGATAGTCGTTGACGGTGTTGACGACGACGTCGATATCACCATCGTTATCAAAATCGCCAAAGGCCGCGCCCCGCGACGCGCTCGGCTCTGAAATACCCGGCCCCGCCTGCAGCGACACGTCCGCGAAATGGCCGTTGTGCAGGTTGTGATAGAGCAGCTTGGGCTGTGCATAACCGGCCTCTGTCTTGAGTTGCTCGACTTCCGGATAGACGTGGCCGTTGCAGATCAGAATGTCAGGCCAGCCGTCATTATCCAGGTCGAAAAATCCACAGCCCCAACCCAGGTACTGCGTGTGCGCGCCCAGCCCGGCGGTGAAAGTGGCGTCTTCGAAATTGGCGCCGCCCTGATTGTGGTAGAGAGAAGGCGTATCACCCGCGAAGTTAGTCTTGACAATGTCGAGGTTGCCGTCCAGATTGTAATCTGCTGCCGAAACACCCATTCCCGCCTGTGGCTTCCCGTCGGGACTGAGGGCGCATCCCGCTTCGATGGCGATGTCCTGGAATTTCCCGTTCTTCTTATTCTGGTAGAGTGCGCTGGCGGTGGAATCGTTGGCGACATAAATGTCCGGCCAGCCGTCGTTATCCAAATCCGCAGTCAGCACGCCCAGGCCGTAGGTGCCGTTCGCATTCAAAATTCCCGACGCCTCGGAAACGTCGGTAAACGTTCCATCGCCGTTGTTGTGGTAGAGGATGTTTTTGCCACCTTGCAACCCCGGCGGCCCGCACGCGACCATCACACTCTTATAGAGGCAGGGACCGGATTCAGGCACTGGTGCCGTGGCCAAATCGAGATCAATGTAGTTGGCGACAAACAGATCGAGCCGGCCGTCGCGATCGTAGTCCACGAACGCGCACCCCGTGTTCCACCGCGTGCCTTTGCCCGCCACGCCTGCTTTCTGGCTGACATCGCTGAACGTGCCGTCGCCGTTGTTGTGATAGAGAACGTTCTTGCCGAAGTAGGTGACAAACAGGTCGTCCCATCCGTCGTTATCGTAGTCGCCGACGCAAACCCCCTGTCCCCATCCCGAATGTGCGACTCCGGCCTTCGCGGTCACGTCGGTAAATGTGCCGTCCCGATTATTGTGGAATAGATGCGAGGTCGGTTCGCTCCCGGCGGGGAAGCCCTCGAGCCGCGTCCCGTTGACCAGAAAAATGTCGAGCCATCCGTCGTTGTCGTAATCGTAGAATGCCACTCCGCAACCCGTGGTCTCCAGCAGATACTTGTTTTTGTGTTCGCCGCCGAAAATCGTTTTCACGTTCAGTCCAGACTCGCGGCCGACGTTGAGGAAACTGATGCCCAGGTCGGCGTTCTGCGCCGGTTCCTCTCTTGGCGGGGCCGCCTTCTGCTGCGGTCCGGGGTTTGCTCGCAGCCAGCGCGGACGAGCCATGGTCAGCACGCTTTCCAGGGAAAGCACAAGTGCCGAACGGCTGAGAGATTTCAGAAAAACGCGGCGTGAAGGGAACAAGAGGTCGCTACCTGGCCCACTCGGCTCGTGCTAAAATTCGCCCCTACTTCTTATATTCAGGGAAACGCGACTTTGCAAGTTCCAGCCACGCCCATTTCCCGGTTCAAGAGAAGGCTGCAATGAATTCTCGCCTCGTTTGTGTCCGCCGTTCGGGCTTACTCGGCTGCATTTCACATAGTGTTCGATGGTTGGGTTTCGGCCTTCTCTCTGCCGCGCTTTCGGTTGCCCAGCAATCCGCTCAAGCTCCGGAGCTGACAAGGACAATCCGCACCTGGGAGTTCCTTCCGGTCGTCGGCGCGAAGGCTGGACTGTTCGGCAACGAAACGGGACGATTCGAAGCCTGGGTCTATCCCCTTAAGATCTTTCGCGACTTCCACTTGACGTTTTTGGTCGGCGACCGTGCGCTGCCTGCCGAGAGTCTCGCACGCACGCTCACGGTTCGCCCTGAGTCGGCGTCAATCCTCTATGCCGGCGATTCCTTCCGCGTGCGTGAAACCTTATGCGTTCCCGTGAACGAACCAGGAGCGGTCATCCTGCTCGACATTGAAACCGAGCAACCGCTGGAAGTGGAAGCTTCATTCATCGGCGACTTTCAACTGGAGTGGCCCGCGGCGTTGGGTGGAACGTTTGTGGAATGGGATGGGAAGCAACGAGCCTTCGTATTCGGTGAAGAGGCGCGTAAGTTCTCTGCTCTGGTGGGATCCCCTACCGGCACGGACGCTCGACTCTCGTATCAGACGAATTATTCCTCGTCGGACCAGAACTCTATGCGCTTGGGAGTGACGCAGAGGGGCAAAGAATCAAAGGCACTGGTGATCGCGGCGTCTGTTGCCGGCCGCACCGATGCCGAAAACACGTACCAGCACTTGCTCACTTCTTATGCCGACTCGATGCGCGCGTCGTCCGATTATTACCACGCCTATCTCGACAAAACCGTAAGCCTCGAACTGCCCGACGCTGCCCTGCAGCAGGCCTATGACTGGGCGCGCATCAGCACGATTCAAGGCATGGTGAACAATCCTTACTTGGGTTCTGGGCTGGTGGCGGGCTATCGAACCTCTGGAGTGGGCCAGCGTCCGGGCTTCGCCTGGTTTTTTGGGCGAGATTCCCTGTGGACATCGTTTGCCCTCAACGCCGAGGGAGATTTTTCCAGCACCCGTGCCGCAATCGATTTCGTCAGTAAATTTCAGCGGGAGGATGGCAAAGTTCCGCACGAGATTTCCCAGAGTGCCAGTCTGGTGCCCTGGTTCAAGGACTATCCCTACGCGTATGTGTCCGCCGATGCGACGCCGCTATTCATGATTGCAATGAATGATTATGCAGCCCAGAGTGGAGACGTTGCCTTCGCACGCGACAAATGGGACAACGTCTGGCGCGCCTATCAGTTCATGCGCTCCACCTACGATGCGCAGGGATTCGCGCAGAACGCGGGCATCGGCCACGGCTGGGTCGAAGGCGGACCGCTGCTTCCGGTCAAAAACGAGTACTACCAGGCGGGACTCGCCGTCGAGGCTCTGCGCGCGCTGTCCAACCTAGCGCGCCTGTTAGGGAAGGACGACGTCAGCAAGCAGCTCGCGGCGGAGTTCGATCATGCCAAGCCGGCGCTTGACCAAGCCTTCTGGTCGCCCGACAAGAAAAGCTACGCATTTGCGTTGAAGCAAGATAAGCAGCGCACCGATGAACCCAGCGTGTTGGCCACCGTTCCCATGTGGTTCGGGCTACCCGACGCAGACCACGCCGACCAGGCCATCACGCGACTCGCAGCCGATGATCATCAGACCGACTGGGGCATGCGTATTATCTCCCAGCACTCAAAAGTCTATGACGGGTCGGGCTACCATTTCGGTGCGGTCTGGCCGCTCTTCACCGGATGGGCCTCGGTAGGCGAATACCGCTACCACCGCGCGTTCCCTGCCTACTCCAATCTGCGAGCCAATGCCCTTCTTGGCGCCGACGGCGCGCTCGGCCATTTCACCGAAGTTCTGTCCGGCGACTACTACCAGTCATTCGCCACCAGTTCGCCGCACCAGATCTGGTCTGCGGCCATGGTGGTCAGCCCCATCTTGCGCGGTATGTTTGGCCTGCAAGCCGATGCGGAACAACATCAGATCAGGTTCGCTCCGCACGTCCCGTCAGACTGGACGTCGTTGGCGATTCACAACGTCCGTGTCGGGGAAGTCGGCGTGGATTTTCAATATCGAAAGACCGTTGATAGCGTGGTGCTCGAGACCAAGCGCACGGGGACGGGTGATTGCTGGGTGGAATTCTCGCCCGCCTTCAGCCTGCGTACAGGAGTCGTCAGTGTCCAGATGAACGGGCATCCTTTGCAGTTCAAAATGCAGACAAACAGCAACGACCAGCATCTATATGTGCGCTTTTCTGTTAACGGCGGGCCGAGCACCTTGGTCATCCGCGTAAGAGATGATTTCGGATTGTCATTGACGAACGATCTCCCGGCTCTGGGAAGTGCCAGCCGCGGCCTGCGAGTCGTCTCCGAATCTTGGAATGCATCGAAGACCGAGTGGACCTTGAATGTCTCAGGGCTGGCAGGGACCCGCTACGAACTCGGTGTTTGGAATCCCGGCCAGATCACGTCGGTGGAGGGGGCTGTCCTCAACAAAGCCGGCAAGCTTGAAATCCACATGCCGCAAGGGTCTGACTCCTACCTGCAACAGAAAGTTGTGATTCACTTCGGGCGATCGTGACGCAGTCTCGCGCTTTGACTAGTCACTAAGGTCAGAAAGGGATAGACTCTGCCAAAATCATGACTATCCGTCGGGTGCGCTTGCCGCGACAACGGAATGAACAATTCGCGGGTTCTACTGTGGGCGCGATATCGAAATACGCTTCGAGGAGCAACCCTATGCAACGCAAGTCCTCCTGGATTCTTGCCGCCACCTTTCTGGCCATATCGTGCCTGGCATCTTCCGCTCAGACCACTGGCAAGGCCGCCGATGCCGAAGGCCATCCATGGTGGCAGCACGCGGTGTTCTATGAGATTTATCCCCGCAGCTTTGCCGACAGCAACAACGACGGCATCGGCGACCTCAACGGCATCACGTCGAAGCTGGATTACCTGAAGGACCTTGGTGTGGATGCGATCTGGATTTCGCCTTGTTTCCCGTCACCGCAAGTAGATTTCGGCTACGACGTCTCTGACTACGAAGATATCGATCCCATGTACGGGACACTAGCGGATTTCGACAAACTGGCGAGCGAGGCGAAAAAGCGCGGCATTCACATCATCCTCGATTTCGTTGTGAATCACTCTTCGGACCAGCACAAGTGGTTCCTGGATTCGAAGTCCTCTCGCACCGCAGAACATCGCGACTGGTACATCTGGCGGGACGGCAAAGGACCTGGCCAGCCGCCGAACAACTGGACCTCCACGTTTGGCGGTTCGGCGTGGAAGTTCGATCCCGCGACCAATCAGTATTACTACCACTACTTTTACACCGAGCAGCCTGACCTCAATTGGCGTAACCCGGCCGTGAAAGACGCGATGTTTGATGTGACCCGCTGGTGGTACAAGCGCGGCGTCTCCGGGTTCCGTCTGGATGCGGTCGACACGCTGTTCGAAGATCCCAATCTGCGCGATAACCCTGTTCTGCCCGGCAAGAATGCCTTCGGTGATCCGAACGAGGAGAAGAAATACACCACCAAACTGCCCGAGGTACATGAAGCGCTGCGCGGATTACGCAAAGTGACGGACGAATATAACGGGGTGCTGATCGGGGAGACATGGACGGCCAACATCGCGGAACTGAACCAGTACTACGGCGACGGGAACAACGAGTTGCAGATGCCCATGGATTTTCTTTTTACCGAAGTCAACAAGCTCTCACCCGCCGACTTTCGCAAGCAGATTGCCGCGGTCAATTCTGCCTCTGGCTGGCCCACATTTGTGATCAGCAATCATGATATCGTCCGCTCCTACGACCGCTATGGCGACGGCCAGCACAACGATCAGATTGCGAAACTACTGGCGGGTCTCTATCTGACTCTGCGCGGAACGCCGATCATGTACTACGGCGAAGAGATTGGCATGAAGACGACGACGCCGAGTCGCAAAGAGGATGTCAAGGACCCGATTGGCCGCACGGGATGGCCCAAAGAGAAAGGGCGCGACGGCCAGCGCACACCCATGCAGTGGGATGAAAGTGAGAATGCAGGGTTCTCAAAGACTGCGCCTTGGCTTCCCGTGCCTCCGACTGCCAAGACTCACAACGTCGCCGACGAAACCAAAGATCCGGAGTCAGTGCTCGCCTTCTACAAGAAGGTGTTGAAGCTGCGGCACACCAATAGGGCCCTATTGGATGGGGACTATGTTCCGCTCAACGAGAATGATCAGAACGTCCTCTCCTATTTGCGCGCATATAAAGACCAGGTGGTTCTGGTAGCGCTGAACATGTCAGGAGCGGAGCAGAAAGTGAACTTCGAGCTCAGCAAGCATGGGTTCTCGTCGGCGAAGAGCCTGGTGGCAACCGGGAATTCCGCGGCGAAGGGAGACGTGGTGACCCTGGAACCCTACGGAGTCTTCATCAGCCAACTCTTGAAATGACGGAACCCTCACTCGCCATTGAGAATTCTCCAAGCCTCGCGGTGGCGACCAAGCGGAAAGCCGCTTACGGCGCGGTTTTCAAGAAAGCTGGCGTAACGGGGGACATGCTCGCCGCGGCGAGAAGCGTACAAACCACGAGGCGGCAGACTCCTCGCCAACGGGTATAAAATACGCACGGCGAAAAGATGCACGAACTGTCAATCGCAATGAGCATTGTAGAGGCTGCGTTGGAAGAATCGCAGCGTCGCGGTGTGCAGGTCAGTGCAGTGCACCTCAGGCTGGGCGGGCTTTCGGGCGTGGTGAAAGATGCGCTCCTGTTCTCCTACGAAATCGCATGCCAGGACACGCCGCTCGCGGGCTCACGGCTGATCGTGGAGGACGTCCCGGTTGCGGTGTTTTGCCCGCAGTGTCAGGTAAAGAGAGTGCTGGAGTCGGTGCAGTTGTTTGTGTGCCCAGTGTGCGGCGAGCCAACACCGGACGTGCTCCAAGGCAAGGAACTTGAGGTGTTTGCGCTGGAAGTAGAGGAAGAGGAGGTGAAGGAATGAGCGAGCCGCGTCTGGTTGAGGTGCGCAGGAACGTGTTGAAGCAGAATGACGTGATCGCGCGTGCCCTGCGCGAACAATTCCGCGCAGCAGGTGTGTTTGTCGTGAGCCTGGTCTCGAGTCCGGGCTCAGGCAAGACGACCTTTTTGGAGAAGACGCTGACGCAGTTGCAGCCTCGTTATCGCGTAGCAGCACTGGTCGGAGATCTGGCGACGGAGAACGATGCGGTGCGACTGGCGCGTAGCAAGGCTCCGGTCAAGCAGATCACGACTGGGACGCTGTGCCATCTGGAGGCGGCGATGGTGCAGAATGCGCTACAGGAGTGGGACCTGCATCAACTGGACTTCCTTTTTATTGAGAATGTGGGGAACCTCGTTTGTCCGTCTTCGTATGACCTGGGGGAGAATCTGCGTCTGGTGTTGATGTCGGTGACGGAGGGAGAGGACAAGCCGCTGAAGTATCCGACGATCTTCAACAGCGCAGATGTTGCGGTGGTGACCAAGAACGAACTGGCGAGTGCAGTTGAGTTCGACTGGGATGCAGCGCGAACCAGTATCCAGTCGGTGCGTCCGGGAATGCAGATCTTCCGGCTCTCGGCGAAAACTGGCGAGGGGATGGAAGAGTACTTGACGTTTCTTTCGCAGCAGTTGGCGCAGCAACGGGCCGTCGCGCAGGTTTAGGGTTCCGAGCAGGACCATTTCACCGCGAAAGTCGCTAAGAGTTCAGCCCCCCGCGCCCCACCCTACCTCGCCCTTCACATCACGTACTGACTACGCCGGGGCTACCTTGAAGGCACTGGGGGTACTTTGCCGTCGCGATGCACTACCCGTGCCCGGTTTGGCGGGGGTAAGCGGAAAGCGCGGGAAAAGGTGGGCCGGCGTCGCCTCAGTGTTGGGGTTGCAAACCTGTGCAGAAAATTGTCGGCCAGAGTTCAAAACTCATGACCGCACCAGTTCCTCGAGGTCTTCGCCTCGCTTAGATGCCCTTGGTTTGTCGGGCTGCCCCTGCGTTTCGGAGAAACTTACCGCTGCTAGGATGTTGATTCCATGGCTCTTTGTATGGCGCCGAAGCTCTCAACCAGGCGCTTCGTCGGCGCACGGTTTATGGTCATGAATTTCCGCCTCGCCCTCACGAGTGGATGCAGAAGTGCATCTCCCGCAGAAACGTCCTCAGCGGATTCTGATGCTGGGGACCAGAACCAAGGGGCAAATCGTGCGGGTGTCTCGGGCCGGATTCAATTTGATCGCAGCGTTGCTCTTAGCGGGCTTCGGCATGGCCGGAAGCGCGCTGGCGCAAGGGTCGGCAGGTACACATAGTCCGCACGGGAGTCTGGACGTTCCGTGCCAGAACTGCCACACCGCGGACGCGTGGAGGCCGATCCGCGCCGTTCCTGAATTCGATCACAATCAGACGCGATATCCGCTGCGCGGTCTGCATCAGTCGGTCGCTTGCACTCAGTGTCACGTGCGACCCGTGTTCACCAATGTGGGGCACCGATGCCAGGACTGCCACGCAGATATTCACCGGCGGCAGTTAGGGGCGAACTGCGAGGAATGCCACACAGTCCGCGGATGGCAAGTCTCGATCCAGCAGATCCAGCAACACAACAATCGCTTTCCGCTGACCGGAGCGCACGCGGCCGTGGTCTGCGATTCCTGCCACAAAGGCGCGGCCAACAGCCAGTTCATGACAATGTCGACGCAGTGTTACTCGTGCCATGCAGCCGACTTCCAGAAGACCACCTATCCGAACCACCTGACCGCCGGATTCTCCACTACGTGTGACAGTTGCCACGGGACAGACAACTGGCTGAATGCGAAGTTCGACCACGCTTCGGTGGGCTTTCCGCTAACCAATGCGCACGCCGTGCCGCCCCGTCAATGCTCCGACTGTCACGCCAACAATAACTACAACCTGTCCAGTACGGCGTGTGTAAGCTGCCATTTGCCGGATTTCCAGAAGACGAGCAATCCGAACCACGTTACGGCGAATTTTCCATCGACCTGTAACCAATGCCATACCACGGCCGCCTGGTCGCCGGCGACCTTCAACCATTCAATGGTGAACTTTGCGTTGACGGGAGCGCACACGGTGCCGCCGCGGCAGTGTGCCGATTGCCACGCCAACAACAATTACGGCCTGACCAGCGCGGCCTGCGTCTCGTGTCATCTCAAAGATTTTCAAAACGCCGCGAACCCGAACCACGTCGCGGGCGGATTCGCACAAACCTGTGAAATGTGCCATAACACTTCGGCATGGCAGCCAGCGACGTTCGATCACTCGAAGTCCGGATTCCCCTTGACCGGCTCGCACACGGTGCCGCCGCGGCAGTGCAGCGACTGTCACGTCAACAACAACTACAGCATCACCAGCACAGCCTGCATCAACTGCCATCAGACCGCCTACAACAGCGCAACCTCGCCTGTGCCCCATGCTGGTTTTCCCACAACGTGCCAGCAATGTCATGACACGGTGCAATGGACGGATGGCAAGTTTGATCACACCACCACTGGATTCCCGCTGACCGGGCTGCACACAGTGCCGCCGAGGCAATGCACAGACTGCCACGCGAGCAACAACTACACCCTGAACAGTGGGGCGTGCGTGACCTGCCACCTGAAGGATTACCAAGGCACCACGAACCCGAATCACGTCACGGCAAACTTCCCGCAGGCCTGCGATTCCTGCCACAGCACGTCAACTTGGCTGAATGCGACCTTCAACCACAACAGCACGGGCTTCCCGCTGACCGGCAATCACACGGTGCCGCCGCGCGCTTGCAGCGATTGCCATGTCAACAACAACTACAACCTGACCGGCGCGGCGTGTGTCTCATGTCATCAGACCGACTATAACAACGCGACGTCGCCGGTAAATCACATTGCGGCAGGATTCCCAACGACGTGCGACACCTGCCACGACACCGTGCTCTGGACCAACGGCAAATTCAACCACGCGAGCACCGGGTTTCAGCTAACCGGTGCCCACCAGGTGCCGCCGCGGCTTTGCTCCGACTGCCACGTCAACAATAACTATGCCCTGAACAGCGTTTTGTGCTACTCGTGCCACCAGAAGGATTACGCCGGGACCAACAATCCTGCCCACGCCGCGGCCGGATTCCCCACGACCTGCGAAGTCTGTCATGACACAACCGTATGGACAGACTCCTCGTTCAATCACAACAATACTGCGTTCCCGCTGACGGGATCGCACACAGTACCGCCGCGGCAATGCTCGGATTGCCACGTCAACAACAACTACACAACGCTGCCGACTACGTGTATCGGTTGTCACCAGACGGATTACAACAACACGACCAACCCGGGCCACGCCGCGCAGCCACAATTTTTCCCGACTACGTGCCAGAACTGCCACAACACGACTGCCTGGACCGGCGCCACGTTCAACCATTCACAGTACACGCAGTTTTCCACCGGCCACGGCGGCGCCAACAACCTGTGCTCGACCTGCCATACGAATTCGAGCAACTATGCCGTCTTCCAGTGCACCGGGTGCCACGGTGGCAACAACGCGAACAACTTCCACCACGACAACGTGCCGGGATATGTCTACAACAGCATCAACTGTTACCAGTGTCATTCCAGCGGTCAGGGTGGCGGATAGCCTGGCTCTGCCGGTTGGACATGGTGGAGCCGGTCCAGTTTCCGTCAGTTCGCGAAATATCGCATCTCACTTATTACACCGATCCCGCCTGTTCCCTCAAAAGACGTCATCATCCTCTTGATGCGATCTGAGTCTGTTGGATTTCAAAGCAGTTGAATACAGGCGCAAAGGAAACGCAGTGGCGACGGAGGAACAGTTAGCGCGGATTGCGAAAGTTCCCAAGCGGGAATTCATGCGCGGGGGAATCAACCAGCACACGCTAGAAAAAATCTGCGGGCGAGAACCTGTTCGGGCCGCCAAATTCGCGGAGTGTTTGAGGGTCCTCGAAGAATACGAACGCGGTCAGTGAGGCGCAATCGAGATTTTATCGCCAGTTGATGTACAAACCAACACTGGTTACACCGCGCGGGTCCTAGACCGAGATCGAGTTCCATTTTCCTGAAGAGCACGATTAGGCGGCCAATGCTTTCTTGAAACGCATTTCTTGGATAGCATTCTGTGCCTCCTCACTGAGGTTGGATTTGCCGACCTGGATGATCACCTTGTTAATCTTGCCGGTGAATTTGTTATCGCCCACCTTGTAGTCGTCGCTGACGGCGGTGTAGAGGTTTTCGCCAACGTCCGTTGTTTCCGCACCAAACGCGTTTGGATGAGTGTGCTCGATCCGCGCCGTGGCAACCTTTTCGCCGCTGACGAAGATCGAACCGTTGCCTCCCGCGCCGGGCCTACCACCATCGAAAGCAAACTCGAAGCGGAGTAGTACCTTCCCCGCCGCCAGGGAAGCGGGGCCCACGGTCTTATAGGTCTCGCGACCGAGAAAGTTGTAGGCGAACCTGGGTGCGCCGTCCTTCAGATAGAAACTCCAGCCGCCCATCTCCCCGCCTTGAGCGATGACCACCCCTTCAGCGCCCCCCTCAGGGATTTCGATGTCAGCTGTAATCACGAAGGAGCGGTTCTTGACGTTGATAAAACCATTCTCGGGTATTCCTTTCATTCCTTCATAGACCGTCATCTCAGTGCGACCTTCCATCAGATCCGGGCGGCCCGCCAGAGCTGCATTGAAGCGTTCCCAGGCGCGGTCGTCGAGCGGAAGCACGTTGTACTTGACAGCCTCCTCCAGAAAAACTTTCTTTAGCTTCTCAAGCTTATCGGGATATTTCGCGGCAAGGTCATGCGCACAACTGAAATCCTTCTCTACGTCGTAGAGTTCCCACTTGTCGTTTTCAAATGTAGCCCGCGCCTTAGCCTCCCAGGGCGGGCGGTGAACCGTCGTAGCGAACCAGCCGTCCTGGTAGATGCCCCGATTGCCTGCCATCTCGAAGTATTGCGTGATGTGGCGCGACTTGGCCTCGGCATTAATAAGGGTATCGAGCATGCTCACGCCTTCGATGGGTTTCTGCTTAACTCCATAGACGACGTCTGGTTGGGGCACGCCAACTGCCTCCAAAACAGTTGGGACAATGTCAATCATGTGGTACCACTGCGTGCGCAGGCCGCCCTTCTCGTCGATGCCTTTCGGCCAATGGACCACAATGGGTTGGCAGACGCCGCCGTAGGAGGCCACTTGGTGGCCCCAGGCAAAGGGCGTAGCGCCGGCGAAGGCCCAACCATTGGGATACAAAATGTGGGATTGGGGTCCGCCGAACTTGTCAAGGTTTTTGAGCGCTACCTCAAGCGGCTCTGGCAATCCGTTGAACACGGATAGCTCATTGAAGGCGCCGATGGGGCCGCCTTGGAAAACTGAGCCGTTGTCGCCGGTAATGTAGAAGACCAGCGTGTTGTCCATCAGTTCCATGTTCTCGATCGCGTCCAGAAACCGCCCGATTTCGTAATCGGTCACTTCGCCAAAGGCGGCATAGATTTCCATGTACCTGGCAAAGACCTTTTTCTCATCGGCCGTCAGCTCCTCCCATTCCTGGATCCCCGGTGGCTTGGGCGCGAGTTCCGTGCCTGGGGGCACGACTCCCATTTTGAGTTGGCGGGCCAGCGTTTCCTTTCGCACCTGGTCCCACCCCTGGTCGAACTTGCCCTTGTACCGATCGCGCCAATTCTCGGGCACTTGAAATGGGCCATGCGTGCCAATGGCCGAGTAGTAGACGAAAAATGGCTTGTCGGGGGCCAGTGAATGCTGGGATCGCACCCAGTCGATGGCCTTGTCGGTGATGTCAGTGCTGGCGTAATAATCGGCGGCGGGATGCAGATCCATCCGGTTCATGTTGTCGTAGATGACCGGATGAAACAGGTCAGCCTCGCCAGCCATGAAGCCGTAGAACCGCTCAAACCCGCTATGCATCGGCCAGCGGTCGAACGGTCCGACAACGCTGGCTTCCCAAGGCCCCAGCTCGTG
>JBARBI010000212.1:0-90840 GCA_049792875.1 Candidatus Sulfotelmatobacter sp.
GCGGGGAACACGACGGCAGTGACGGTACCACCGGCCAAGGAAGCCGCGGGGGTGGGGAACACGACGGCAGTGATGGTGCCGCCGGCCAAGGAAACAGCAGCAGCGACGGTGGACACAACGGCTGCGACGGTGCCGCCAAACAAGGAAGTTGCAGTCGTTGAACCTCCGACAGCGCCGGTGGATGGCAAGAGTGACGAGTCAGCGGCGCCAATCTCCAGCGAGGCAGCGGAAGTCGCCGCCGTGATCGCCCGAAGCGATGACCCGAGTCTGCGCACCGTTTTCAAGGTGAAGTATGTGGCCGAAGGCGTTGCCTATCTGGAAGGCGGACGCGAGCAAGGCCTGAAGGAAGGGATGAAGCTGGAAGTTGTAGATAAGAATTTGCCCGCGAAGCAGGGGGACAGTGCCAACGCTGCCGATCCACGCGTGGTGGCCGAATTGGAAGTGACTGGCGTCGCTGACACTTCGGCAGTGACCGACATTCATACTCCCAAGCGTCCCGTGAAGGCTGGCGATCTGGCCTATCTTTCGAGTGGCGATGCTGAGGCCCTGGTGCAGCAGCGGGCCCTAAGCCCCACGCGACAGTATCCCGCCGTGATCTCCTTTAGCGAAGGCGACACGCTCGACGAGGAGGCGCGCGCGTTGGTCCCACGCCCGCCCCTGCCCTCGGTGAACCGGGCCCGAGGACGCATCGGGTTCGATGCCATCGAGACCATCAGCCACGGCACGAGCAGCGTCACCAGTTCGGATGTCGGCATGGTCTTCCGCGGCGACATTACTCGAATCGGCGGTACGTACTGGAATCTGAGCGGCTACTGGCGTGGACGGCTGACCAAGGAATCAGTGGCCGCCCAACAGACGCTGCAGAACCTGATTAACCGGACGTACCACCTGAACATGACCTACGACAATCCTAACTCCTCTCTGGTCGCGGGATTCGGCCGCTTCTATCTGCCCTGGGCTCCCAGCCTGGACACGATTGACGGCGGCTACTTTGGCAAGAGACTCTCCAAGAGCTCGACCTTGGGGATTTTTGGCGGTTCCACGCCCGACCCGTCGTCCTGGGACTATAGCCCCAACCGCGTCATCGGTGGCGCTTTTATCAACTTCGAAGGCGGCGAGTACAACGGCTTCCACTTCACCAGTACCACCGGAGCTGGGGTGAGCATGGTGAATTGGGCGATCGACCGGCCGTTCCTCTTTTTCGAAGATTCGATCTCTTATAAGCGCGCCTTCGCCATCTACGAATCAGCACAACTGGATAGTCCCCAGGGCAATTCGGTCACGCCTGCGCCCGGTCCCGGGCTGGGGCGCAACTTTTTCACCCTGCGGGTGAACCCACATCCCCGGCTCGAGTTGGACTTCAATTACAACTACTTTCGCGATATCCCAACGTTCAATACGATCTTGATCGGCACCGGACTGCTCGACAAGTACCTGTTCCAGGGGTTCAGCGCCGGCGGGCGGGTTGAGGTGGTGAAGCAGGTTTGGTTGTCCACTAATCTGGGCCAGAGCACCGGCACCGGAGATTCCAAGACTTCCCTGAACCAGATGTATGGCATCACCTTTGGGCGGCTGCCATGGGTGAAGCTGCGTGCGGATGCGCATTACTCCCGGTTCAGCGGTTCGTTCGGCAATGGGTCGTATGAAGCGGTCTCGCTTTCGCGGCAGCTGAGCGACCGGCTGCGCATCGAGGCCCTGGCGGGACAGCAAAACTTCGCTTCCACGATTACGGCCAACACTCGCAGTCGCTTTCTCACTGGCACGGTCGAGACCACGCTGGGGCCGCACTACTACCTGCAAGGAATCTTCACCACCAACCGCGGGGATATAAGCTACGACCAGATGATGTTCTCGATCGGCTACCGCTTTGATTCGAAGAGGAGAGGCGAATGAAGTACCAGACCCAAATCGTCGCGCACCATGGGCGCAATACGGCCCTCATTGTTGTCCTGCTGACCGGCTTGGGTTTCGCCAGTTCTGGCGGAGCGACCCCGGAAGCGCAGCAGTTGAACGATCTTCTGGCACGCACTGCCCAGCAGACCTCAGTTTTCCTCGATCAATTTTCGGATGTAAAGTGTACGGAGCAGGTGCGGCAGGAAAAGCTGGGCAAAGACGACAAGGTGGAACTCAAGGAAGATTCGACCTACGACTATCTGGTTATCATGACGAATGCCGGGGGAGAGTTGAATCTGTCGGAATCGCGCATTCCGGTGCACGAGGCGAAGCGGGACCGCAAGAATACTTCCATGTTGCTCAGCAACGGCTTCGCCACTTTGTTCCTGGTTTTTCATCCTTACTACGCGGAAGCGTTCAAGTTCACCCTCGTAGGAGAGGAAGTCGTGGGCGGCCGAACGATGGAAAAGGTCAGTTTCGAGCATGTTCCCGGCATGAAATCGCCGGCAGCGCTGGCCCTGCGGGGACGGGAATATCCGCTGGAACTCACGGGCACGGCCTGGATCGACTCCCAGACGGGATCCATCGCGAAGATTGAGGCGGGTATCGCGGACAGCCTGCAGGATGTGGGGCTGAAAGCGCTGAATTCGGAGATCGTTTTTACTCCCGTGCCGTTCTCCGATTCGAAGCAGGTGTACTGGTTCCCGACCCAAGCGCGAGTGGAAGTCGAGACCCCCAAGCAGCATTGGCGTAACTTGCACCAATTCACGGCATACAAGAAATTCTCAGTAAGCACAGAAGAGCAGGTCACTAGCAAATGAGCGCAAATGCCACAGCAACCGCCCGCATTGCCACCGGTGCGAAGCCCGTCTCGGACGCGGAGAGAGGCCATCGCACGCGCCTCTATGCCCTCTATGTCCTGGCCATCGCCACCAATCTTGCCATCTTCATCTATGGCTTCGACTACTACAAACTGGCGTCCGTCGACCGTCCTTTTTCGCCCAAGCATCATATGCTGCGGCCGAGTGGGCCGATTGGCCTTTATCTGGGATTTCTAGGCGTGGCGTTGTTCGTGGGAATCTTTCTGTACCCGATCCGGAAGCACTGGGCATGGCTGGGAGCGAAAGGCAGCACCCGGCACTGGCTCGATATTCACGTGCTCATGGGGCTAACGGCGCCCTTCATCATTGCGTTTCACTCGACCCTGAAGTTTAGGGGGATCGCGGGCATGGCCTTCTGGATCATGTTCGCGGTATCGGCCAGCGGCGTCGTCGGGCGCTACCTATACGCCCAGATTCCACGCAAAGTGACCACTGCCGAATTGTCGATGAAGGAATTACAGGAACTGCAGGAGAACCTGGCACGGCAACTGTCAGCCCAAAATTTGCTGCCGGCAGCGGACCTGCGCGCCTTGTTGCGCATGCCTGACGCGAATCGCGTGTCCAGGCTTCCCATCGTGGTGGCGCTGGTCTACATGATGATCCTCGATGTGATCCGCGTATTCCGGGTGGCTCGACTGCGGCGGCATGCGCTCAGCTTCGGCGAGACTCTCAGCACCATGGCGGGGTTTCTTCCCACGCGGCATCGCGAACTGGAAAAGGCGATTCACGCGGCTGCGGAAGAGGCCGCGCTCTCCAAGCGAGTCCTATTTCTGTCCCGTTCGCAAAAAGTATTCCATTTGTGGCACGTCGTGCACAAGCCCTTCAGTTACGCTTTTGCTGTGCTGGCGCTGCTCCATATCGGATTGCAATTTGTTCTGGGATACTTCTAGCCGCGAACCATGGAAACGATTTTTACCTATGCGATCGGCGGGATCATTTGCTTCATCTTTCTGACGATCTATCTCAAAAGCCTGAAGAAGAGGGAGACCCGCGCCCGCGAAGCCGCTGAAAAAGGGAAGATGTACTCCGAGGGGCCAAAGGCCCAGCATCCGCACATCGACAACAACTACTGCATCGGCTGCGCGACCTGCACCAGCGTCTGCCCGGAAGGGGACGTGCTCGCGATGATCGGCGGCAAAGCTGTAATCGTCAACGGACACAAGTGCATCGGCCACGGCCTGTGCGCCGACGCGTGTCCAGTGGGCGCGATCACGATGGTGATGGCCAGTCCCAGCATGGCAGCCGACATACCCTTTTTGACGCCAGAATTCGAAACCACCGTACCAAACCTGTTCATAGTCGGAGAACTGGGCGGACTGGCTCTGATCAAGAATGCGGTCAACCAGGGCCGTGAGTGCGTGGACACCATCACTGCACGGCTCAAGGCGAATGGGGCCGCTCCCGCTCTACCCGGTGTCTACGACCTTCTGGTGGTCGGGGCCGGTCCGGGGGGAATTAGCGCCTCGCTGCGGGCCATTGAGAACAAGTTGAGTTACATTACCCTCGAGCGTGACGAGGTTGGCGGTACCGTTGCCAAATATCCCCGGCAGAAACTTGTGATGACCAGTCCCGTAGAATTTCCCATGTACGGCAAGTTCAAGAAACTGCAACTTTCCAAGGAAAATCTACTTGCGTTCTGGGACATGGTTCTTAACCGGTCTGACTTCAATGTGTCCACGGGCGAGAAGGTGGAAGACATCCAGCGAGGTGAAGATGGTATTTTCACGGTCGTGACGCTTACCAATCAATATCGGACGCGGAGTGTGATCCTGGCGTTGGGCAAAGCGGGGGAACCGAGGAAGCTTGGCGTCAAGGGCGAGGACCTGCCTAAGGTGATGTACCGCCTGATCGAGGCGGACCACTACATCAACAAGAGAATCCTGGTCATAGGAGGCGGCGACAGCGCGGTGGAAGCCGCCATGGGGCTGGCCTGCCAGACGGGCAACAAGGTCACTGTCTCCTACCGCAGCGAGCGTTTCAGCCGCATCAAAGAGCGGAATTCGAAGCGCATGGAAGAATTCGAGCGCTCCGGAAAGCTGCAGGTGCTGTTCAACTCAAATCCGCTTGAGTTCAAGCCGGAATCGGTCCTCGTGGAGGTGAACGGCAAAGCGGAGGAGATTCCGAACGATTTCGTCTGGATCTTTGCCGGAGGCACCCCGCCCAATGCATTCCTTAAGAAGGTTGGCGTCGGCTTTGGTTCACGCGACGTGACGATGGAAGCCAGCAAGGCAGCCAAGACCGCCGCGGCAGAGCGAAAGCAATTGGCCCAGGCCGCGACCGTGCCCTCTCGCTGAGTCAGCGGTCCTCACCGCGAGTCTACCCTGTCGTAGAATTAATTCCTTGCCTGCCCTCTCGGAATTAGACGGTCTCGTGGTGGTGCTGGTGCGCCCACGCAATCCCCTGAACATTGGCGCCGCGGCTCGAGCTATGAGCAATTTCGGAGCGCACCGCCTGCGCCTGGTAAATCCCTACGCCCCAGGTTTCCGCGAAGCCCGCTCCGCCGTAGGGGCCTCCGAATTGCTGGAAAACGCAGAAGAATACAAGGCGGTTGCCGAGGCCGTTGCCGACTGCGCTCTGGTCGTGGGGACGACCGCGGTGCGCAATCGGGTACTGCAGCAACCGGTGCGCAGGCTCGATGAGCATCCTGGTACCGCGATCCGACGGCAACTGCAGACAGAGCGGGTTGCTCTCCTGTTCGGCTCTGAAAAAATCGGGCTAACCAACAAAGACCTCAGCCACTGTCACTGGTTGCTGAATATTCCAACGAAAGAGCAGAACATCTCGATGAATCTGGGACAGGCCGTCGCCGTCTGTCTCTACGAACTGGCGCGGGGCCCGTCACTCCCATCGGCCGTCAAGGATTTCGAACCAGCGACTGCGGGCCAGACCGAGCAGATTACCGAGGGATTGCTCGAGTCGCTTCGGATCAGCGGGTATGTGAAGCCGGGAACCGAGGTCATGTTTGAGAAGAAAGCCCGTGGCCTGATCCTGCGCTGCAAACTGGAAGCTTACGACGCAAAACTGCTTCTCGGGATGGTCAGGCAGATCGTGTGGAAACTGCGCCAGGCGATCAAGGGCTAGCGGGGCAATCGTTCCGACGAAGCCTGAATTGAAGTTCGCTTGAGGCGAAACTGGAGGAGCCACGCGCTCGCCGCTGGCTTCCCGTCGACTTCGGGCGCAGAAAATTCCCATTGCTGCGCTGCTTTCAGCGCTAGACCTGCAAAATATTTGCTGGGCCCGCGAGACTTCAACGTTGCCGCGGTCACTTTGCCGGACGCATCCACTTCAACCCGCACATTAATCTTGATCGTGCCGGTGATGGTATTCTTCGCGCTCTGAGGAATATCGGGGAGAACCTGGTGGACGACCTCGCCTCCTGTAGCGGCGGCCTTTTTCGGCACCGCGGTCGGCTTGGCAACAGGAGGGTTGGGCGCAGGTGCGGGCGCAGTTTGCGGCGCAGGCTGCTCCGTCGCGGCCGCGGGGGGGCCGGTGAGGTTTTTCCCGCGAGCGAAGTAGACAACCAACGCAACCAGCGCCGCTGCCACCAGCAAACCCACGGCGACGTGCCCACGTTTTCTGGGCCTGCGAACAGGAGGAGGCGCTTGAGGTTCAGCTGGCACCGATCGTCCCGCAGGCTGCAACCGCGCCTGGATCTCCGCAATCGAGCATCGCCGCTTGGGATCGAGATGCAGGCACTCGCGCGCGATGCCGCGGAACGGTTGCGGAATTGTTTCCGGCAGACCGGGACCGCTGTGCGATCCCTCACCTGCGAGAGTCACATTCTGCGTTAGCGCAGCCACCAGCGTGACGCCGACTGACCAAACGTCGCCCGCGGGCGTGATAATTCCGGCGGCGGTCTCGGGTGCATCGTAAGCATCGCGCCGCCTGCGTGTGGAGTCGACCTCCGTGGAGGGCACGACCTGATCGGTGGAGAGTTTCAGCTGATCGCCCATGGCCAGCACATTCGACGGCTTGATGCGACCGTGCACAAATCCCTTGCCGTGCAGATACGAAAGTGCCTCGAGAACCGGGGGCAGTAAGTCGGTGACCTCGGCGGGTGCTAGCGGGCGCTGCGGAAGAATCTGCGATAGATCCTCTTCCGCATACTCCATTACCAGGTACAAAAGCGGAGTGCTGTCGAGCCGACAACGTCCCGCTTCAAAGATGCGCATCAGATGAGCATGAGAGAGCTTCGCGGCGGCGCGCCAGCGGGCAAGCTGGCCGTCGGCCTCCGCGCCGTCGGCCGCGATCAATTTGATCGCAGCCTTTTGAGAGGCCTGTCCGGGACGCTCGGTGAGAAAGACCGCACTGTGCTCAGATCCGCCCAGCCACTGGGACAGCGGAAACTTCCCGTCGACCACGCGGCCTTCCCACGTTTTCCAGACTTCAGGATCGCTCATGAGGTTGCAGCCCGCGAACGAACATTCTATGCCATTGGCAAAAAACCGGTACACGCACAGGTTCTTCGCGGGTGCAACTCATGGCTGAGGCGCCGTTCACCTGCTCTTATAGCTGAAAGTCACTTTGGTTTCCTCATCCAGCACCAGTGGCCGGACGAAGCTGAACGAAGTGCCGGCCCGCGGCACATCGATGGCCACCGGCAATACGCCCGCCACCCGGCGCTGCAGGTTCATCACGTTGGCCGAGGCAGTGTTTTGCTGCGGCGCACTTTTTTTCGGTTGCTCCAGCTCAGAATAGCTGCGACCGTTCAGAGTGATCGATTGAGCCTGAACCTCGACGGTTTCTGCGACGCTACCGATACTCAGGGCAAAGCTGAACGTTGAGGGCGTGTTCGCATCGTAAAGCGCATCCCGCCCGGTCGTCTTGAAGCCCGGAGCCTCCGCTCGGATTCGGATCCTGCCCGAAGGTACGTTGGACACTACCCACCGCCCATCCTGATCGGTCATCGTCGACATCGTAAAACCTGTGTCCGTCTGCGTGACGGTGACCCGTGCGTTCGGAAGAACCGCACCCGAAGGATCGGCCAGCACTCCGCCCAATTGTCCCGGAAGCAGAGGAGCAATCGTCACGCTGCTGGCCGGCTCCTCGGGCGCCGTACCGTAACCATAGGCCACTGTGTTCTCGCGAAATGCCGGTGGCACCAGGTTGGCCGCGATCACATCACCGCCGAAATCTTTCACCTTGTATTGTTCCGGCAGAAAGACCTCCCAACTCAACAGGCTGATCGGAATGTCCATATTCGGCAGGCTAAGTTCGGCTCCGCCTCTTTTCGCAAACGGAGCTCCGGAGTGCATGAACACGAACGAAACCGAATACGACCCCGTCGGACGGAATCCCGGCCGCAGCAGCGGCACGCGACTTCCATCGGGACCTTGTACTGGCTTCACGCGCTCGCCGCCGACATCTGCCGAAAGAATGCTGACGCCGGCGGGCAGGGCGACTTTCAGGAAGGGCTGCGCCTGATTCTTGAGGATCAATCGTATCTCGGTGAGGGACTTGCCCTCCGAGGTGACCATGGTGGTGACCACGGCGCGTTCGGCGACCGCGGCGAGCACGCTGCCGTCCGGGAACCGCACCCATTCGAGCGCCAGCGTAGGCGTCTCGCTGGCCTGCTTGTGATAGCGGAACGCGGCCTGTGGTGGGAAATGCGCCAGGGATCGCAGATACGGATTCGCTTCTTTCACGTCCATGCGCTTGAGGCCGCCGCCTTCGGTCGCGGTCAGTTCCATGGTGCCCGCGCCCTCGACCAGCACTTCGCCGGTCTCCCGCTGGGCTCCCTTGAAGGTGAGAAATGGCGCATCGGCCTTCGCGCCGCTGATGGAACGTTCCATCGAGATCAGGAACTGGTGGTTGCGTTGAGTGGGCGCATTGACCTTCAGCGTTAACACGCCGGCCTGAGTCTCAGTGGAATCCAGGGTTGCCCCGGTAACTCCGGTGACCTCGTACCCCGCAGGCAGTTCCACCTGGAATTGCGAAGGCTCGCCTTGTACGACCGTGACGTCGGCGAGCACGGCCAGACGCACCTCAGCCTCGCTCACCGAAACCAGCGTCTTCGCGTCGGCGAGAAACCGCACTTCCCGGGGCACGGTGGGAGTCACGGCTTCCCGCGTGGTCCACCAGATGGTCGCGGGTTGTCCCGGAACCAGAGTGGCTTCAATCGCGGTATGGCCGTTCTCGGATTTCCGGCTCGTGATCAGGCCGGAGGTAATGTTCGCGAACGTGTGATCCCCGGGAATCACCATAGCCAGTTGCACACTGCCAGCGGCCGGCACGGGCAAGGTGAAGGAAGCGCGGCCCGCCTCGATCCGCAGGGGCAGCCCGGTGTCGAGCGCCACGGAAAATTCCCCCGGTCCCGACAGCAGTGCCATGTGCGTGCCATTTTCCTGAAGCAAGGGAACCCACTTGCCATTCTGGTGAGCGTCGAGCACCGTCATTCCCGTGGTCAGCGGAACCTTGCTCACCCCCTTGCGGAAGAGTTCTCCTTCCAGTTGCACCATGCCTCGCACGCCATCATTCTCAATCCGCAGCTTCACCTCGGCATGCTTGATCGAGTAGGGAAGAGGCGCGAGATCGGGTCCCTTCTGCGGTTTCGCCGCGAGTTCTACGAGCTTGTTGTATTCGTCGAGCGTAAGCGTGACGTTACCGGAATCGGGCAAGGGCAGCGTGGATTTTTCTTCTGCCACACACCCGCAACACAGCAGCAACACCACAAATATGTTTTTCATCGCACACCTCCCTTTTTGTCATGCTGAAAGCTGAACTCTGCCGAGGGAAACTGATTTTCGCTGGTGAGTTCGGAAACCAGGAAGATCGACGGGCCAAACGCGGGGAACGCAACGTTGACTGGGAGAATGCCGGTTACCTTCCCGGCCAGCGATTTTGAGCGGAACGTATCGAGCAAGGCCTGGGTTGCGTCCTTCTTCTCCTTGTCGTCGGCGCTCTGCAGCTTGGTGAACTGTTCCAGCCGATCGTATGGTTGAGCACTCGCGGCGGGACCGTTCGCCGCCGCCGTCACTCCCACCCCGAAGCCGCCGCCGAGACCAGCGCCTGCGGGTGGTGCAAGCGCCGCAGAAACCGGATTTTCATACACCTGCAGCCGAAACATGCCCTGCTCCGGCGAAACCCGGAACAGAGGCGGGTAGTACAGCAGCAGTCCGGTGCGAGAAATGGGAAGATCCAGCGCCGGCAGCGTCACCCTTTCGCGGCCCTTGTCGGTCCACGCCGCCGCTTTCGCGAGATACAGAATCTCCACGGCGAAGGCAGGCGCATCGTCTCCACCCCGCGATTTCTCCAGCGGCAACAGCAGGCTGCCGTCGGGCGATTGGCCAGGACGAACTGGCCTTCCCGCCAACGAAACGCTCCAGACCGTTGCGCCCGGGGGCAACGTAACTTTCACGAAGTTTCGCTGGTTGTTTCGAACCGCGTACCGCGCCTGCACCAACTCTTTTCCGTCGGTGCTCATCAGCACCTGGTAGCGAGCCTCTTCGATGTTCGCCACCAGCACAGCCTGCTGGTCGTAGCGAACGACATTCACCCTCAAGGAGCGTGTCGTGCCCGCTTCGCCCGAACGGGCGCGAAACGCCACCAGAGCGGGCGACTGCCGGTTCGCCACCATTTCGCCGAGATCGGTGGCGTCGGCGTCCTCAAGACCTTGCGCTTTCTGGTCTTTGATTTCTCCGGCACCCAGAATTTCAACGGCCACTCCTCCGGCGTCGCGTTCCGTGTGCAGAAGCCGGAAAAGAGGGATGTCGATAATTCCATCCCTGGGAAGGCGCGCCTCGCCACTGATGACGAAGCGCGCGCTGTGTTCGACCGGCTCCAGAAACGTCACGGCAAGTTCGCCGTTTTTCATCTCCCAATCGGCCACCATCGCGCCCGAGACCTGATTGATCGTAATTTTTTCCGGCAACTGGATTCGTACTTCGCGGGCCGCCCCTTGCACAACCTCGAAGTTCGCTTCGGCATAAATGGAAGTCGAGTCTTCCGCCAGGCTGGTTAGTTGCGTCAGCGACCCCCGCAGGCGCAGCGGCTGTTCAATGTGGTGATCTTCGGTCTTCTTCCGCCAGGTGAAAGTGAGAGCTTCATTTCCGCGGGCGTAGGCCAGCCACTTGGTTTCGCCCGAGGTTTCGGTTTTCTCGGAAAGCAAGCCTCCGCCGACTCGCAGGTCGACTCCCTGCCGCGGCAGCAGCACCGTAGCCCGGGTCACCCCCGATTCCGTGGAAGGCAGGGACATGCTCTCGTCGCCCGCGGATGACGTGACCGCTACATCCACGTCGAGCTGCAGCACCGAGCGTCCTGCATGCGAGAGCAACGCTGAAAGGTGCGTTCCGCCTTTGCCTGGCGCGCCCGGCACCAGCGAAACCAGCTTGCCGTCTAGCCGGGCTTCGCGGACCAGCAACCCTGCGGGGACGGGAACCCGCACCCACCCGTCTTTCAATACGTCCACGGTCAGGCGGGCGCGCCCCGCGGCCAGATCACCGGCAATCTTTAAGTCGTAGTCCACGCGCGTTAGCGTGGCGTCCAACGGCGGCGGTTCAGGATCGTGCTCCACCGGGTAGGCCTTCGCCCGCAGCACGCGGTATTCATCGACCGGTATCACGACCCATCCCGGGGCATGGGAAGGTTCAACCGGCTTCTCTTGAGCTTGGGCGGCAGTTCCCCCGCAGACGGAAGCAGCCACCAGGCAGGGGAAAAACGGACTCAGAACAGCTCGTCTGAGTTGCGAAACTGCGGCGAAAATTGTGTTTTTCATGGTTCAAGCCTCACTCCAACGATTGAGGGGATGCGCTTCTTTCTCTGGGGGATGTTTCGGGGGTGGCGGCCATGCAGAGTAAGAATGCTCAGGTGGGAGAAAATTGCGCTCCATTTCGTAATGGTTACCAAGGAAGGGCGAGTCTCAGAGCCTATTGGCGAGGTCTCTGCTGTACCATAGCAAGTCGAGTCCGGTAACGAGGACATCCTGCCCGCTGTTGAGAGGGCGTCTCGCCCTGGCAGTGGTGACGAGACGCCGCCACGACGGCGGCCGAGACGGCGGTACGACCGGAGCCGGAGGTCATTTGGTTTTCAGCTCGGAAAAGTCGAGGCAGATTTACGAGCGCACCCTTGGCGTGCTGATCGAGGCCAGCAGTTCCTCCTCTCGCGGCCCGGCGAACTTCGGCAAGCATCCCATTTTCATGGAGCGTGGCCGCGGCTCGCGTATCTACGATGTCGACGGCAACCAGTACATCGACTGGATGATGGCTTTCGGTGCGTTGCCGCTGGGCCACGCACATCCCGAGATCGTGGAGGCCATCACCGAGGCTGCCACCACGGGAGCGCACTTTGCCACCGCAACGCCCGTTGAACTGGAAGTTGCCGAAATGCTGCAGCGCATCGTTCCGAACGCGGAGCGTGTGCGCTTCGCGAATACGGGTACCGAGGCGGTCATGGCCGCGATTCGCCTGGCGCGGGGTGTGACTGGGCGGCCGAAGATTCTGAAATTCGAAGGACACTACCACGGATGGCACGATGATCTTCTGGTCAGCTCGAACGTCCTGCCGCCGACGGCGATTGGATTGCGCAGCGATCCCGTCAAGATCCCCGACAGTTCCGGCCTGAATCGCAGCTCGCTCGACGACACGATTGTCGTCCCTTGGAACGATCTGACGACTCTGCAGCGTGCCGTTGAAAATCATCCCGGCCAGATTGCGGCGATCATCAGCGAAGGCATCATGGCCAACATGGGCGTGATCCCTCCGGCGGAAGGATATCTGCAGGGCCTGCAAGACGTCGCGCGGGCCAACGGGATTCTCTTCATCCTCGATGAGACTGTGACCGGATTCCGCATCGCTCCCGGCGGCTGCCAGGAATATTACAAACTGTCTCCTGACCTGGTGACCTTCGGCAAAGCTCTGGGCTGTGGCCTGCCGGTAGCAGCCTTAGTGGGTCGCGCCGAAGTGATGGGCGCCTTGCAGTGGGGAGGTGTTCTGCACTATGGAACCCACAACGGCTCGCGCATCGGAATGTTCGCCGCGCGAGCCAACCTGCGCGTGCTCACCCGCGACAAAAATGCCTCGTTCCGCCACACCTGGCGTATTGGTGAGCGCCTATGCGCAGGGTACAGGGAGCTATTCAAGAAGAAGGGCCGCGCCGTGGTCGTGCAGAATGTTGGTCCGATGTTTCAGTTAGTGTTTACGAACCATCCCGAGATCCGCGACTACCGGGAGTTCTGCCAGTTCGTGGACCGGGCGGCGTTCCAGAGGTTTGTGCTGTCGCTGTTTCCCTTTGGCGTCTACGCATCGCCATCTGCGGCGCTGCATTCCATTGTCACGTTGGCTCACACGGATGAGGACGTGGACCTCACGCTGGAAGCGGCGGGAAGAGCTCTGGAACACAGCGGTTAGTCTGAACTAGGAGAGAGGCTCAAGGTGAATCGCGGACAAGTATTAGAGGAAGAACAAGAACACGACGCGGCGACGGTTGCCGACTCGCAGTTTCAGATTCAAACCCGTGTTGTACAAGGGAGCATCACGTGGACGGGGCCGCTTCTGCTCGTTGTTGGCCGCAGTGCCCTGATGTTTGCAGCGCAAGCGCTGGTCGCCGGGGTCTTCGCGCTGCAAGGCCGCCCCACGCCGTGGCGCTCTGCCGCGCCCTTTTGGACCGTCTACGGGACGTTGGTCGATTTTGGCTGTCTTGCGTTGATCTGGCAATTCACGCGACAGGAGGGCATTACCCTGCGCGACCTTATCGGCCCCATTCGGTGGCGGCGTGGGCGCGATGTTTTTGTCGGCATCGGACTATTTCTTCTGGTGCTCCCCCTGTTTGTGGGTGGCGGTCTGTTGAGCAGCCTGGTGATGTACGGCACGCTGCGTGTGGATGCGCATCCGGGCATGCTCGTGGGGCGGGTCCTGCCGGCTTGGGCGATTGCGTACAGCCTCAGTTTATGGTGGCTCGTCTGGTCCCCAACCGAAGAGATGACCTACCAGGCCTATGTCCTGCCCCGGATTCAGGGCCTATCGGGCCACGCCTGGGTAGCGGTGATCGTGGTCAGCTTCTGGTGGGCCCTTCAGCACGGCTTCTTGCCCTTTGTCCCGGATTGGCGTTTCGTCATCTGGCGTTTTTTTGCGTTCGTGCCTGGAGTGATCGCCCTCACTCTCATTTACCTGCGCACTCGGCGCCTTGCTCCGTTGATTGCGGCCCACTGGCTGATGGACATTACGGGGGCGCTGATGACTCTGCAGCTCTAAGGTGTAGTCCTCGATCCGTGGCAACCGCCCGGCGACCAGAAGCCGGTGATCAATGAACATGGAATCACACAAGATTGAAGAACGCGCGGCCAAGCTTCTGTCGCTGGAAGGCAAGGTGGCCATCGTCACCGGGGCTGCCTCGGGAATTGGGCGCGGCATCTCCAACCGCCTGGCGGAGATGGGAGCGTTTGTCGCCGTGCTCGACATCGACGAGATGAAAGGTCGGGCGACCACCGCCGAAATCGAAGCTCGCGGAGGCGCAGCGGTTTTCCTGAACTGCGACGTTCGCAGCGCCGCCGATTGCCGGCGCGCCGTCGGGACCGTCGTCGATCGCTCGGGCAAGATCGACATTCTTTGTAACTGCGCCGGCATCGCCATTCGCAAAAACATCGTCGAACTCAATGAGGACGAATGGGATCTAGCCCTCGATGTGACGCTGAAGGGAATCTATCTGCTCTCGCGCGAAGTGGTGCCCCATATGGTCCGCAATGGCGGAGGCAGCATCATCAACATAGGTTCGGGGTGGTCGCTCAAGGGAGGTCCGCGGGCCGCGTCCTACTGCGCCGCCAAAGGCGGGACGGTGAACCTGACGCGCGCCATGGCCGTCGACCACGGCAAGCAGAACATTCGCGTGAACTGCGTGTGCCCGGGGGATGTGGAAACGCCCATGCTGCTCAGCGAATGCGCCCAGCTTGGTGAGGACCAGGAAGCCTTCATGCGGGAAGCCGCGAATCGTCCGCTGGCGAGAGTGGGCACGCCCGACGACATTGCGAATGCAGTTTTGTTTCTAGCGAGTCCGATGTCGAGTTGGACTACGGGAGCCGCCCTGGTGATCGATGGCGGGGGATCAGCGTGAACATCGGACTTGGTTTCGACCGGGGCTTAAAGCCCGCATAGGTTCGGCACGCCTTACGCGGGCCCTGTAGGGCCGCTCTTCCACCGGCGCCTTTCCGCCGCAGGTTGCCGCCGGCGTGCTTTCTCCCCTCTCACCGGCGCGCTCTACCATGGAGATTACTGCCCACGTCTCTGCCGCGCCGCCTCGTACAGGACGATGCTTCCCGCAACGCCCGCATTTAGCGACTCGACCTGCGCCGTGTGCGGGATCGCAATCAATTCATCTGCCTGCGCCAGCACCGCGCGCGGCAGCCCTGATCCCTCACTCCCGACGAAAACTGCCAAAGGCCCCGTAAGATTGGCCTGATCGAGCGACGTGCCCTTGTGCGACGACGTCGCAATCAGCCGCACGCTCTGTGCACGCAGCTTGGCGGAAATCTCTTCCGTTCCGCCCGCTGCTTTGGCCAGGACGACCGGCAGCCGGAACACCGATCCCGCCGAGGCACGAATCACTTTCGAATTGAATGGGCTGACCGTCCCCTCGCCCAACCCGACGCCGGCGCTGCCAAAGGCTTCGGCCGAGCGCAGGATTGTCCCTAGATTGCCTGGATCCTGCAGTCCCGCGAGAACAATGACCGGGCCAACCTGCAGCCGTTCCAGCACGTCCGCCAGAGTGAATTCCTTCATCCGAACCAGTGCCGCCACTCCCTGAGGCGTTTCGGTGGGCACGGTGGCGTCGAAGAGCTTGTCGGGCAACAGCAGAGTGTCCACGTTGGCGCCGATTTGGGGCAGGAGACGCTCCGCCAGATTCTGCGCCGATTCTTTGAAGAATACAGCCCGGAAGCGCAGCCCGCTGCGGATAGCCTCTTCGACAATGCGCAGGCCTTCAATAGCGCAACTCCCGTCTTCGGTACGCTCAGCGCGCGCGAACGCCTGCCGCAATTCCTTCACCAGGGCGTTGTGGCGCCCTTCGATGCGGCGAAGCCGATGCTCGGCGCTGGGCGCGGATTCAGAGGTTCGGGTCATCTGCGGTTCATACTTTCAACTCTCGAGACTTTCCGTTCCCACAACCTCATCGTGACCGGAGCCGTTTTTCAGGCTAAGGGAAGGATTTGCGCGTAGTGCGGCCGACCTTCCCCGGCACGCTCCCGCGCGAGATCCACGCCCGGCTGAAGAACGCCGGGCTTCGGGATGACGCCGCAGAAAGGGGCGAATGACCCGACAGCATCAGGACCCAATCATACGCCGCGGCATCATCTTGCGGAGTTTTGCCGTATTATGGTAGGTTTCGCGGTCGAAATAAATCGAGCCTGTTGCCAATAAAGAAGGGAACGCCGTGCGCGTCGAGATCATAAAGATTAATAGCGATACTCCTGAGTCGTCCCTGGTCAAATACGTCGCTGATCAGATCCGTTCCGGCGAAGTGTTGGGCATGCCCACCGATACCTTCTACGGACTAGCTGCCGATCCCTTCAACTTGCGGGCGGTCGACAAGGTGTATGACATCAAGACCCGTTCGCGCCACAAGCCGCTGTCGCTGCTCATCGAGAGCACCGATCAGGCGGAGGAACTGGCCAAGCCGCTGCCCGAAGAGTTCTACGCGCTGGCGCGAAAGTTCTGGCCCGGGCCGCTGACCATCATCGTCAAGGCGGGCTCGCGCCTGCCCCTCAAAGTGACGGCCAATACCGGCAACGTGGCGCTGCGCGTGCCCAACGCAAGGATTCCGCTCGCCGTAGTGACCGCCGCGGCAATTCCGATCACCGCTACTTCCGCGAACCTCAGTGGCGCCTCGGAGTGCACCAGCGCCGAACAGGTGCGTGGGCAACTCGAGGGCCGCATCAACATTATTGTCGACGGCGGCGCTTCTCCGCGCGACGTCGCTTCCACCATCGTTGACCTCAGCGACGAGGCCGCGCGCTGGCGCAGTATTCGCGAGGGTGCGATTCCCGCCGACGAAATCTCCAAGTTCTTCGCCCAGGGATGAACGCCCAGAAATGAAACCGGCCCAGGATGAACGTCGAAGGATGACCGCCGAAGAATGACCGATGAACCTCCCAACCAGCATCCGCCTCCCCGCTGGTGGTTTCGTCTGTTGATCCTGGCCGTGGTGGCCACCGGGCTATCACTCACCGTCACGGCTGTGCAGGTGGTGCGTACGGCTTCGCTGCAGGAAGTCCATCCCGCCGATGCCATTGTCGTCTTCGGTGCGGCAGAATACTCCGGCCACCCCTCCCCCGTGCTGCGGGCGCGCCTTGACCACGCTCTCGACTTGTTCCATCGGGGTGTGGCCCCGGTGGTCATCACGACGGGGGGAGCCGGTGACGATCCCAGTTTTAGCGAAGGTGGGGTTGGGCGCGACTATCTGATGCGCCACGGCGTCCCCGAGCGCAGTTTGATCGCCGAAACCCAGGGCCGCGACACGTCGGAATCCGCCGCGCGTGTGGGCGTGATCATGCGCGCCAACGGCTTGCACACCTGCATCGCGGTCAGCGATGCCTATCATGTCTTCCGCATCCGCAAACTGCTGGAGCATGAAGACCTTGCCGCAGTCTTCGTGGCGCCGCGCCCGGACTCGCGGCCCCACACCTGGTGGCAGCGTGTGGTCGCGGTGTTGCGCGAATCGACCAGCTACTTGCTATGGCGGATCGGAATCACCTAACGCGCTGGAAATATCTTACGGCAAACCTGTCAGCCCCTGCACCGAAGCAATCTCGTAGTGCGCTGACTTGGCATCGTGCCTCGACAGGTACTGGCGGCGCCCCTCAGGAATCACCGCAGTCTCATAGTCGGCTCCTGCGACCGCACGAATTGCATCAATCGAGTCCCACAGCATAATGGTAATGAACTCCACCTCCGCACCCGCACTCCTACGAAGCAGATAGCTTCCCCTGTAACCCTTTGCTTTGCTGATTCCTGGCAGAAGTTCAGGCTACAACATCGCCTCATAAGCGTCGGCGTGCCCGGGTCTTGTGTATCCATGCCACACTCTAGCGATCATACTGCGGTTCCTCCCGACGTTACCACGACATCCGTTTGCGAAGGTCAGTCACGTGCGCCACGTGATGGTGTCCATGCCACGCGTACAGGGCGAGAGTCTTTTCCAGGGTCATGGCACCCATTTCCGGATGGCGGAATGTGCGCTTCCATTCCTCTGGCGTGAGCGAGCGCAACAGGCGCACCCAGCGTTCGTGCAAGGAATCGAGCAGCGTCAACGAAACGGCGATCGGGGTCGACTTGGTGTCCGCCAGTTCTGCCCAGCGATCTTCCGCATAAGGCTTGATCGTCGGTTCGTCTTCCGTGAGGGCCAGCTTGAACCTCACGTAGGAATTTAGATGGCTGTCCGGCACGTGATGCACCACCTGCCGCACGGTCCATCCGCCGGGCCGGTACGGCGTGTCGAGTTGGGCCTCGGATAGCCCATTCACGGCCGCGCGCAACTTGGCTGGAGTACCGGCAATGTCGTCCAGGGCCGTTTGTTTCTGCTCTTCGGTCAGCGGTCCGTCGAGGTGGAATTTGCCAATGGGATAGCGCAGGTCGGTCATGATGTCTCCAACTTTGGACTAATGATGAGTGCGAGAGGCCACGGGTTTCAAAAATCCCTTCCTGCGTAAATTTCGGACGTGGAGGCCATGCCGCCGCAGGGTTGAACTCGATCGGTTAACTACAACCCCTAGTGCCCACCCCTAGCCTACCCCATCCCCTCCGGCTTCGAAATTCGATTCCTCGTGCCCCTGGCTTGGTGCAAAAGAGGTGGCTTCTAGGCTAAACTCTCCCTGCTGTGGGGTTTAGCGTCTATATACCCGAAGCCGGCTGTCAGGCCAGCTTCGAGGAACGCCTTCGAGGGACATCATGCCTGCTTCGACTTGGTCGGGTCACTTAACGTTTGGACTCATCTCCATGCCCGTGCGACTGTTTTCCGGCGCGCGCAGCAGCGGCATTTCCTTCAACATGCTGCATCGCGCCGACAAGTCGCGGCTCAAGCAGCAATACGTCTGCCAAGCCGACGGCCTCGTGGTGGACCGCGCCGACATCGTCAAGGGCTACGAATTCCGCAAAGATGAATACATCATCATCGAGCCCGATGAGATCAAGAAGATCGAGCCGCAGACCGCGAAGACCATGGAGATCCTCGAATTCGTGAAGGCTGGCGACGTCGATCCGGTCTATTTCGAATCGTCGTATTACATGATGCCGGAAGAAGCGGGACGCCGCCCCTACGCCCTGCTCACCAAGGCGCTCGAAGAGAGCGAATACGTCGCCATCGCCAAGATCACCATGCACAATCGCGAATACACCGTGTTCCTGCGCCCGCACGAGGGCGGACTCATGCTGCACACCATGTACTACGCCGAGGAAGTTCGCAAGGTGGAAGGTTTCGGCGCGCCTGATGTGGACTTGAAGGAAGCCGAGGTGAAGGTGGCCCACCAGTTGATCGAAGCGCTTGCCGATGAGTGGGATCCCGAAAAGTACAAGGACAACTTCCAGGAGAACTTGAAGAAACTGATCGAGGCCAAACTGGAAGGCGGAGAGGTCGCTGCCGTCGAGAAGCCGAAGAAATTGGCCCCGGTCGTAGATCTGATGGCGGCGTTGAAGCAGAGCCTGGCCCAGATGGAAGGCAAAAAGAAGCCCGCCGCTGCGATCAAGTCCGAGGAGTCAGTGGCCGCAAAGTCTCGCAGACGATGAGGTGGCGTCCGGCTCTCGGCCTCTGCCCTTCCCCAACCCGGCGCGATCCCAGAGGCTCCGCGCTGCACCACCGAATCGCTGCGTCAGGCATCTCGCCCCGTTCACTCCGCATCTCTTGCTGAGAGCTGAGAGCCGCCACCCGGCCTAGCGCGGACGGCCTGCAATCGTTACAATAATCGCTTCTGCCTGAATCATTTTAACCAGAACTTCTTCTTCGGGGTGCCGATGAGTTTCCGACGTGTGGGCTGGGTGGCGGCGATTGCGCTGGCAACTTTGCTCGATATTTCCTGTGGTCAAGTTTATCGCCCAGTGGTCATTCCCACGAGCACGACTCCGCCCGATCCGGCAAACTTCCATGCCGTTTTTGGGATCAGCGCCAACGTGCCGTTTAACCCCGGCACGGCGCTCCAGATCGACGTATCAGGAGACACCAACATCGGCGTGGCCAACATGGGGATCAATCCCACGCATGCCGCCGTTCTGCCCAACAATTCAAGAGTTTTCGTGGCCAGCGCGGGCAGTATGTTCCCGGGAGACACCGACGTCGTCACGGCGTTCTTCCCCGCCAGTTCTGGTTCCGTTGCGAGCGGATTGGGTACGCCGACGAACTTCAACATGCCAAACGTCGGTCCGTTTCAGTCTGCCAACATCGTGGCCATTAGTGAAGACCCCGTTTCCAGTGTCGTGACCATGACGCTCAGTGCTCCATTGATCAAAGCCCAGGTAGGCGGGCAGATCGTGGTCGCCGGTGTGGGTGTTCCCCAGTACGACGGAAGTTTTCCCATGACGTCCGTCAACGGCACAACGATTCAGTATGTGAATTCCATCTCCAGCTTGGTTTCCAGTTCCGGTGGAACGGCGACGGTTCCGATTCCGCTTTCTTGTTCGTATCTCCCTGACTTCGTGGCGACCTCGCAGACCACAGCCGTGTATGTAGCCAACTATGGCGTCGAGAACGACCCGAATTGCAATTTCAGCAGCACCGACTCGGTCGCGGTCCTGAATCCCGCGCAGAACACAGTGGCCAACATTGTGTATCTACCCGCAGGCTCCCATCCCATTGCGATGACCGAGCCCCCCAATGCGGCCAATCTCTACGTGCTGAACCAGGGCAGCAATACGGTCATGGATATTTCCCCGCAGGACTTGTCAACGCTGGCCAATATCCCGATTCCCAACTCACCGGTGTGGGCAGTCTCGCGTCCAGACAGCTTGCGCGTATACATACTGACACAAGGGGATGGGCTGCTCTACACCATCGACACGGCCGCGAACGCCGTGATTGGATCGCCTCAATCCGTGGGAGGCCCCGGCGCCAACTTCGTGCTCTACGACAAGAGTCGGAACCGTTTATACGTAACCAATCCGACCGCGGGGACGGTCTACGTTTTCGATGCGACAACCAGCACGCCTTCGCTCCTGGGCAATATTTCCCTAGCCTCGGAATGCCCCAACGGCTGTGCCCCAGTTTCGGTGGCTGCGCTGCCCGATGGCTCCCGCTTTTATGTAGCGAGCTACGAGACGGAGGCGACCTGTCCCGATCCGAATATCGGAACGGCCGCACCTTGCATCATTCCCCGTCTCACCGTGTTCGACGCCCTCAGTTTGACCGTGAAGCCCATTCCATCGTCCCTGCTGTCGCCGTCGTTGTCGTTGCTCTCATCGGCGCAGTTCAGTGCCACCCAATATGCGGTGCCGATACTCGCCTCCTGCGTGACGCCTGCCACTTACACGCCGGCTACGATCCGGTTCCGCATGTTCACCACCGCCTCTGCCGACAGCAGCCACGTATATGTCAGCATCTGCGACGCCGGTGCGATTGCCGACATCAGCACGAACACGAGTTCAATCGCGGTCGGAGGGAACACCCCCGACACGCTTGTGACCGATGTGCCGACGCCGTTCGGCGTTTGCGGCGCGCCCAGTTGTACCACTGTGGCCGCAATCACCGGATTCTCGATCACCTCAAATGTGGTTACGTTTCAGGCTGCGAACAGCTTCGTAGCGGGACAACGGGTCTCAATTTCGGGGTTGAGCACGGGGACTTACTTGAACGGTCAGACGTTTTCTGTTCTCGGGACGGGGTTGACAGCGGCACAGTTCGAATGCGACCTCTCCACCTCGACCGCCGACATGCAACCCACGGCCGATTCTGGGAACGCGGGACCGCTGCCGCCTACGCAAACACCGATCCTCCTGCTGACCGGGCAATAGGTGGGAACGGAAGGGAAGGGAAGCCTAAACCTTGGCGGGAACTTCTTCTTTCACAGCGGCCCTGGGAGCGTAGTGTGAGTCCACATAATCGTCGAGAATCTCGATGAACTCCGCGACAATGCGATCGCCCTTGAGCGTGGTGAAAAGCCGTCCGTCCACATAAACTGGCGCTTTGGGCTCTTCGAAAGTGCCGGGCAGGGAAATGCCGATGTTGGCATGCTTCGATTCCCCCGGCCCATTGACCACACAGCCCATCACGGCAAGCTTCATCTCTTCCACGCCGATGTAGCGGCCCTTCCATGAGGGCATCTGCTCGCGGAGGTAGGACTGAATCTGCTCCGCCATCTCCTGGAAGAACGTGCTGGTCGTGCGTCCGCAGCCCGGGCACGCCGTCACCTGCGGTGTGAAGCTGCGGATGCCCATCGATTGCAGAATCTGTTGGGCCACGCGGACTTCTTCGGTGCGGTCGCCTCCAGGAGCCGGAGTCAACGATACTCGGATGGTATCGCCAATACCTTCCTGCAGCACCACCCCCATCGCAGCGCTCGACGCAACTACGCCCTTCGCACCCATTCCCGCTTCCGTCAGTCCCAGGTGCAGCGGATACTCGCAGCGTGCGGCCAGCGCGCGGTAAACGTCGATCAGGTCCTGTACGCCACTCACTTTCGCGCTGAGAATGATCTGGTCGCTGCGCAGCCCGAATTGCTCGGCCAGTTGTGCCGAATTCAGCGCGCTTACCACCATCGCTTCCATGGTCACTTCACGCGCGTCTTTTGGCTCATCGAGCCGAGAATTTTCGTCCATCATGCGGGTCAGCAGCACCTGGTCGAGCGATCCCCAGTTCACACCAATACGCACCGGCTTCTGATACTTCACCGCGACTTCGATCATGGTGCGGAAATTGGAGTCTCCGGTGCGTCCGATACTGGCGTTGCCGGGATTGATGCGGTACTTGGCCAGATCGCGCGCGCACTCGGGATACTTGGTCAGCAGAACATGCCCGTTGTAGTGAAAGTCGCCGATGATTGGCACGTGGATGCCCTGCTTGTCGAGTTGCTCGACGATGTGGGGAAGGGCCGCCGCAGCCTCGTCGTTATTCACCGTGACGCGCACCAGTTCTGACCCGGCACGGGCCAGCGCCGCCACCTGTTGAACGGTCGAGGGCACATCCGCCGTATCCGTATTGGTCATGGACTGCACCGCAATCGGTGCATTCGAGCCCACCCGCACACCCCCGACGACGGCAGTCACAGTCTTTCTACGTTGAATATTAGCCATATGGAAACTTCCATTTTACCATGCAGACACCGGGCTGGAGGCTCTTGGCGACCCCAGCGCTTTCCGACCTGCGGTGAGCGTGGAACCGACTAACCGCTCGTTCAGTTTGGTACGGAGGGATATACTCATTGCCAAGGAGCGTGCCCCTCTCCGTGTGGTTATGTCCCGACCCAGTCTGGGCCGAGGAGGTAACATGCATAGCCGCTTTGGCGCCGTGGTCCTGTGGTTCGTCGCGATGGCTATGGGCCCCGGATT
This sequence comes from Candidatus Sulfotelmatobacter sp., assembly GCA_049792875.1. Taxonomy (GTDB): domain Bacteria; phylum Acidobacteriota; class Terriglobia; order Terriglobales; family Acidobacteriaceae; genus Sulfotelmatobacter. The sequence continues at coordinate 23,225 of JBARBI010000212.1, forward strand.
CGTAGCTGGGTTGCAAACCAAGCCAGCTGAATCCGAGAAGCAGGCAAACGATAAGGCCGCCGTGGTTCGACTGCTTAGTTTCGCCGAGACGACTTATTTTCAATCCCACGGACGGTACGCGACGTTTGCAGAACTGGTGCAGTCTGGCCAAATTCAGCAGGGCGCGCTGCAGTCGAGCGCAGATGCGCGCGCCTTCCGGTTGCTGAATCTGCAATCCGATTCGCAGCCAATCGCCGGTTTTGTTCTCAGCGTGGTGGTGGCTTCCGACGGGAGGACGTACCACCTTTCTCTAAAGCAGCTCGACGAGACGTGCGGGCTCGGGTGGTTCAGCGATGAAACTGGAGCCTTGTATGAGGGCAAACGCGTGGATTGCGCCGCGCAGACGGTAGCGCCCGTCCCGAGTACTGCAGCGTCCGTCCCGGGTAACTGGAGTCCACCGGATATCGATGCCGTGGTGCCTCCCGTTCGAGCCGAGATCCCGTGTCCGTTGCCGCAGATCCTGCATGAGACGAGCCAACGGGCGCAAGAACTCGTCGAGAACCTGCAGAGCTTCGCCGCGAGCGAGCGAATCGAGCACATCGAGTTCGGAAAGAATGGGAAACTGCGCGGCTCCACAAAGCAGGTAGTTAATTACACCGCGCAGATCGAGCAAAGCCCCACGGGACTGTGGGTGGAGGAATACCGTTCGGGAGAATCTGAAATCCAGCGGCCGCTTCTGACGGATACAGGGACCGCAGCGTTCGCGTTGATCTTTCATCCGCGTCATATCGCAGACTTCGATATCCGCTGTGAGGGGCAGACCGAACTACAAGGGGTGCCCACATGGCAGGTGCACTTTGAAGAGCGCGACGATCCGACCAAGTCATTTCATGCAATCCGAATCGATCGCTCGACTTATAACCTGAGATTCAAAGGGCGCGCGTGGATCGCGCGGGACAACCACCAGGTTTTGCGCATGCAAACAGACTTGGTGGCTCCGATCCCGAAAATTGATTTGCAACTCGAGCATCTGGAGATCGCTTATGCGCCGGTTGAGTTTCCGAAACGCAAGGTTCAGCTATGGCTTCCGGAGAGCGCGGCGCTCTATATCAGCTATCACGGCCACCGATATGAACGTCTGCACCAGTTCAGTCGGTTCCAGCTCTTCTGGGTGGACACGAGCGAAAGCGTCCAAGAGCCGCATTCGAGCTCGGATTGACGGAAGTCACCGTTTGGTTGCCGTCCATTTCATATTGTGAACACAATTTCACCCTTTGACTTGGTCAACGGTTAAGACCGCTTTCCGGAGATTGCCTCCGCCCGCAGGCCCGGCGAGCGCGGCCTTTACGGATTTCGTAACAGGGCACGACCCGCTGTCGGGCTGCCGGGGCGCTTGAGCGCCCCCCCCCGGACTTTCCCCTGGTCGTTGTTTCGACGGCCCTTACCTCGGGCGGGAATCGCGAGCGATCCCTGCAAAACTCGGAATCTGTAACGGATTTCCTGGTCTTGGCGTCTGGAAAAGCAGCGGGTCTACCATTCGATCCTCCCACTGGCAAACGAGCGAACAGGCCTAGGGACGAAAGATTGGACTGTCACTGGGCTCCGATTCCTCACCACACTTTGTCCGAAATGGAGGTTTTTCCAATGAATCACCGCATCCAAGCAACTCAGACCGGGAAGAAACCAGTCGCCATCCACCGCGATAACCCTGTCGCTCCCGCATGGCCCAGTTACACGGGCAATTCTGAGTTTGTGGGAACCAGTCCGAGCGGCCGGGTGACTGTATATGTTGATCCCACACTCGGCCAGCCAGCGCTGCAGAACGCTCAGGATCTGGTCAACGATGCCGATCGCGTGGTGGCCGCCAACGATGGAATCTTCGGCACCACCGGCGGCCCGGTCAACGTCATTGTGTTCGCCCTCGGAGGCGCCACCGACGGTACCGGCGGCGCCGACCACATGGGCTGCGATTACACCACCGGTGCCGCCATCGAGTGTTGCGCTTCCTTCGGCAACTCCGCTCGTGTCTCAGCCCTGTTTGAAGCTGAACTGAGCGAGTGCTCGATGAACGGAAACCTGTGCGGCCTCAGCACCGGCGAAGCACTGTCACGCTGGTGTGCTACTGTGATCGGCAACAACGCTCTTGCCGATTTCTCCACCGCCCCGCAGTGGGCGCAAGATGGCGAACCGGATTTCGTCGATCAGACCGACCAAACCGACCAAAGCGCGGACAGCACCGGTTGCGGAATGGCGTTTCTATCATGGCTTATCAGCCAGGGCTACGGTCTGGAGAAGATCGCACCGACGATGGTCAACCTGGGCGACGCCGGAACTCTGGCTCAGCTCTATGCCAACCTCACCTCCGATGATGCCGCCAACGCCTGGCCGAATTTCCAGAACGCGGTCCATGCACTGCCCAACGGCGTAACCAGCGACGATCCTTTCGGTGGACTGGCCAACGCATTGCAGATGAGACACTTGGCTCCGCGAACGGCAGAGCTGGTAGGCAGAGTTTTCGCGGCCATGGTCGCTGATCTCACCGCAGGGCGGCAGTCGGAGCAAATCATGGCCAACGTGCGTGCCGCTATGCTGACGGTTTCCACTGGCAAGGCACCGGCCCTCTGCCCGCCCAAGTCCAAGCGTCTGCGCCCACCGGTGAAGGTGGACCAGCGCACGACCAAGTCGGCGTAGGCACGACGCTAAAAGTCAAGAAAAAGCCGGCGGCTGAAGATCAGCCGCCGGCTTCGTGTGAAAGCCCCGGAAATCTAGGGCAGCTTGTCCGCCAGCCCCGGAATCGTCTTCATCAGATCGTTGTAGATTACCATCACCGCGAAGATCACCAGAAACACGAAAGCGGCCTGGTAGACGCGCTCCTTGATGTTCATGCTGATGTCGCGGCGCATCAGGCCCTCAATCAGCAGGAACAGGATCACGCCGCCATCGAGGATGGGAATGGGCAGCAGGTTGAAGATGCCAAGGTTCAGGCTGATGGCGGCCGTCAATCCCATCAGCGGAGTCCAGCCTTTGCGGCGGGCGGCTTCGCCCGCAGCCTGGCCAATCCGGATTGGCCCTTCGATCGAGCGCACCGAAATCTTGCGCTGCGCCATTTTCTTGACCAGTTCCAGGATCAGAAGCGCGTTCTGCCGGTTCTCGTGCAGTGACAGGTTCAGCGCAGCCGCGAAGGGCAACGTTTTCACCTTCATCTGCATGGTTCCAATGCCGATGCGATAGCGCTTCTCGGCAAGAACCGGCTGCACCGTAAACGTTCTCTCCTGGCCATTCCGCAGTACGGTCAGCGTGATCGGTTTGTCCTTGGTAACTTCCAGGCTCTCGATCATCGAAGCCAAGGCAGGTACCGGTTTACCGTCAAGCGCGAGGATCCGGTCACCTTCTTTCAGGCCGGCTTTCTCCGCCGGCATGTTTTCCTGCAGATCAGTGATGGTGACCGTATCTTCTTTCGGCGCCCAGCCGGCGTATCCAATCTGGTCGAGGCCCATCGCCTCCGGCACTACCGTCTTTTGCAGGGTCTGCCCATTGCGTTCTACTTCGACGGAGAGCGGCTGCGCCGGGCTCATGGCCTCCTTCAGTTGGACCTGCTCCCAGGTGGGATTCTCCACGCCGTCGATGCGCGTTATGCGGTCGCCAGTCTGGAACCCGCCCTTGGCGGCTGCCGTATCCTTCGCCACCCAGCCGATTACTGGAGGCTCGTCATACACCGCCGGATACTCGTAATGCACCATGTAGACGGTGGTGAGCAGCGCGATCGCCAGCAGGATATTCATCGTGGGCCCGGCAATCGCGATCAGGAAGCGATGCCAGCGCGAGTGATTCATGAACTCGCGCGGATCGTCCGAGCGCTCGTCCATGGGATTCTCGCCGCTCATCTTGACGTAGCCGCCGAGCGGGATCGCGTTAATTCGGTAGTCGGTTTCGCCTTTGCGGAAGCCGATCAGACGCTTGCCGAATCCAATCGCGAATTGCTCCACCCGGACTCCCAGCCACTTGGCCACGGCATAGTGGCCGAACTCGTGGATCAGGATCATGAAGCCTAGGACCGCAACCACCGCTACGAGTGAAGTGAGAAAATCAGACATAATCGAGGTACTTGCTCTCCGACTGATTAGATTCCGAGTTTAAGCGAAAGATGTTGCCCGCGGCCTTACTATTTTCTTGTTGTCCGCCACCCGCTGTTGCGCCAACCGGCGGGCTTCGGCGTCCGCTTCCAGCACATTTGCAATAGACCCCAGGGTCCCAGAATTTGTTGCCGACAAAACGTCTTCGATGATCCTGGGAATGTCGTTAAAGCCAATGCGCCCTTCGAGAAACGCAGCTACGGCAACTTCGTCGGCCGCGTTCAGCGCTACCGTCTTCTCTCCGCCGGCCTCCGCTGCTTCATAGGCAAGGCGCAAACAAGGGAATTTTTTCAGGTCCGGAGGGGTGAAGTCCAGATGACGCAAGTCACTGACCGCAAAGCGCATATCCGACAGAACCCGTTCCGGGTAAGTTAGGGCGTAAAGGATCGGCAGCCGCATGTCCGTAACCGAGAATTGAGCAAGTATGCTGCCATCCACAAACTCCACCATGGAGTGAATTGTCGACTGCGGGTGGACAATGACTTCCACTTTTCCGGGCGGCATGTGAAACAATCTGCACGCTTCGATCACCTCAAAGCCTTTATTCATCAGCGTCGCTGAGTCAACGGTGATCCGCCGCCCCATCTTCCATGTGGGATGGTTCAGCGCCTGCTCCACAGTAATGGAGGCGAACTCTGAATGTGGCATATTGAGGAACGGCCCGCCCGAAGCCGTCAGCCAGATGCGCTCGACCTCGTCCAGGCGCCCGCCGCGCAGGCATTGATGGACCGCATTGTGCTCGCTGTCGATTGGGAGCAGCGGCTTGCCCTGCCGGCGAGCCTCAGCCGTGATCAGTTCTCCCGCGGCAACCAGACATTCCTTATTGGCCAGCCCCAGAGTCTTGCCCGCACGTACCGCCTCGTACGTCGCCTCCAGACCGGCCACGCCCACGATGGCGCTGACCACGAAGTCCACTTCCGCATGCGTCGCCACCCGCACGGTCCCCGGTGCACCATGCGCGACCTCAATCTCGCCCAGCCCTTTTTTCTTCAGGCGGGTGCGTAGAGCGTCGGCATCCGCTTCCGAGGCCATCGAAATTACTCGCGGCCGCCAGCGCAGGGCCTGCTCAAAGGCAGACTCCAGATTCAACCCAGCAGCCAGCGTCACAATCTGAAACCGGTCAGGATAAGACTCGGCCACACTAAGCGTGCTGCGCCCAATGGAGCCCGTCGATCCCAGGATGGCGATACGTTTCATTTTGTGCTTGTTAACCCTACGGCGTAGCGGTCAATCCACTCCCGCTGCCCAGGTGTTTCTGGAACGGGAACGCCGCGGGCCGCCGAGACCGACTCTACCGCAGCTCCCGGGCTCATCCCTTCCCTTACAAGTAAACACGCTGAAACTAGCCCGCTGCGCCCGATTCCTTGGCGGCAATGTACCACTACGTTTCTGCCCCCCGAGAGAGTTTGAGTGACTCTTTCCAACACTTCCGCCAACTTCGCTTCTGACCTTGGAGTCTGGCGATCTGGAATCGGAAACGAATCGAATTCCATACCCTGCAAGCGAGCTAGACCCGCTTCCTCTTGGAGTTCCATGTCCTTCTCTTCGTCAGGCGTAAGCAGAGAAAGCACCGCGTCGATCCCGGCTCGCTTCCAGGTGGCCATATCATCGCGCAGCCAGTCTCCGCCGCGCGGACGGGCGGCCATGGCCAGCTTTCCGCGCCACGGTCCATCGAGCCAGTAGAGTTCCTTCCGCATCGTTTACTCTTAATCCTTCATGACGATCTCCCGAGGAAGAGCGTCAACATCCACGCCGCGTAGGCGGAGAATGTGGATGCGATGATGTCCATCCAGTATAGTTCCTTCCGGCCTCGTTTTCAGACAACCGGATTGCCCGGGCAATAACGATGCCTGCGAGGCCTCGGTCGAAACCCGCTCCATCTGCGCCAGTTTCGCTGCATTAAGGGAGCTTTCCCGGTGGAGGGATTTGAGAGGCGGGTGCTGAGGTAAGCCTGCCATAACGGCTACTGCATCACTCGCCAAGCCGTGTAGAACCACAGCACCGGAGCGGCAAACAGCAGCGCATCGATGCGGTCGAACATGCCGCCGTGGCCGGGAAGGATCGCTCCCGAATCCTTCACACCCGCGCCACGCTTAATCAGCGATTCCACTAGATCGCCAAGCTGGGCCGCGATATTCAACGCAATCGTCAACAGAATGACGGGCCCCATCGCCGGCTGCTCCAGGCCGAACAGCCCGTCGCGCCGCTCGATCAGGTCCACCCGCAGCAGCGCGGAGCTGATAGGCACTGCATAGCGAAACAGCAACCATCCCACGCCCACGCTGGCCGCCAGCGACGCAGCCGCGCCTTCCCACGTCTTCTTCGGGCTGATGCGCGGCGACATTAAATGCCGCCCCATCGACTTGCCCACGAAATACGCGAAGATATCTCCCGCCCACACCACGAGGAGCAAATACAGCAGATAAAACGCGCCCGCCCACTGCTGGCGAAGCTGCACCAGCATCCCCATGGGCAGCGCAATGTAAGTGAACGCGAACACCGAGGCTGCTGCCGCCGGATACCCGTTGCGCAAATCCGCCCGCCGCATCGCAACGGTAAGAAACAGAAACGGAGCAATCGCGGCGGCAAATCCCAGGCAGTATACAAACACCGCCGTGGAAAGCAGCGGTTTCTCATTCCCAAAGTTAAACGCCAGCAAGAGAAAGAACATTCCGACGAAAATGTAGGTCGGGAAGCGCAGCGGTTCCACGCCGTAGGATTCGGTCAGCTTCAGGAATTCATGTATCGTGAGCAGCGCCACAGCGGCCGCCACGACCGCCAATACTGGTACCGGAGCCCGCAAAATCAGCGCCAGCACAATCGGAATGAGGACGACCGCGGTCGCTATGCGTTTGAGCAAGGGTAGCTGTTTTGAGCTGTGACGGCGGCCTTGGCCGCGCCGTTACGATCTTTGCACGAATTCCAGAATTTAACCACAGAGGGCGCAGTGGATCACAGAGAAGTGGGCTTCCCCTGTGTACCTCTGGGACCTCTGTGGTTAAGGTTTTCGAACGTCAGTCACCGAAGCGGTTTCCAGCAGTGCATGCCCGTCCCCATGATTCAGCCCGCCATAGCGCCGCTCGCGCTTCTGGTACTCCGCAATTCCTTCAAGCAGGTGCGTACCGCGAAAATCCGGCCAGAGCGTCGGGGTCACATAAATCTCGGCATACGCCAGTTGCCACAGCAGGAAATTACTCAGCCGCATCTCGCCGGAGGTCCGCACCACCAGGTCGGGATCGGGCAGATGGCGGGTGTAAAGATGCCGCCCCACCATATCCTCATCGATCCGCAGATGTTCGAGCCCGCCGTTCTGCGCAGCCGCGTTGACAATCGAGCGGAACGCGTCTACCAGTTCGCTGCGCGCGCTGTAGTTGAGGGCCAGAGTCAGCACCATGCCCGAGTTGCGCACAGTGGCTAGCCGGGCCCACTCCATGCGCTCCTGCACGTCCTCCGGCAGTTCGTGCTGCCGCCCGATGTATTCCAGGCGGATGTTGTTCTTGTTCAAAGTGGGCACTTCTGCCTTGAGATAACGGCTCAACAGCCGCATCAAGAAGTCCACTTCGCTCTGGGGGCGCTTCTTCCAGTTTTCTTCCGAGAACGCATAAAGCGTGAGTGCAGGAATATGAATGCGAGCCGCAGTCTCGACGGTCGAACGCACAGCAGTCACACCGGCACGGTGTCCTGCCACGCGCGGCATGTGGCGCCGTTTCGCCCAGCGCCCGTTGCCGTCCATGATGATCGCGATGTGTTTCGGGAGCCGTCCTGGATCCAGCCGTCGGTAAAATTCAGTTTCCTTGCGGTCGAGCCCCGTGGGTACTTTGTCCTGCAAAGTGGCCTCTCAACAAGAGGCTACCACAGGGGAAAGCGCCGCGCAATGACAGGGATGACGCGATCCAGCCCTCGGCCCCCAAGTCCCAAATGGGAACAGCCGCCTTCGGCTGTCCCGGGAGCGAAGTTCCCGCGTTTCTGAAGGGAAGCGGGCAGGAGTGCCCGCGCTACACGAACCTAGCTCGCTTCCTCGGGCACCACTTTCAACTCGAGTTTCTCCGTCCACCGCAGTACGGTCAACGTACAACTCAGCCCCACACGCACATCGGTCAGCACTCGATGCAGGTCGTCGACGCCGGCCACCGGGTGTCCCTCCAGCGCCACAATGATATCCCCTTCGCGCAGTCCCGCTCGCTTGGCCGGGCTGTTCTCTTCTACCCCGAGCACCACCACGCCCATCTCCGTCGGCAGATCGTAGAACCGCACCACGCGCCGATGCACGGGCACCGTCTGTGCCGAAACGCCAATGTAGCTGCGTCGAATCCGTCCGTCGCGCAGCAGTCGGCTGGCCACAAACTTCGCCGTGTTGATTCCGATCGCAAAACAGATCCCCTGCGCCGGCAGAATCGTCGCTGTGTTTACCCCGACCACCCGCCCCGCGGAATCGACCAGCGGCCCACCCGAGTTGCCCGGATTCAGCGACGCGTCGGTCTGAATCACATCGTCGATCAGCCGCCCTGAATACGACCGCAGCGACCGCCCCAGCGCGCTCACTACTCCCGCGGTCACCGTCGACTGAAAACCGTAAGGCGCGCCAATGGCAATGACGATTTGCCCCACTCGCAGGCGCTGCGAATCACCGAGCGCCGCCGCAGTCAGCCCTGGTTCGCCGAAATGCGGTTGATCCAGGCGAATCACAGCGAGATCGCTCGCCGGGTCATCGCCGATCACCGTAGCCGGCATACGCCGCCCGTCCGCCAGCGTCACGGCGATGCGCACCGCCTCGTGCACCACGTGACTGTTGGTGAGGATCAACCCATCCGGCGTAAATACAAATCCGGAGCCGCCGCCGTGCCGTTCGCGTGGCTCGCCCGAGCGCGTGCGTCCCGCGGCCTGATGCACTTCGATATTCACCACCGACGGACTCATGCGCTCAACCGCCCCGGTCACCGCAGTTGAATAGGCGTCGAGCAGGGCATCGTCGCCCCCGCGCTGCGGCGCAATGGCAGATTCATGGCGAGACGCGCCATCCCAGCCAGCTCTGTCAGACGCAAGTTGCGACAACAGCGAGGGACCAGATACAGCAGACACCAAACTCACATCTTCCTGGTTCATGCAGGATAGATGCCGGTTAATCTACTTCGGATTCACCCGCCCCGGCCGAGAAGGGGCGCAAAAAAGCCGGGACCTAAACAACAGTCCCGGCGTTAGTGTTGGCTGGTTGCCCGGATAAAATCGAGGTTTCAAGGTGACTAAGGTTTCGGAGTTTTAACCCTGGATCCCGATACGGAGATCCTTGAAACTCTGAAACCTTGAAACTTTGGGTTCTAAGCGCTTCTCCGCGGTCGCACCGTCAAGTCTCGCACCTGGGTGAGAATGCTCGACATCTGCATCCCGTTCAGTTGCGAGACAAACGGCAGCAACTCCGCGATAAACTGATCCTTCATCAGTTCGTTGACTTCTTCCTGGCGGGTGCGTTCGCCGCCGCTGAGCAGATCGGGCACAGTGACCTCCAGTGCGCGCGCCAGCCGTTCCAGGGAAGACAACGTAGGCGTGGCTTTCTCGTTTTCAATCTTGGAAACGTAGGTGCGCGGTACCGCCATTCGTCCCGCCAGTTGCCGCTGGCTGAGCCCGTTGCGCAGGCGCAGGGAGCGGATAGAGGTCGCCAGGTTCAAATGTCCGCGGCCGTTGCCGGGCACGGGCATCATCATCGGCGGCGCTACCGTGATGGGTTCGGGTTCAGGTTCTTCGTCCAGGGACGCGTGGCAGCGTCGGCAGTTATTATTGGAAGTTCGAAACTGGACCAGCAGGCAGTGATCGCATCGGACAACCTCCCGTGAGTCTACCGGGGCAAGGGTCGTGGCCATCGGGTTGTGGGAGTGCCAGAGCGGGCTACTCCTTACAGCCTTAGAGCAAAGATCGGAACCAACTTGGGGGTAAAGGTTCCGACCGCTTGGTCAATCTGCGGCATCCGCCCTGTGGAAGTCAAGGTTAAAATGCGAGGACCCCGCGAGTTTTGCGGGCGAAAACCAGAGCGACACGTAAAGAACCCGGAGAATACAAGCAAAAACCATGATCGATCGCGAGATCCCATGATGTTTACTAACTGTAGTCGTAACAATGTTGCAAACACAGCAAGTTACTGATTCGGAAAGGCACATCAGGGCAAGAAAGCGGCAGGAAAACTCGACAACGGCAGGGACACATCGGCCCCGCGTGTCGCGCTCGAAGAGTTTGCGCGTCTGGTCCATCGAGGAAGAGTCCCGATGGAGTTCGAGCCTGAGCGATCAACGAGCTACTCTGTGGAGACCTGCCACGAGCACGAGCTACTTTTGCCGCTTAAGGGTGTTCCAGAATCTTGGACGCGGAGCTGGGTCTATCGAGGAAAACAGACCGTCCGTTCCGGTCGCCTCTTCCGAAGCGGAGTCCAACGTTTCCTCTGCTGATCTGGCTCGCTTCTTGGTCAGCTCTTCGGTAGGTGATTCGTCCGAAATTAGTGAGGCGACGATCCGCAGGCTCTCGATTTCGTGGCGGACCCGGGCAAGGTCTGTTTCTTTCTGCTCCAAAACTTCGTAAGCATTCTTCATCGTCACTCCTCGGCAGGATGTACCATCACGCTCGTTCCGGTTTGTGAAGGCTCCACATTCTCGCCAGTTGTTGGTTTGTTCTCTGCAATATTAAGAGAAGTCTCTAGGTAGTGGACCAGAAGTTCGGCGATTCGAGAAGGCGGCTCTTAGGCCGCCTCCTCGCGCCAAGAGGTTCAGCGTGTCCTCTAGGCTAATACAGCAACTGCGTTCTTATGGAAGGTGGAGCTGACGACGTCAAAGGTGTGAACCTGGGGCGTGCCTTCGATGAATCTCGCCAGGGTCTTCAACACTCCCGGGTAGGTATTGGTGTTGTACGTGTCGGCATCGCGCTTTTCTTCCCACAGACTGATCACGGTCACATCAACTCCGCCGGGACCTGCGAAAGTGATTTCGTCCTTAAAACCATTCTGCTTACGAAGCAAAGGAAGGACGTCTTTTTCAAATGCTCGCGCGTAATCGGAGAGCATATTGGATTTCAGATGGATAGAGATATTGCGTGCAAACATTGTCAACCTCCTAAAGGTTGTGATCGCTAAGAGGAGAGAACTTCAGATGACTGACTTAGTTTCAGGGAACCTGAAAGAGGAGAAGATGCTCACTCGGCTCAACTGGTGCACTTGAGTGGCCCTCGGCATCACCGCGCAACTTGTTGAATCGATAGGGCAGAAAGTAGAAGCGGGTATTCGATTGAGTACTTTTGGCGGCAAGTAAGCACAAACGGAGCCATGGGCCGTCATTTGCTTGGATTGTCTGCGAAAAATCGTGCTAATCGTTGACCCAGTGTCCGGGGTTCTGAGCTTACTCGCCTTGATTGCAACCGTTAAAAGCAGAACCCGGTTAAAATCCCCTCGGGAGATGTTTGCTTATGGCGCAGGAGTGTCGCGGCAGTCCAAGTCGAACGGAATCATCGGTACGTCTCACGCTGCCAAGGTGGAGTGAGGGGCTTTCTGACAAAGATATACGGCGGCAACGGCCCGGCTGCACAATCCACGTCAATTCACCTCAGCAAAATACAAGGAGCATTTGTAAGAATGAATGAAATCAATGCGAGAGAGGCGGCTTGGAGACTCCTGACTGAGTTCACTCAGTCGGAGAGTTTGCGCAAACACGCTTTGGCTGTCGAGGCTTGCATGCGCGCCTGCGCCCGTAAGTTTGGCAACGGTTCTCCCGCAGACGAGACTCTGTGGGGCATCGTCGGACTGATTCACGACTTCGACTACGAACGCTGGCCCAGCCTCGAGGACCATCCTTACAAGGGTAACGAGATCCTCAAAGAGCGCGGATACTCCAACGAAATCCGCCGCGCCATCATGTCCCACGCCGAATACACGGGAGTGACCCGTGACACGTCCATGGAAAAAGCCCTCTTCGCCTGCGACGAACTCGCTGGGTTCATCACCGCGGTTGCCTTGATCAAGCCGGGCAAGTCGCTGGCCGAAGTGGACGCCAAATCTGTGCGAAAGAGAATGAAAGACAAAGCCTTCGCCCGCAAGGTGAACCGCGACGACATCATCAACGGCGCTGCCGACCTCGGAGTCGACCTCGATGAGCACATTGCCTTCTGTATCGAAGCGATGAAGTCCGTCGCGAAGGAACTTGGGCTCGGGTAAGTCTCACTTGCCGGGACTCCTTCGCCAACTTTGCGAATCCTCGGCGCACTCTGCGATTTAAGATGTTTTTCCGCAACGCTCGCAAGAGAAATCTCGCGAAGTCCGCAGAGGGAGAAGCTGAGACTGTGAAAGTGCAACACTACCGGCCACGTTGCCGTGGCTCTCCTCGCAAAATTAACGTGCAAGCCGCACTTGTTTCGCTGATAATTCCTAGCTCTCCCCATGGACACGCCCCAAAGCGATCTGGAATCCATCCGGCAGCTTCTTGCCGACCTGACCAATCGGGTCTATCGCATCGAGCGCAAGCTCCAGATGGATTCACCCGCGGTCGAACATCGCCCGCCGATGTTTGGTGCTACATCTTCGGCTCAACCCTCAGAGAGACCGGCCGCGGTGGCATCCAACCAAGTCACCCCGACGGTTCCGGCGCCTCGCGACATTCCTCTCCGCCCCGCGCGAGTTCATTCGGATCCCAACCTTGAATCGCGCATCGGTTCGCATTGGTTCAACCGAATCGGCATCGCCGCGCTGCTGATCGGGATCTCCTACTTCCTGAAATTCGCTTTTGACAACAACTGGATCGGCCCCGGCGGACGGATCGCCATCGGCGTACTGGCTGGGATCGCGATGGTCGCCTGGAGTGAGCGATTCCGCACTCGTGGCTTCACGGGTTTTTCGTACTCGCTCAAGGCGGTGGGCATCGGTACGCTGTATCTCTCCCTGTGGGCGGCCTCTCAGGTCTACAGCCTCATTCCCAGCGGCCTTGCCTTTGTCGCGATGCTGACGGTGACCGCCGCCACCGCCGTCATCGCCATCGTCCAGGACTCACAACTCCTCGCAGCGTTCTCGCTTGCGGGAGGATTCAGCACCCCCTTCTTACTTTCGACTGGTCAGAACCGCGAGCTCGCGTTATTCGCCTACGTGGCGATTCTCGATCTCACCACGCTGGCTGTGGTGGTGTTCAAGCCCTGGCCGCGCCTGCTGGTGATGAGCTACGCGGGCACTCTCTTGCTATACGTTGGATGGTACTCACGCTTTTATAACGGCAGCGAGTTCAATCTAACGCTCGCGTTTGCAACGCTCTTCTTCGCCATCTTCGCGCTCGCGCCGCTGGTCACGCTTCGACCGGAGTGCGAGATTCCTCTCTTCGCCTCGATTCCCGCAGTCCTGGTGTTCGTCAATGCCGGAGCGTATTTCCTGCAGGCTTACGCCATGATCGAGGAAGTCGATAAGACCTATATGGCTTGGTTCGCGCTCGGCCTGGCTGCGATCTATATCTTTCTCAGCCGCCAGGTACACCACCGGGCACTGAGTCCCGGCGCCTCGGAGATGATGCATTTCCTCCACCTCTCCGTAGCCATTGGTTTCATTACCCTCGCGATCCCCATTCGCCTGGAGGCGCACTGGATCACCATCGGTTGGCTGGTCGAAGCCGGTGTGCTTCTGTGGGTCGGCTATCGGTTCAAGTCTGATTTTCTGAATGTTCTTGCCTTAAGTGTAGTGGCGCTGGGCGTAACCCGATTGTTGCTGATTGACAATTTCCACACGACGCAACTGCTCTTGAACATGCGCGTGGCGACGTATGCTGTGGCGGTGGCGGTTCTGGGAGCCGTGGCCTGGTACGCTTCTAAACGCGACGATAGTTCCGCGCGTACCGTTGCCGCAGTCGCGCTCGTCGCGCTCAACGTTCTTGCCCTCGTCGCTCTCAGCCGCGAAGTGACCGACTCCTACGCTCGGCAGATAACCGTCTATCGGCCGGTGCTGAGTCACTGGACCGCGGCGAGTCGCAACGATTTCCGCCACATCGAGATCGAGCGCGACTTTAGCTATTCCGCGCTGTGGATGACTTATGGCGCTATGCTGATGGTCATCGGATTTCTGCGGCGCTCCGGTTTCGTTCGCTGGCAATCGCTATTGCTCATCGGAGCCACGATCGGGAAGGTGTTCGTCTATGACGTTTCCCAACTCGATCGCGAGTACCGCATCATCAGCTTCATTTTCCTCGGCGTCTTGCTGTTGGCAATTTCCTTCGTCTACCAGCGGGACTGGCTGCAGCTTTCCGCAAGGAACCATCCGCGCAAGACAGCAGGAGAATCCACCAACGCATAAGAGTCGTGCCTTACATGCGGCTCTTCGCGGATTACGGATGCAATCTCCGCAGAAAATGCGCCCCGCTGGTACATATCGGTTCGTACCGGCCTGTGCTAATATCTGCTGACATTTCCCCCCTGACGGTTCGTACTTCTGTCGGAAGCGCCGAGAGCTTTTGAATATGTCGACAAACAGCACCACGCCTCCTCCCTCCAGGGTCCTGTTGGGATGCAGCAAATGCGGGGCAACCTTGCCCGACGAGGCGAAGTTTTGTCTGAAATGCGGGAAGCCGGTAAGTTCCTCGCCTAAAAACACTGCTGTCGCGGGAAGGCCAACTCCATCGTTGCTTCCGCAGTCCCGACCCAGGCGGCGGGTCCTTTTGTGGATTCTGCTGGCAATCCTGGTCGGAGTGGTTCTGTGGGCTGTGAACAGCGACAGCCCGAGCGCTCAGTACGTGCAGGAGTTTGTCGGGTTTAAGCAGGATCGCAGTATCCTCGACTCCGCTTTTTCCGTCGGTCCGCATACCTTTCGCTACTACAAATTCGTCTTGCCGGAAGGCTCCGTGAACGTGGCCGTGGTTGGCCAGTTCCAGTCCGCCGCCGACAGCCAAAACGCCGGCAGCCCCAGGAACCAGACGATCGACAAAAATAAGAACACGGACAACGACAATAGCATCGAGGTCTATGTCCTCACCGAATCTGCCTTTACTGTCTGGCAGAACGGATATGCGACCAGTTCTCTCTACGAAAGCGGCAAGGTCGCGGTGGGGACGGTGCAGGCAGAGGTTGCGGCGGGCGCGGGAATCTACTATCTGGTCTTCAGCAACAAGTCTTCGCCGAAAACGCCCAAGACCGTTCACGCGACGGTCGTATTGCGCTACAAGAGTTGGTTGCCCGACCGGGTTCGACGCATGAAGAACGGCTTCTGGGATTGGATAGGGGCCTGATCGTCGAGCTAGCACGTTGAGACGCTACGTCTTGTGTGCCAGGGGAAGAAACCGGCCGCAAGCGATGTCTCTACGAATTAAAGCGAGAGAATCCGCTATCGCGTGGTCTCTTCGATTTCCGAAATCCAATCGGGACGCTTCAGTACTTCGCGGGGTTTGGGACCGTCGGCGGCGCCGACGATGCCGTCCTGCTCCATGAGATCGATGAGATGCGCTGCGCGGCCATAGCCGATTCGCAGGCGCCGCTGCAGCAGGGAAGTGGAGGCCTTGCCGAACTCGATCACCAACTTCACCGCATCGCCATACATGGGATCGTCCTCGGCTTCGCCGTCTGCTCCGGCCTGTCCGTCGCTGCCGTCTGCTCCGGGCTCGCGCTCTCCCTTCGGCGCTTCCAGGAACTGCTGCTGATATTCCGCCAGGCCTTGCGATTTCCAGAACTCGACCACCGCGGCAATTTCCTTTTCCGTGACAAAGGGAGCGTGCAACCGGTGCACGCGCGCCGAACCGGACGGCAGATATAGCATGTCGCCTTTACCCAGCAGGGCCTCGGCGCCGTTGGCGTCGAGAATGGTGCGCGAGTCAACTTTGGTGGCCACGCGGAACGAAACGCGAGCGGGAAAGTTCGCTTTGATCAACCCAGTGATCACATCGACCGAAGGCCGCTGCGTCGCCAGCACCAGGTGAATGCCCACGGCGCGCGCCATCTGCGCCAGGCGGGTGATCGACTCTTCCACGTTGTGGGAATCGAGCATCATCAGGTCGGCCAACTCGTCGATGATGATGACGATGTAAGGAATCGGCTTCTCGTCCGATTCTTCGTCAAACAGACTCGGCGTGTCGTTGTGATCGAACAGGCGGTTGTACTGGTCGATGTTGCGGACGCCTTTGGCCGCAAGTAGCTTCAATCGCCGCTCCATCTCGCGCACGGCATTGCGCAGGGCATTGGCCGCAAGCTTCGGCTCCGTGATGATCGGCGTGTACAGATGGGGAACGCCTTCGTAGTTCCCCAGTTCCAGCCGCTTCGGGTCCACCAGGATCAGGCGTACCTGATCGGGGGTGGCCTTGTACAAGATCGACATGATCATCGCGTTGATCGCGACGCTCTTTCCCGCGCCCGTGGAACCGGCAATCAGCAGGTGCGGCATTCCGGCCAGGTCCGCGGTGACGATGCGGCCGTTGATGTCTTTGCCCATGGCAATCGTCATCTTCGACTTCGATCCCATGAACTCCTGCGACTCTATGTTCTCGCGCAGCCAGATGATTTCGCGCTGGCGGTTTGGCACCTGGATGCCGACCGTGCTCTTGCCTGCCATGCGCTCGATCAGGATGCTCTCCGCTTTTAAGGCCAGGCAGAGATCGTCGCAGAGGTTGGTGATACGGCTGTACTTGATTCCGGCCTCGGGCTTGAATTCGAACGTGGTGACGACCGGCCCGGGATTGATCTGCGTGATTTGCCCGTGAATTTCAAACTCGGCGTACTTTTCGGTGAGCACCTGCGCTAGCAGTTTGAGTTCGTCGGCGTCGACTTGCTGCTGTTCGTCGGGACGCTGCAGCAGACTGCTCGAGGGCAGCTTGTATCCGCCGGCGATGCGGGGCATCGTGGTCTTGGCTTTGTGTCCGCTGTCGGCACGCTCGGTGACTTCGGGATCGGCAGCGGATCCATCCGAAGCGTCCAGCGCCAGAGGTCCGGGCAGAATTCCACCGGTCCGGGGAACAGGTTTCGGCGCATCGTCTTCGGCCAACATGCGCTCAATCCCGGTGCGGCGCGGTTCCGACGTGGCCAGAGCCTGGGTTACTGGCCGCGATGGGATCAACTGCGTTTTCACCACCGGCTTCGAGATTCGCCGCTGTTCCAGTTCCTTCTGCTGGCGCTTCTTGGCGCGCTCTCCCTGCCAATCTTTGTAGCGATTCCACAGCGCGGTGACGAAGGCGAAACGCGTCGGAGCCCAGAGTTGGATCGCCGAAAACGAGAACGCAGTCGAAAGATATAGCGCAACCGCCAGCACCGTGGCGCAGACGATGTACGCGCCGACCAGATTCAGATAGTGAATGAGTAGATCGCCCACGACGCGGCCGAGCAGGCCTTCGATGGGGATCACGTGCATCCAGCGCAAGTGTGCGGGCAGCAACGCCAGCAAGGCGGGAACGAACATCACCAGCCAGATTCCGCCGAGGCTTTTCGCCAGCGGGGACTGCACTTTCATGGAGCGGAACCAGCGCACGCCCAACATGGCGGGAAAGATCACCAGCAAGAATGCACCAACGCCGAAGAACTGCAGCAACATGTCGGCAGTGAATGCGCCGACCACGCCGATCCAATTACGGGCCGCGTGCGAACCGGTCAGCACCGAGGCACTGTTCCATGACGGGTCAAGCGGAGAATAGGAGGCCAGGGCGAGGAACAGAAGGAGGGCGGAGACGCACATCAGGAAGCCGATCAGCTCATTGAGCCGCCGGTTCCCGGTGGGACTAAAGATGCTTGCCAGAAAATCCATGAAGGCTGTTTCACACCGAAGACACCACATTCTTCGGTGCCGCAATCGGCCAGAGCCCTTACATTATGCCAAGAAGCCGGGGATCCGGCAATGCAGGAAATTGGACGTAGTATTCAAGTAGAGGCGTTACTTCTAACATCCTCAATCTACGTGCGTTGAGTCCGGCAGGAGACGTTGCGAGCCATCTCTCTACGCCAGTTTTACCGCGAACGCCAGAACCAGCACTCCCACGATGATCCGGTAGACCGCAAACGGGGCGAAGCCGCGCTTTCGTACGTAGCCCATGAACCATGCCACGGATCCGTAGGCAACGATGAAGGAGACGACGAATCCGATGGCCAGCACAATCCAGCCATGCGCGTCGATCTGCGAGACCCCGATCGGGTTCTCCCCTTTTCCCCGGATCGATTTCAGCAGCGTGTAGAGCGTCGCCGCAGCCATCGTAGGAA
Source organism: Candidatus Sulfotelmatobacter sp. (assembly GCA_049792875.1). Lineage (GTDB taxonomy): Bacteria > Acidobacteriota > Terriglobia > Terriglobales > Acidobacteriaceae > Sulfotelmatobacter. The sequence goes on from JBARBI010000212.1 coordinate 41,503, forward strand.
TTGAGACGAAGAACGAAAACTCGAGGGCGGAGGCACGCGACATCCCGGCAAGTTGGCCGCCGGCGATGGTCGACATGGAACGCGAGGTTCCAGGGAAGACGGCCGAGAAGATCTGGCAGAAGCCGATCCAGATCGCCTGCGGCAGGCTCATGTCTTCCATCTTCCAGGTGTGGATTCGGCTTCCACTTGCGCCGGGACCTGCGGCTTCCGACTTCGCGTGCAGGGCATCGACAATCCACATCACGATCCCGCCGATCAGCAGCGACCAGCCGATGATGGAAATGTTTTCGAGGTGTTTGCCAATCACTTTGGTGAGCAGGAACGACGGAATCGCCGTGACGACGAATGCAACGGTGGTGAGTCCAAGGGGATGAGTCAGGGCGGTGCGGTTTCCGCTTTCGCCTCGCGGGAAGGTAGACAGAAGCTTCGTGATCCGGCTCCAAAAATAGACGGGCAGACACAGAATCGCGCCGAGCTGGATGACGATGGAATACATCTTCCAATAGCCGTCGGACAGGCTGATGTGCAGCAGCATTTCGGAGAGGCGCAAGTGCGCGGTTGAGCTGACTGGCAGGAATTCGGTGAGGCCTTCGACAATGCCAAGGATCAGAGAGAGCAGGTAGTCGTTCAATCGTCCTCCGCGGAAAAAAGCAACGAAACAGTATCGCAGAAACAGTTTATGCAGAATGTTATGCGTTCGATACGGTGGCGCGGACGCCCGCGGACAGCCGCCGGGAGCAATATTCCTAATCGCTGGCGTTGCCGAACGTGGGGACGCCTTGCTGGACGTAGAAGATCAGCATTTGGGCGCGTGAGGACCAATCGCTTTGGGCATACTGGGTGACGATTTTTTGCGCCAGCTCCAGGGAACGGTTTTTCGATTCCTCTGATTTTTTCTGATTGGCCTCGGTCTTGTAGATCTCGATCAGAGCGGAGCGGCGCCAGGCGGCGTCGTACAGGGCTTCGGGCGCGGCCGGGGACTGCTCGTGCTCTTTCGCATATTTCTCGTACAGGTCGGCTTCTTTGTCCGGGCACTTGGAAGCGCCCTGCCAGTCGCCGCAGAGTTTGTTTTCGATGAGATGGAAGGCGGCGAGGTCCGCCCACTTCGTGCCCGGATATTTCTTTATGACGAGCTTCATCCACTGTTCGTCGATTTGGCCGCGCATGTACGAATCGCGTTCGCGGGCCGAGGGGCGAGTCATCACGTCTGAGCGCTCGACCTGCCAGCGAATGTCGGCGGCCCGGTAGAGTCCTTCGGCAGCCAGTGGCGATGTGGGGAACAGGTCGTAGACGCGGTAGTAGAGACGCATAGCGTCTTGCGCGGCATCGCGGCGGCCACGGCGGCGACTGGCCTGGTCCTCGGAGTCGGCGGCTTCGCCGAAAATGATCTTGTCGCCGCTGGGAGTTGTGAGGTTGACCAGGGCTTTGCTGGAAACCCATCCGGTGATGGTTTTGCCCTCGGATTCCGGGTCGTCTTCGTCGGCGTCTTTCTTGGGTTCACGGAGGATGGCTTCCACGTGAGTCCAGTCGCGGGTGCTGTCGATGATCACGAGTTCATGACCCCGGCCAGCCTCACCGAGTTTGGCAGCGTCGGCGCTAGGAGCGACCCGGATGGACTCCTCATGGACGAGAGTGCCGCGTTGTGGTTGAGCGGAGGCAAGGGAAGTCGAAAGCAGCGCGGCGGCAACAATGGCCGCGAGGAAAGTGAATTCCCGAAATAGGAAACCGGGCTTCGAGGCGGGTGCCCCCGCTTCCCCTCGGTCTATTGGAATCGTGGTCTTGCCGGGAAAACCAAGAAAAATCCAAGGGCTGCAACAGGTTACGGGAAAAATCTTCTCAATAAAGGAGTCACGACCGCTCAGCGGCGCTCTTGTCATAAAGTTTCCGCGGTGCAATCAGGATCATCGTTTTGCCCAAGTGAAGTCAAGGTCAATCGAAGAGGGATTCTCGGTGGATATCCCGGGAAACTGTTACCCGTTAAGAGTTTAATGGTCGTCGATCCGTTTACCCACAGCTTGCGCGATGGGCTGCATTCTTTCGCTGCTTCGCAGCTTTTTGTCTATGTCCGACGAAGCTCTTCTAGAGTGCCCGGCTCGATGTTGCCGCCAGAGATGATGGCCACATTCAGTTTTGTTTTCGGCAGTTGATCGGCGCGGAAGAGGAATCCGGCGGTAGCGACTGCGCCGCTCGGTTCGGCTACCGTGTTGGGATCGGCCGCGAGAAGTTTCATGGACTCGCGAATTTCGTCTTCAGTGACCGTGACAATGCCGTCGACAAAACATTGCATGTGGTCGAAGTTGATGGGGCCGACACTTTGCGTGCGTAGTCCATCGGCAATGGTGCGTGAGACCTGTTCGGCGGGGAACTGGACGATCTTGCCGGCGCGCAGGCTGGCCTGCGCGTCTGCGGCCAGTTCCGGTTCAACGCCGAAGACATTCACCGAAGGCGTAGTCAGCTTGATGGCAGCGGCGACGCCGCTGATCAGGCCCCCGCCACCGACGGGGGAGAACACGGTTTCTACGTCAGGCATGTCTTCCAGAATCTCGAGTCCGATGGTGCCTTGGCCGGCGATGATCCTTTCGTCGTTGTAGGGAGGCACGATGATGTAGCCGTACTGGGCGGCGAGTTCCTCGGCCCTGAACTGGCGTTCGGTGCTGCCCGGGCCTACCAAGACGATATCCGCGCCGAGGGCCGCCGTTGCCTCGCGCTTGATCGCGGGCGCGTTATTGGGCATGACGATGACCGCTTTCACGCCAAGGGCGCGGGCGGCGTACGCGACACCTTGTGCGTGATTGCCGCTGGAGTAGGAGATGACGCCGCGTTTGCGCTCCGCTTCGGAAAGGGAAGCGATCTTGTTGTAGGCGCCGCGGAGTTTGAAGGCACCGATGGGTTGCTGGTTTTCGGGTTTGAGGAAGAGTCGGCGGTCGTGCTGGACAGCCGAGGGCGGCTGTCCCCACATGAATTCGATCAAGGGCGTGCGGATGGTGATGCCGTCAAGGCGGGTGCGGGCGGCGTGGAGGTCGGAGAGTGTGATCATTCGTAGGGCCGTTTCAGTTGTGCCTACGGCACAGGGTATCGTTAATGGCGACTGTCCCGCCAGTGGGTGTGGCGGGCTATTTTCGGAGTTCCCTTCGGGACCTGTGCGCGGAATCGCAACTGCTTCAGGCGATAGTGGGGCCGGGCTGCGCCCGGCGGACAGCCGAGGGCGGCTGGCCCCACATTAAAGATCCAGACGATCAAATTTCCAGAATTACGGGCATGATGAGAGGGCGTTTTTGGGTTTGCTTGGAGATATAGCGCTTCAGGTCGGCGCGGATTTTTTCTTTGATCACGCCGTAGTCGCCCTTTTCTTCTTCGCTCGAGTGCGCGAGTGTGTCCTCGACGATGCGCTTGGCGCCTTCAATCAGGCCATCGTCGCCGGGATTGAAGCCGCGGGTGACGATTTCCGGAGCGGCCTCTGCCTCGCCCGACAATTTGTTGATGGCGATGATGGGCAGAACGATGCCGTCTTCGCTGAGGTGCAGGCGGTCTTTAATAATCAGATCCTCAACCACGTCGGTGCGGCTGCCGGAGTCGATACAGACCCGGCCCACTTTGACGCGGGCGGTTTTCCGCGCACCGAGTTCGTCGAATTCCAGAACGTCTCCACTCTCGATAAGCATGACTTTGCCGACGGAACCATGCATCGCGCCGGCCATTTCCGCGTGCAGTTTGAGTTGCCGGTACTCGCCGTGGATGGGAATGAAGTAACGAGGCTTGACCAGGTTGATGATCAGTTTGAGTTCTTCCTGGCTGGCGTGTCCGCTGACATGGATCGGCGGCGAGGTTCCGTCTTCGTAGATGACGTGGGCTTCGCGGCGGAACAGGTGGTCGATCATCCGGTAAATGGTTTTTTCGTTGCCGGGGATGATGCGTGAGGAGAGGACGACCGTGTCTCCCTTTTCGATTTTGGCGTGCTTGTGGTTGTCGACGGCGGCGCGCGACAACGCCGACATGGGTTCGCCCTGCGTGCCGCTGATGAGCACGCAAACTTTTTCCGGCGGGAAATTCTTCATCTCGCCAGGGTTGATGACCAGGCCGTCGGGCACTTCGATGTAGCCGAGGTCTTCGGCGATCTCGGCGGAATTGTTCATGGACCGACCGAGGAAGGCGACCTTGCGTCCGTGCTCGTGGGCGAGTTGTACTGCAAGATTGATTCGGTGAATGGACGACGAGAAGCACGAGATAAAAAGCCGGCGCTTGGTGTGGGCGAAGACTTCGTCAAACTTGCGGCGGACAGCGCGCTCGCTGGGCGTATATCCCTTGCGCTCGACGTTGGTGGAATCCTGAAACAGGGCCAGCACGCCGTTCTTGCCGTATTCGGCAAAGGTGTGCAGGTCGAAGAGCTTGTTGTCGGTGGGCGTGGGATCGACTTTGAAATCGCCGGTGTGGATGATGACGCCCAGCGGAGTGTGAATCGCGAGCGCCACGCAGTCGACCAGGCTGTGCGTCACCTGGATGGGATGGATGGTGAAGGCTCCGGCCTTGAAGCGCTCGTTGGGCCGCATCTCGCGCAGGTCGGCGTCGTCGAGCAGGGCGTGCTCGTCGAGTTTGTCTTCGACGTAAGCGAGCGTGAACTCCGTGCCCCACACGGGAACGTTGAGTTCGGAAAGCACCCAGGGGAGAGCGCCGATGTGATCTTCGTGGCCATGGGTGAGGATAATTCCGCGGACGCGCTGGCGGTTCTCGACGAGATAAGAAATGTCGGGGACCACGATGTCGACGCCGAGCAACTCGGCTTCGGGGAACATGAGTCCGGCATCGACGACGATGATGTCGTCGCCCCAGCGGACCGCCATGCAGTTCATGCCGAACTCGCCGAGGCCCCCAAGGGGGATGATTTGCAGTTTTCCGGTGGGCATTGAGTAAGGATGATGCTAGCACAGGAAGGACTGGTGAGCGGCGATCGGGCGGGAAGAACGTCGACGTGGAAGAGCGGCGCTTCAGCGCCGCGTCAGATTGTGGCGGGAGGATGGGCTTTAGCCCTGGTGGATGGTTCCCGGAGCCACAATCGATTACGACCACTGCGGCTAAAGCCTTTTCTGGTTCTGGTCGCTGAACGCGGCCCCGAACGGCCGCTCTTCCACTGGTGCACTCACGGCGGATCGGAAAGGTTAGGCCGGTGGGCGACGCTGAACACGGAGAGCCGAGAGCCGAGAGCCGAGAGCTTGTCTCCCCGATGGCTTTCTCACTCTCCGTGCGGTAAGGTTGAGGAAGTGGCGGAGCAACGCAAATCGTGGCTTCGGCGGCGGATTGAGGCGGGGATGGCGAGAGGGTTGACGCGTGCCTATTCGACGGTGCGCGTGGATCCGGACCGCTTTCTGTTGCAACTGCGCGCGGGGTACCGGATGCCGATCAGCGGATATCACGGAGTGTATTCACTGGAGATGGGAGAGATTGACGCGGTGGCGGACTCGGTGATCCGCAGCGGAATGAAAGTTGCAGCGGTGGAGGGAGCGGGATTGGGGCTGGGCGGGCTGATTACGATCGTGCCGGATCTGGGCATTCTCTCGGCGATCACGATGCGGACCATTGAGAAATTGAGCCTGGTGTATGGATTTGAGTTCAAGACCGACGAGGAGATCGCCGAACTGTGGATTGCGGCAGCGAGCGCGGCGGGAGTGGACATCAGCCGAGAGTTGCTGGAGAAGGAAGTCGTCAACAAATTCGTGCCGCGCGTGATCCAGAGGATGGCGGCGAAGGCCAGCGCGGAAGTCGTGGAGAAATGGGCCGGACGCGTGATTCCACTGGCCAGTGCGGCGATTGGGGCGGGATTGAATTACTGGTTCGTGAAGGCGTGGGGAGAGCGGGCGAAGACGCACTTCAGGCAACGGCACTTGTCACTGCGGCAGCGGGCGCAGCACGGGGCATTGACCAGCCAGAACCAGTTGAGCTTTCCACCGCGAGGGTAACCACTGCCGCGGTCAACATTCTTTGTCATCATTAGCTTTGTCATCCTTCGCTTCACTCCGGACGACAGGTTAGTTGTTGCTACTCGGTGATACTTGCCGCGGCTGTGGTTAAATATTGATAGATGCCTACCTTTTCTTGCTCAGCCATCCTTTTTGACCTGGACGGAGTTCTGGCGGACTCGACGCGTGCGGTCGACCGTGAGTGGCGCGAGTGGGCTGCGCGCAAGGGCGTGGATGGGGATGCCATCATGGCGATTGCTCACGGCGTGCGGACGGTTGAGGTCATCAAGCGTGTGGCGCCGCATCTGGATGCCGACGCCGAAGCCGGCGAAATTGAGAATCATGAGGCGCACGACCAGCAGGGCGTGGTGGTGATGCCCGGCGCGGCGGAGTTGCTGCGCTCGCTTCCCGAGGGGCGTTGGGGCGTGGTCACGTCAGGTTCGAGATTGCTGGCCACGAATCGGCTGCGTTATTGCGGTTTGCCTGTTCCCGAAGTTCTGGTCACTTCCGACGATGTCACGCATGGGAAGCCGCATCCGGAGCCGTATTTGAAGGGGGCGGAGCGGTTGGGGGTGAGTCCGGCGGAGTGTCTGGTGATTGAGGATGCGCCGGCGGGAATTGAGTCGGCGCGCGTGGCGGGGACCACGGTGGTGGGGATTACGAGCACCTACGGCGCCGCAGCTTTAGAGCAAGCGAATGCTGTCATTCGGAAGCTGGCGCAGATTCAGGTTACGTCGAACGGGGTGGGGAAGTTGGGGGTAGTCGTTTTCTAAGGTCTCCTCGTTTAGACGCGAGCGCCGATCACATGACTCTGGGGAACTTGTGCAAGGTTTCAAAACGGACGTGTTTTAGATTTCCCGACTTCTCCAGTTCCTCAGCGATGGTCCTAAGGGTTTCAGAAGCGTTGGATGAATCCGAAAATGGAAAGACATTCCCGACGTCCACTACCTCGAATTGGTAGTGGCTCCTTGCGGCGACTACCTTTGTGCGAAACTCTGTTCCGTTGGTCGCGAGCGTTAGCACATTGACGTAAGCACCCTTGTCGGCCTGTAATAAGTCACACTGTTCGCGTGGCGCTACGACAATCCGTGCCATCCACACCTCGAGTTTTTCAAGTTCGGTCAAGTTGGCGTCAAAACAATCGCGAAAATTAACGCAGCCAATCTTCCAACTCAATTCCGCGATCGGTTTTCTCGTCGCGGTACTTCACGATGACGGGTGTGTAGAGGGAAAGATTCCAATCGGCGGCGGCGCCTTTCTTGACGGCGCGCGAGCCGGGGACGACTACGGCGTTCTCCGGAACTTCGAGCGGCGCGTCGGGCGTAGCGCGGTACACTTCGCCGCGGACTAGGTCATACAGAGGCGTAGAGCGCGTGAGGATTGTTCCTGCGCCTAGCACTGCGCGCGCGTGGATCAGTGTGCCCTCGTAAATCCCGCAATTCCCGCCCACAAGCACGTCATCTTCGATGATCACTGGGGCGGCGTTGATGGGCTCGAGAACTCCTCCAACTTGTGCGCCGGCGCTCAGATGGACCCGCTTGCCGATCTGCGCGCACGAACCGACCAAGGCGTGCGAGTCGATCATGGTGCCTTCGTCGACATAGGCGCCAACGTTGATGAACATGGGCGGCATGCAGATGACCGACGGTGCGACGTAGGCTCCGGTGCGCACCGAGGAACCGCCGGGCACGACGCGAACGCGGTCGGCGATCGAGAACTGGCGCGCAGGGAAGGTGTCTTTGTCGACGAAGGAGAGGCCGGCGGTCATGTCGGCGAGTTCTCCGAGACGAAATCCGAGGAGAATGCCTTGCTTGACCCAGGGGTTGACCGTCCAGAGGGCGCCTTTCTTTTCGGCGGCGCGGATTTTGCCCTGGGTGAGCTGGTCGCGGAATTCGAGGAAGGTTTTGCGCGCGTCGGGATCGTTCTCGACTTCGCCTTGGGATGCGAGGCGCTCGATGGAGGATTTCAACGAGGACATGAATTGTTGATTGTTGATGGTTAATCGCTGATTTGTCAAAATCTCACACCTCAACCACGACGGGCACGAAGGGACACTAAGAGAAAATCAACAATCAGAAATCAGCAATTGTTTCTACACGCACTTGCACTCACTGCGGATCAGGACTCCGGTCATGGCGTGGGCGGTCTCGCGGGCTTCGGGCAGCGTGGCGTAAGGGCCGTGCCAACGGGCGTGGTTCACGTCGTGGCCAGCCGGGCGCCCTTTACCGTGGCTGCATTGCCCGCAGGATCCGCGGTGCAGGACAATTTTGCGGGGGCCGGCGGCCCAGTTTTCGTAGATGAAGAAGTCGGCCGCTTCGGAGGTGGGGGCAGCCGGCTTGCTGATTAAGCCAATTTCCATTGCGACCCTTTGCAATCGTGAGCGCGTGTCGCGGCGCATGGGCAGCAGAGGCAGGCGGTAGACTTCTTCGACCTTGCCCATCATCGCGAGAACCGCTTTCACGGGCAGAGGGCTCGACTCGATGAAGTTGGCTTGCATCAGCGGGAGATACTTGCGATTAAGGGCACGCGCGGTGGTCCAGTCGTTGGCGAGAGCGGCCCGGGTGAGCGACGCCATTTCGTGAGGAATCTCGTTGGAGGCAACGGAGATGAGCCCGACGCCACCGAGAGCGATCACCGGAAGCGTGACGGCGTCATCCCCGGAGAAAACCAGGAATGCTTCGGGGACGGAGTTGATGGCTTCGGCAATCTGGGTCATGTTGCCGCTGGCTTCTTTGATGCCCACGATGTTGGGGACCTCGGCGAGACGCGCCAGAGTTTGGGGCTCGAGGTTTGTAGCCGTGCGGCCGGGCACATTGTAAAGGATGACGGGCTTGTCGCCGACCGCTTCGGCGATCGCTTTGAAATGGCGGTATTGGCCTTCCTGCGTGGGTTTGTTGTAGTAGGGCGAGGCGGTAAGGATCGCGTTAACACCGGGGCGGGCTGCGATCTCTTTGGCCTTCTCGACGGCTTCGTGGGTGGAGTTGGAGGTGGCGCCGGCGACGATGGGGACGCGTCCGGCCGCGACTTCGACGGTTGTGTCGATGACTTGCAGCCATTCGTCGTGGGTCAGAGTGGGGGTTTCGCCGGTGGTGCCGCAGGGCACGAGAAAATCAATGCCGGACTCGACTTGCCATGTGACCAGGTTGCGCAGGGCCGCGTTGTCGATAGAACCATCCTGATGAAAGGGAGTTACGAGGGCGGTGCCACAACCACGGAGTTGCATAGGAATAGGATAGCGCGAGTGAGGGCGGAGGGAAAATGCGGACAGTTCAAAAACCATCGAGCTTGGCTCGACGGACAGCCGAGTGCCTGCCCTGAGCCTGCCGAAGGGGCGGCTGTCCCCACGTTTTGGTTGTTACAGGTCTCGCCACACATCCTTGAAATCGTGAAAACCTTTTTTGCCGGTTAGCCACTCGGCGGCGCGGACGGCGCCTTCGGCGAAGCCGCGACGGGACTTGGCGTCGTGGCAGAGGTAGATTCGGTCTGCGGGAGATTCGAGCACGACTTCGTGCAGGCCGACTACGTCGCCTTCGCGGAAGGATGTGATCTCAAGACCTTCGTTTTGGCCGCTGGTTTCGCGGATCAGGTGCTGGATGGCGATCGCGGTCCCGGAGGGGGCGTCTTTTTTGTCGGCGTGGTGGCGCTCGAAAATCTGGCCGGAGTAATCGTGTCGCAGGGCTGCTGCTGCGGCGCGGGTGACATCGAAAAAGAGGTTTACGCCTACGGAGAAGTTTGCGCCGTAGACGAATCCGGTTTTGTGTTGTTCGACCAGTGTGCGCACACGGTCGAGGTCTTTGTACCAGCCCGTGGTGCCGACGACCATGTTCTTTCCGGTCTTGACGCAGGCTTCGACGTTGGCCAGGACGCATTGCGGGGTGGTGAAGTCGATTACCGCGTCGATGTCTCTTAGGCCTTCTGGTGTGAGGGCGACACAGGCGTCATTTTCCTTGGAGCCGGCTACGCGGACGTGGTGTTTGCGCTCGGCGGCGAATTCCGCCACCAGCGATCCCGTTTTTCCGCGGCCTAAGACCAGAAGATTCATCTTCGTCAGATCGACTGCACACAGATTACCTCAGCCGGGGTCGCTTCGGTTGCTCTCCGTGGAGAGATGGATCACGTAGCCCGGGACGCATTCGTCCGGGGCGGCCGCCTCTTAAGTTGAATTCCTGCGGGCGGAGGAATGCGTCCGCCGCTACGCGTGCTGCCTAGGCGAAGACTTCGGGGTCCAGTTCCGAGAAAAATGTCTTGTGCAGGCGCTGGATTACGTCGGGGACTTCGTCTTCTTCGATCACGAATGTCAGATTAATTTCGGAAGCGCCCTGGGAGATCATGCGAATCTTCTTGTCGGCCAGCTCGCGAAAGACCAAGGCGGCGATGCCGGGCGTGTCGCGGAGGTTCTCGCCGACCAGGCACACGATGGCTTTGCGCCCCTCGTATTTTACGTCGGCCAACTTGGCAAGGTCGGCCGCAAGCGCGGGGATTGCCTGATTTGAGTCGACGGTCAGAGAGACGCTGACTTCCGAGGTCGAGACCACGTCAATGGAAACCTTGTGGCGGTCGAAGGCTTCAAAGATCGAACGCAGGAATCCGTGGGCCAGCAGCATGCGTGGGGCGGCTACGTCGACGATGGTGATCCGTTTTTTGGCGGCGATGGCTTTGAAGATGTTCTTACCTTGCGGGGCGCGGGTGGTGATGCGCGTACCTTCGCACGACGGGTTGCGCGAGTTCAAGACGTAGACGGGAATATTTTTCTGGATGGCCGGGAGCACCGTTGCGGGGTGCAGGACTTTCGCGCCGAAGTAGGCCAACTCGGCGGCTTCGTCGAAGCTGATGACTTTGATGCGGCGCGCCTCGGGACAAATTCGGGGATCGGTGGTGAGGATGCCGTCCACATCGGTCCAGATCTCGATGCGGTCGGCGCCCAGGGCAGCGCCGAAAATGGCGGCGGAAAAATCGGAGCCGCCCCGTCCAATCGTGGTGGTGATGCCGGCGAGGTTGGCGCCGATGAAGCCGCCCATAACCGGCACTTGGCCATCTTGCAAAAGTGGTTGGACTTTTTCCTGCAGCTTGGTGTTGGTTTCTTCATATTGCGGGACGGCCTGCATGAACGCGCTGTCGGTGACCAGCACGTCGCGGGAGTCGACGTGGGCACCCTTGAGTCCACGGGCGGCAAAAGCGGCGGCGACAATTTTGCTGGAGAGCATTTCGCCAAAGGCGGCGACGTGGTCGGTGGTGCGGGGCGTGATTTCGCCGACGGCGGAAATGCCGCGCAGGAGTTCGTCGAGAGCCTCAAACTCCGAGCCGAGTTCCGAATGAAATTCGGTGAACAGCGCGGTACCCAGGAGTTCGCTGGCGGTGTTGTAGTGGCGTTCCTGGAGCGACCGGCAGAGCTTGAGGGCGGTCTTGCGCTCGCCGGCGCCGGCGGCTTTGGCCATGGTCAGCAGGGTGTCGGTGACCTTGGCCATGGCGCTGACCACCACAACGGGCTTTTGCGGCAGGCGTCCTTGGACGATCGAGGCGACGCGGTCGATGGCTATGGCGTCTTCGACGGAAGTGCCACCGAACTTCATGACGATCATCGGGGGGACTTCCTTGCGTTGGAAAAATGACGCGGATGGGCACTGCAGGCTGCGCGCGCGAGACGCGCCCACGACAGCCGCCGGAGCCTGCCCTGAGCCCGCCGAAGGGACGGCGGCGCTACATTTTCGGCGCCGCTGCTCTTCATCCGAGGTAGCCCTTGGCCTTTAGGAGCTCCGCGTTGAGCACGGCCGCCCCGGCGGCTCCGCGGATGGTGTTGTGCGAGAGGACGGTAAATTTCCAGTCGAGCACACCGCAGGGGCGAAGGCGTCCGACGGCGGTCGTCATGCCGGCGCCAATGTCGACGTCGAAGCGGGGCTGTGGCCGATCGGCGGCCTCGAGGTAGACGACCGGACGCTCGGGAGCGCTGGGCAATTTCAACTCCTGAGGCTCGGCGCGATAGCCATTCCAGGCGGCGATGATTTCCTGCGGCTTGGCTTTCTTCTTCAGGCGGATGGAAATCGATTCGGTGTGTCCGTCTTCGACCGCGACGCGGTTGCATTGCGCGCTCATGGCGAAGGCACCGGGAATGACTTTCGAGCCGTTGAGTTGGCCGAGGAGCTTTTTCGTTTCCTCTTCCATCTTTTCTTCTTCGTTGCGAATGTAGGGGATGACATTACCCAGGATGTCGAGCGAGGCCACGCCGGGATACCCCGCGCCGCTGACGGCCTGCATGGTGACCGCCATCACACTTTCGAGACCGAACTGCTGGTGCAGAGGCGCGAGTGCCAGGACGAGGCCGATGGCGGAGCAGTTGGGGTTGGTGACGACGTAGCCGCCGGATTTCTTGCGCCAGGACTGAACGTCAATGAGCTTGATGTGTCCAGCGTTCACCTCAGGGATGACCAGGGGTACGTTTTCCTGCATGCGCAGTGCACTCGAGTTGGACACCACGGCACAGCCTGCGTCGGCAAAACGGGGTTCGAGTTCAGCGGCGATTGAGGCATCCAGAGCGGCGAAAATAATCTTGGGCGCACCCTGGGGAGTGGCCGGAGAGACAGCCATGGCAGCGACCGCGGTCGGAATAGGCGTCTTAAGTCGCCAGCGCGCGGCCTCAGCGTAGACCTTGCCTTCGGAACGGTCGGAAGCGGCCAGCCAGGCCACTTCGAACCAGGGATGGTGCTCCAGCATCTGGATGAATCTTTGGCCGACGACGCCCGTGGCGCCCAGGATCCCGATAGGAATTTTGCGGTTCATAGAATACTTGGAATTCTATAACAGTCGAGGAAAGCAGATTCTCCCGCCCCTCAAATGGCTCGGGATCGGATTGACAACACCAGCTTCCAATGCAAGCGGCGCGGTTCGCAAGTAGCGAAAGGAGGACTACCTCCGCTCTGTCGAAAATCCCCACTTTTGCCGCAAAGGACGCGGCAAAAATGGGGCAACCGAGGATTTCCTTCCTGTTCGGCGGACCGTGGGGTCGTGGGGCACTGCAGAAATCCATCAACTTGCCGATAGGGCAAGTTGGAGGGATTCACATGCCCGAGCTACGCCAGAACTTCTTTACCAAGGAGTGGGTCATTATCGCAACGGAACGGGCCAAGCGGCCAGAGGATTTAGCGACGCATCGGGTCGTGGAGCCGATCCCGGAGTTTGTTGAAACCTGCCCGTTTTGTCCCGGCAACGAAGGCAAGACGCCGCCAGAGGTGTTGCGGACGCCGGTCAACGGGGAGCCCCGGGCGGTCCGCGTGATCCCGAACAAGTTTGCCGCATTGTCGAGCGATGTGCAGCCGACGCGCAGCCTGCAGCACTTGCGGCGGCGCATCGACGGCTTCGGCTTTCACGAAGTCATCATCGACAGTCCAGATCATTCCCGCTATATGGGGCTGTTGTCGGATGCGCATGTGGCCAGCATCCTGCGCGTCTACAAACAGCGCTACCACGCGCTGAGCCTGGACCACCGAGTGAATCACATCACGATCTTCAAGAATCACGGGGCGGATGCCGGCGCGAGCCTGCAGCACCCACATTCGCAGTTGATTGCGACGCCGGTGATTCCGAGCCAGGTGAGGCACCGTTTGTTCGAGGCCCTGCGCCACTATGACGACGCCGGGGAATGCATGTTCTGCCACATGGTTGAGCGGGAAGTGGAAGACCAGACGCGGGTGGTCCTCAAGAGCGAGCGATTTGTGGCGATGGAAGTGTTCGCGTCGGCGACGCCGTTTGCGACACACATCTTCCCGCTGCGCCACATGGCCAGTTTTGGGGACATCTCCGATATGGAAGTAACCGATCTGGCTCGCGTGCTGCGGACTCTGCTGGCCAAGATTTATGTGGGGCTGGAGAATCCTGACCTGAACTTCACAGTTCGCAGCGGGCCGGCGGAGCATGCCGGGGCACGGCATTTTCACTGGTATGTCAGCGTGATTCCTCGGCTGACGCGCGTGGCAGGATTTGAGTTGGGGTCGGGAATGTTCATCAATACGGTGCTACCGGAAGCCGCGGCGGAATTCCTGCGTAATGTGTCGGTGGAAAAGGTGGCGGGAGCTGGGGCGGGGCAGTAGCGAAGATAGACCCGATTCGAGGGGTGGCTGGGATGGGGGGCAGCCGCCCTCGGCTGTCCAGCCGGGCAAAGCCCGGCTTCTAGGTTTGCTGAAAAAACTCAGCATAAGCCCCGCATGGGCTAAACCCCGCAACGAAGAAGAGAAGGGCTTTATCGCAGCGCTCAAACCGCTGCGCCACCCAAAGGCGCGACTCTGTCCAAGAACCCCCTGGACGGCCCAAGGCCGCCGCTCGACCCAAAAGCGTTGCGCCACCCAAGACGGCTGAGCCCCAAAGCCGGTCTATTCAGCGAAGTTGTCTAGCGGTCGAAGAAATCCGGTGTGGTGCAGCTAGAATTCGTACCACACTCAGGACGTCCTATCCTGCTTCGATCCCCGCCGTGCTATGCTCGCGTTAAGCGCCTCTCATGCGGATTCTGACCCGCTACATTCTTCGCGAAGTGACCGCGCACGCGCTGATCGGCGCGGCGATCTTCACCTTTGTCCTGTTCACCCGCGATCTGGGACGCATTCTCGAACTGGTGGTCCGGGCCAGTGCTCCTTTACCCAGCGTGGCAGAGATTTTCTTCTTCACTGTCCCGCTCGCGCTGACCTACACGGTGCCCATGAGCGTGCTGGTCGGAATCCTGATCGGGCTGAGCCGTCTTGCCGCCGACAGTGAGATCACCGCCATGCGTGCCAGTGGTATGGGCGTGTGGAGCTTCCTGCGCTCGCTCTCGCTTTTTGTCATTGCGGCTTGGCTGGTGGCATTGTTCAACGGCCTCTATATTGCGCCACGGGCACAGGCTGCGCTGGGGCACCTCGAAGACCGACTCAAGGGTTCGCAGGTATCGTTCGAAATCCAGCCCAGGGTTTTTTACGAAGGGTTCCCCAAGATCGTTCTGTACGTGCAGGACGTAAAGAGCGCCCAGGGGGCGGCGGTCTGGAAGGGCGTGTTCATGGCGAATTTGAGCGATGCCTCGAATCCCAAGATCACGCTGGCCAAGGAAGGGATCGTTGTCAGCGAAGGTCAGGACCGTCTGCACCTGCACCTGATTGATGGATCGGAGCACGAGACCGATCCCAATGACGCCGGTCACTACCAGATTTCGACGTTCGAGCAGACGGACATCCCGCTTGATCTGCCGTCGACCGAAAGCAAGCCCGAAGAGTCGCTTCCCGCCGACGTGATGGACACCTGGGCGCTCTGGCAGAAGGCGGGCCGGGTCGATGCAATTTCCGCGCGCTGGTATCTCATTGCCTTCCACAAGCGTTTCGCGTTGCCGACTGCGTGCCTGGTGCTCGCACTGGTGGGAATTCCGTTGGGCCTGTCGTCGAAAAAGAGCGGGAAGTCCGGCGGATTTGTGCTGACCATCCTGCTGGTGTTTGCCTATTACATGGTCTCGCTCATCGGAGTTTCGCTGGCCCGGCAGGGGAAGGTCTCACCGTGGTTCGGAGCGTGGCTTGCCGACCTGGTGTTTCTTGCCCTGGCAGTTTTTCTATTCTCGCGGGCCGAGAAGCACCCTCTTGAACTGGCGTCCTTCCGGGCGGTGTGGAAGAGGGACCCGGCGGGATCGCAGACTGCGGCCATCCGAGGCCGCCGCGAAAACGCTTTTGAACGCGCCTCCACCCGGAGGCGCGTATTCAGCGCCAGTTTCCCGACGTTGCTCGACGACTATGTCCTGCGCGACTTTTTTGTTTATCTGGGGCTGATCTTATCTACGTTTCTGGTGCTGATGACGGTCTTCACGCTCTTCGAGTTGCTGGGAGACATCCTGCGCAACCAGGTTCCAGCCGCGGTGATCGCCGAGTATTTGCTGAACGTCGCGCCCTACCTGCTTTACAACGTGGCTCCCCTGATCATGCTGCTGGCGGTGCTGGTGACGTTTGGCCTGATGCAACGGTCGAACGAGATTACGGCGATCAAGGCCGCGGGAACCAGCATCTACCGCATTGTTTCCCCCGTCATCGTAGCCTCTGCCGTGTTGGCGGCCGGGATATTCTTTGCCGACCAGTTCTACCTGCCCCACACCAACAAGCGTCAGGAAGCGCTGCACAACCAGATCAAGGGAAAACCTCCGCAAACCTATCTCCGTCCGGACCGCAAATGGATTTTTGGACAACACAACGACATCTACTACTACCAGTTGTTCGATCCCGATCGCGACCAGTTCGGCAACGTTACTGTGTTTCAGCTGGATCGAGCCAGCTTCGCCATCACGCGCCGCATCCACGCCGAGCGCGCCCGCTGGGCCGACAGTCTGAATCGCTGGATCTATGAACAAGGATGGGACCGTGCCCTCAACGGGGCCGCCATCGCCAACTATCGCCCGTTCGATGTGGCCACGTTCCCCGATCTGCCGGAGACGCCGTCCTATTTCAAGAAGGAAGTCAAGCAGTACAGCGAGATGAACTATGAAGAGTTGCGACGCTACATCCGCGATCTGCAGCAGAGCGGATTTGACGTCGTACGCTTACGCATTCAGCTGCAGAAAAAGCTGTCGTATCCCTTGATCACGTTGATCATGGCCGTGCTGGCGATTCCGTTCTCGCTCTCACCCGGGAAAAAGGGAGCGATCACGGGAGTGGCTGTGGCCGTAGGAATCGCGGTGCTGTATATCGTTGTGACCCGGTTCTTCGAGGCCCTGGGGGATCAGAGTTTATTGCCGCCGGCATTGGCTGCCTGGTCGCCAGACCTGATCTTTGTGCTGGTGGGGGGGTATTTGATTTTGAAGGTGCCGACTTAGCTCGCGACTAGGGACATCGGGGCTTAAGCCCTCAAGGGAGCCACAGGTTTTATCGCAGCGCTGAAAGCGCTGGGCCACCCAAAAACAGTCCCTTCTAAACCATTACCCCAACGCCACCCACCGCGAGCCTCGAAGTTATTTGACCGCCACGCCCCATGGGTAGTTGTCCGTGGGGATCGGTTGCTGGACCGTGAGCGCCCCGGTGGCTGGCGTGATCGCGTATTGCGACACGGAAGGAGGCAACCCATTGAAGTTGGTCACGAAAAGCCAGTTGTCGTCGGCGCGAATCGCGATGGATGTTGGCTGCAAACCGGTGGCCACCGTTGGCGGACTGACGGGCGCCAGGCTTCCCGAGACCGGGCTGATCTTCAGCGAAGAGACTGTATTGGAGGTCGTGCCCAAAACGTAGACGTTGTTGCCGAAGGGATCGACCACCAGCGGGCCTAGATCAGTCACGCTCCCCACCAGGCTGAATGGCGAACCTGCGACCGGCACGAGCCAGCCCTGGGGCAATGCTGGGCAGGTGGCAGATTGAGTCGTAGAACCGTTGCACATGGTGTAGGCGCTGATTTTGCTCGTGAGGCTATTACTCACATAGACGAATCGGTTGCAAGGATCCACGGCGACGCCGACTGGAGTCTGATCTGTCGACACCGGGGGCTCTCCCAACTGAGGGGTTAGCACGCCCGACGAGGTGTCGACCTGGAACTGAAAAACCTGATCTCCCAACCCATCGACGGCATACAAAAACTGAGAAGTGGGAGGGTTGATACCGGGCGCCGAACACACGGCATTCTGCACTCCATTGAGGCCGATGGGAGGGAACACGGTGGGCGTTGGCGCCACGCCCACGATATCGATACCCGATTGAGCGAGAGTGATAGCAGGAACCGAGGTGAAGAAAGGCGAGCCTGGCACTTCCGTCACGCCTCCGCCGTTCCCGATGGCAAACACCGAAACCGAACCAGGCACGTAAAGCCCCGGGTTGTGCAGGGGATAGTCCGTGGTCGCCCGATCCGCGATGAATAGAAACTTCCCAGCCGGGTCCACGACCATCGCGCCCGGGACTACGGGCACCAACTCCTCGGTAGCTGTCCCCTGGATCATGACCGATCCTTGGGCAAACGAGACCGGGGTACCGGCCGGAGCGGTCGTTCCGTCGGAGTTGAGCTTAAACGCCAGGATGCCGGTTTTGCTTCCTGAACATAACGTACTGGCGTTGATGATGGCGTACGCATAGGCCCCGGCTGGGTCCACTACAATCGATGAGGGCAAGCCGTTCAGAACGCATGTCGAACTGGCCGTCGAGGAAGGCGGGTTACCGATCGCTGAAACGTGGCCACTGCCCAGACTGAAACTGAACGTCTCGATCAACCCGGAGCCCTGGCTGCCCACGAGAACGAGACCATCGGACGAAGCCTTATAGCTGCTCCCGCACGCCACCAGCACTCCGATTGAAACCAGAATCACCACCCCGAGCAGCCACCCGAATCGTTTCGACATTCTCTCGTTGATCTCCCTGTTGATGTGAGGTTTAAGGGTGCACACACAGGCGGCGCCCCGCCAGCCGGGTGCAGAAATCTGGAAAACGCGGGAAAATCTCAACCCATTTGTGTATCAGGAAAGCGCGGGAAGAGCAAACTCCCACAACGGCTATTGGAACCCTGGGAACGCCACGGAGTTGCCCGCTTTCCCCAGCAGTTCTAAGTATACGAGATTGGAGGGCAGACGTCAGACTTGCGTCACTCCAAGCGAACGTCTGAGGTCCGAGGTCGGTCTAACTTTGCCGCGCCGATGAAACCGGTTCCACTGTTTCTTCACTGCGCCGTCCACCCGAGATCAGCGGCAGACGAATTTCCACCATCAGCCCACCCTCCGGACGATTGGAAGCAGAAACCTTGCCGCCGTGGAAGCGTACGGCTCTCTCTGTGATGGCCAAGCCCAAGCCCACTCCGCCAGTCAGGCGCCCGCGAGCGTCATCGAGGCGATAGAACGGCTGAAACAATTTTTCCAGAGCAGCGGCCGGAACGCCAGGCCCCGAGTCGCTGACCCGGAGGACGGCCTCAGCTCTGTTAGTCCGGTCCTGAGACAGAGCGATCTCGACTGACGTTGCTTCCTGGGTGTAGCGGATGGCGTTGCGGACTACGTTCTCGACCGCGCTGTGCAGCAGGGAATCGTTGCCGCGTACGCCCCAATCCCCTTCTGGGATGACGGTGTGCACGTGGCAGTGGCGCTCCTGCGCTTCAAACTCCGCATCTTCGGCAATGTTCGCCACCAACTCGTCCAGGGGCACCGGGGTTTGCGGCACACGCTGTTCCCCGTCTTCCAGGCGGGCTAGGGTCAGAATCCTGCCAATCAGTTCGTTGAGCCGGCTGGCTTCGAGTTCAATACGATCCAGCATATCGGCGCCCTCGACCCCGGTGCGCTGGCGCGCGAGGCCCAGTGCGACATTGAGTCGAGCCAGAGGGGATCGCAACTCATGCGAAATATCGTTCAGCAGGCGGGACTGAGCCTTCACGAGGAGTTCGAGGCGCTCCGCCATGGCGTCAAAGTCGCGCATCAAGCTCGCCACTTCGTCGCGCCTCTTGCTGGCCGGAGCGCCGCTCCGCGCTGTCAGATCGCCCGCCGCCAGTTGTCGCGTCGCGGCGCGTAGGCGCACGATCGGCTTGGTCAGATACCACGACAGGAAATAACAGACCAGGCCGGAAGAGATGATGGCGATGATCAGCCCCGGAATCGGCAAGCCACGCGGGCCAAAAAACACCCTTGGACCCGGGGGCATGCCCAGTACAAGGGTGTAGCGGTGCTTGCCGTCGGACGAAGCGCGCGAGTCTCGCTGCACGGGAGGAGCGGGAATAATGAATCCGTCGCGCGGTCCGCGCGGTCCGCCGGCCGCCACGCGCATGGCCCAGTCCGGCGCACCGCGATGCGAAACTTCATTCCCCCGCTCGTCAAACAGATAGGCCCGAAGGTGCTGTGACGCCTCCACACTCTCCATGTACTGCCGCAGGGCAGGTTCGCCGCCTTCTTCGTAAGCGTTGACCGCGTCGTTCAGGACGGTGGTGCGCAGACCTTCCCAGGTTGAGGTGCGAGGACGGAACGCTACCGTAACCAGGATGGCGAGCACCACGAACAGGGCTTGCGCCATCCAGAACGAAAGAAAGATTCGCAGAAACAGGCTTTTCATAGGGGAGTCTTCAGCTTGCTTTCAACTCTTCAGCTTGAAAGCTGCGTGCCGCCCGAAAATCTTGTTCTCTCCAAACCGTTTAGACCTCACGGGTTGAGGCTTCTATCCCAAACTAAACTTTAGCCTTTTCTCGCGGGCGCGCGAAAATGTAGCCGACACCACGCACGGTCTTGATGTGTTCGTCGCTGTCCGTGTCGCCCAACTTTTTGCGCACCTTGCTGACATGCATGTCGATGCTGCGGTCGAAGGGCGAAAACTTGCGGCTCAGCACTGCATTGACCAGCCGTTCGCGCGGCACGACGCGCCCGGCTTCGCGTAAGAGTACTTCGAGTAGATTGAACTCGACGGAGGTCAGATCTACCGGCTTGCCTTCCAGACGCACCGTCCGCGTCGCGGGATCCAGTTCCACATCGCCCACGCTCACCACATCAGGAGCCGACGCCGAACCGCTACCGTCTGCTCGCGTGCGCCGCAACACAGCGCGGATGCGCGCCACCAGTTCGCGTGGATTGAACGGCTTCGGGAGATAGTCGTCGGCTCCGATCTCCAAGCCCACGATCCGGTCCACATCCTCGCCCCGGGCCGTGAGCAGCAGCACCGGCAGCCGCGAAGTCGCTCGAATCCTGCGCAGCACTTCAAATCCGTTGATGCCCGGAAGCATGACATCGAGCACTGCGAGCAGATAGTCGCCTGCCGTCGCCTTCTTCAGGCCACTCTCGCCGTCATGCACGCATTCAATGGTGAAACCCTCCGCTCGCAGATACTCCCCCACGAGGTGGCAGAGTTCCACGTCGTCGTCGATAACCAGAATCCGTTCCATCGCTGCCACTATTGTGCACCATCTAGAGAAAGGATCGCGGTAAAGAATTGTCAAACCCATGCCCGGGAGCCATTTGCCGGCTTTCCCGGATCTTTGACAAAACTTTACTCTGGTTGACCGTCTTTTTACCGCCTTTTCTCCCTGATCCGTGTTCCTATCAGTGTACGCAGAGCCCGGGATTCCGGAAAACCTTTAGGAGTTACACATGAAATCGATTCGTCATCGCTTGTTGGTTGCCGCCATGGCGGTTTTGCTGGGCAGTGTCATAGCCAAGTCGCAGACTGCCTCGGATGCTCCGCCTCCGCCGCCCATGCACGGCCACGGGTTCGGCATGGAAGGCCACGGGATGGGATTCTTTGCCCGGTCTCTCAACCTGACCGATGACCAGAAGGCACAGATGAAGACCATTATGCAGAAAGAGCATCCCGCCATGAAGCCGCTCATGCAGCAGCAACACCTGATCGATCAGCAACTTCGGCAGTATGTGGAGGGACCCTACGACGAAGCCAAAGTACGGACCTTGGCTGCACAGAAGGCTCAAATCGAGGTCGAACTGACGGTGACGCAGACGCGCGTTCACAACCAGATGTACCAGTTGCTGACCGCAGACCAGCAGGCCAAGGTGAGGCAGATGGAAGTCGATCACCAAGCCCGCATGCAGAAACAGATGAACCAGGCGCCGGTTGCCCCTCCGGAACAGTAAGTTGTGAAGTCGAACTCTCCTGGGAGGGTTCGTTGTTGAGGGCGCGAGGCGGGTGCCTCCAAACGCCTCGCGCCGCGGAGCAAGACTCATGATGAGTGACTCGCTTCTGTTCGACGCCGGTTCGCTGTTCTTCGCTGCATGGATCGTGGTAGTCGCCGCCGTCAGCCTGGCGGCCTTCGGCCGCGAGTTGCTTCCCACGAAGGCGCGTCTCGAACCGGCCAACGAAAGTAGCGCCCCTGGTAGCCGGGCTGCTCCCGGCCAGACAGCCGAGGGCGGCTGTCCCCACCTACCCTAGGCAATCGGCAGAGATCCGGAATCTGCACCCCGCCTGCTAGAATTTCATCTACTGGATTGCATGCTGCCGAAGAGTCTGCGCCCACTGCTTCCGTATCTGAAACGCTACCGCTGGGGCTACGCCGCGGGGACGCTCTGCGTTTTTCTCACCAATGGCATCTGGATCCTGTTTCCCCTGGTGCTGGGCAAGGCGGCTGACGATCTGCATGCGGGTGTGACCCGCCACAAGCTGTTGCTCTACGCCGGAGTGCTGGTGGCTATCGCAGTGAGCAAGGGGATATTCCAGTTTCTGACGCGCTGGATCGTGATCGGCGTGTCGCGGGATATCGAGTTCGACCTGCGCAACGATCTGTTTGCCCGACTGGAAGACCTTTCCTACTCCTACTATCAGCGTCACCGCACCGGCGACATTATGGCACGGGCTACCAACGACCTGAACGCGGTCCGCATGTTGCTGGGCCCCGCGATCATGTATTCGGCCAATACCATTGTCTACACCGCGGGTGCGCTGGCGTTCATGATCTCCATCAGTCCGTGGCTGACGCTCTATACCTTTCTGCCGCTGCCGGCGGTGAGCGTGGTAATTCAGACTTTCGGGCGGCGCATACACGATCGCTTCGAAAGAATTCAGGCTATGTTCTCCGACATTTCCGCGCGGGCGCAGGAGAACTTCTCGGGCGCGCGTCTGATCCGGGCCTACGTGCAGGAAGACGCCGAGATTCGGGCCTTCGAAACCGAGAACAGGGAATACATCCGCCGCAGCTTGCGACTGGTACGGCTCATGGGGATGCTATGGCCTACGTTGGAACTGATGCTGGGCTGTGCCGTGGTGCTGGTGTTGTGGCTTGGGGGAAGCGAGGTCATCCACGGTCTTTCGCGTGTGACGCTGGTTACCAATCTCGGAAGTTCGCATCCTGGAATCACGACCACCCTGTCTCTTTCCGGCTCCATGAGCGTCGGTCAGTTTGTGTCATTCAGCACGTATATGATGCAGCTGACTTGGCCGATCATCGCTCTGGGGTGGGTCATCAATATTTTTCAGCGGGGCACGGCTTCATTGATCCGGATCAACGAAATCATGCAAGAGAAGCCTGAGATCCAGGACGCGCCCGGAGCGCAAGACCGTGAGATCGAAGGGGAGATCGAGTTCCGCGGACTCAACTTCAGCTATCAGGGGAAGCCGGTTCTGCACGACGTCAACCTGCGGGTGCCTGCAGGCAGCAGCCTGGCGATTGTCGGGCCCACCGGGTCGGGGAAGACAACTCTAGTGAGCCTGATCCCGCGCATCTATGATGCCGAGCCGGGCATGGTACTGATCGATGGACGGCCGGTTCGCGAGTATCTGTTGGCATCGCTGCGCAGGAATATTGGATTCGTGCCGCAGGAAACTTTCCTGTTCAGTGACCGCATTCGCGAGAACATCGCGCTGGGAGTGGATTCTGCCACCGATCAGCAGATTCACGATGCTGCAGATGCGGCGAACATTGCAACCGACATCGAAAGTTTTCCCGAGCGCTACGATACGATGGTGGGAGAGCGAGGGATCACGCTATCGGGCGGACAGAAGCAACGCACGGCCATTGCCCGCGCGCTGATTCGCAATCCCAAGATTCTGATTCTGGACGATGCGCTCTCGAGCGTCGACACCCACACCGAAGACAAGATACTCAACCACCTGCGCGACGTCATGCGCGGCCGCACCACGATCTTCATTTCTCACCGTGTCTCCACTGTGCGCAACGCCGACCGCATCGCCGTGCTCCACGGCGGACGCATCGTGGAACTCGGCACCCACGACGAACTGTTGGCCTTGAACGGCTACTACAGCGACCTGTATAACAAGCAATTGCTCGAAGAAGAACTGGCCGAAGTCTGAGCGTGCGGCGGGAGTCATGTGGGGATAGCCGCCCGCGGCTGTCCGTCGAGTGAACCTCGATGGGGCTTGTTCGTCACACCGGGCCAGCCGTTACCTTATTCTTGACAACTACTGCGAACAAGGTCGTCTACACTCTTCGGGGCGATGCTCACCATGCAGCGGGTTAATACTCAGGAGATCCTCGATTCGGACGCGTGTCCGCCGGTCGAGGTGGAAGCTTCTCTGCGGGATATGTGCCGCATTAACCGCTGGTTCGGCGGCGTCGCCACCACTCGCCGGATGATTGAACGCGTTGCCTCCGCGACCGAACAAAAAAGATTCTCCCTACTGGAAGTGGCTGCAGGACTAGGTGCAGTGCCCAGGATTGCGGGGCAGCAGTTGGCGCACAAGGGAATCACGTTGGA
The DNA here is from genome assembly GCA_049792875.1 of Candidatus Sulfotelmatobacter sp. Lineage (GTDB taxonomy): Bacteria > Acidobacteriota > Terriglobia > Terriglobales > Acidobacteriaceae > Sulfotelmatobacter. The sequence goes on from JBARBI010000212.1 coordinate 65,542, forward strand.
CGTGACCGACCTTGATCGCGTGCCGTCGCACTTGCAACCGGGAAATCGGGCTGTGGTCGCGGATGCACTCTCCCTACCGTTTCAGGATTGCAGTTTCGATCTGGTGAGTTGCAGCCTGTTTGCGCATCACCTGGAACCGGCCGAACTGCCACGGTTTGTCGGCGAGGCGCTCCGCGTGAGCCGCTGCGCTGTTTTAGTCAACGATTTGATTCGACATCCTGTGCACCTTGCACTGGTGTATGCGGGATTTCCTCTGATGCGCAGTTATGTGTCGCGAGTGGATGGATTGACGTCGGTGCGGAGAGCTTATGTTCCCGACGAGGTAAAAGGGATTCTTTCGTCGAGCTTGGAGCCTGCGGTGCGGGTTGAGATTTCACGACATTTCCTGTTTCGCATGGGAGTGATTGCGTGGAAGACCAATAAGTGCTGCGACGAGTGGGCTGCGTAGAGATTCCCGGTCGACCTCGGCTTCGACGGACGCCGAGGCGGCTCTCCCCGCATCAATCTCACATAAATTTCAGCGCACTACTAGGACTTCTCTGACATTGTCGCGGGCCAGGAAGAATTTGATAGAGGCGAAGTCACGGAACAGAGTTTCGATGTGACGGTTGTTGAAGACGCGCTGCAGGCGGAAGCCGTCGCTGATGGCCGTGTGGATGGCCCCGGTGGGTCCGCGGCGCGTTTCCCGGCGCAGCACGATAGGCTGCATTTCCAGCGTATCTTTTCCGACAATGTGGAAGCGGTAGCAGGGAGAATCGGGCCCTGCGTCTTTCGTATGGAAAAACGCAAGCAGCATGCCGCCCGGCTTCAGCACGGACCACAGTCGTCCCATGACCGGCCGCACCAGGCTCTCGTCGAGATAGTCCGGGAGGTTCCAGCACAGCACGACGTCGAAATGTGCGGCGGGATACACCAGGTTGTCGGCCAGAAACCGTCGGCTGTCGAGGACTACGCTGCCCGCTTCATCTTTCGTGATCAGGTTCGGATCGGTGGACGCTACCAGAAGATCTTCACTGTAAATCTTGTGGCGGTGCTCGGTGAAGAAGCGGATGTTGGAAGGAGAAGTAGAACCGAGATCGAGGACGCAGAGTGGACTCTCGGAGTCCCACACGCGCGAGAGTTCGCCGAGCCCGCTGGAACGGCGGGTAAGTTTTTGAGCAGCGTGGGCGGTGGCCGCCTCTGTCCCGCCCGTTGAGCCGCGAAAGAGCTTCATGAAGTTCTGGGTGACTGATGCCATCAGACTTACGGTCGCCTTGCCCGGACGACTGTTACCTATGATTCAAATCGATATCTAAACCAACACTTTAACTCAGGATGCGTCGCCCGCAGAGTTACTTTCCTGCGGCCTTTTCGGCCCTGCCCTGAATGTCAACCTTGCCTTTCAGGTAGGCGCCTTCCTCGATGGAAATCCGCTGGGTGGAAATGTCGCCGGTGACGACGGCGGACTTGCGTAATTCGACGCGGTCGCTGGCCATCACGTTGCCTTCAAGTTTGCCTTGCACGACAACGCCCTTGGCGTCGACCGTGGCCTTGACCTGTCCATTGGGACCGACGGTCAAACTGTGGTTTTTGAGGGCGATGCTGCCTTCGACTTGACCGTCAACGTAAAGGTCTTCGCTGCCCGACAATTCGCCTTTGATGACCACGGATTTGCCAATCTGCGCCAAATCTGCCGACAACGGAGCACTCATGGATGATCTCCTTAAGGAAGCGGGATACTGCACTACCAAGATAACTGGGAATGGCAGGTACCGGACGGCCGCGTCGCTTCTCTCGACTATACCCAACTAAGAGAGCGTGCGGCAAGCGAGGTCAGGGGGAGAGAGGGGGAGAGCCGAAACACCCACAGGGCCGAAGCCGTTGCTGAGGCAACCTCTTGCCCCGTGTCTGGCAGGAAAGTGCCCTGCAACCCTGTGTGCGGATTGCTACACTAAAAGCAGGATGGATTGCGGGGCGCCCAAATCGGTTTCAGCCTTGCTATTGAGCATAGGTGCGGTAGTGGCTTTGGTCGCCGCCACAATGACGCTCTCGGCCCAGGTCTCGAACCCCGCCGAGATGTCTGCCGGCGAACTGGTGCGGCTTACGGTAGCGAACGAAGTAGCGGCGGCGAACGACACCAAGGCGAAGCACATGTTTCGCTCCTACAAAAAAACTCCGAAGGGCGCACAAACCCGAATCTACCTGGAAACGACAGAGGCCCTGGCGGCGGTGCTCATCGCTATCAATAGTGAGCCACTGAATGCGCAGCAACAGAAAGCACAAACGGACCACCTGGAGTGGCTGGTGGGCGATCCCGAACAACTACGCAGGAAACACACGCGCGAGATGGAAGATGAAGAGCGAACTCTGCGTATCGTAAAGGCACTGCCAGACGCGTTCCAGTACGAGTACGCCGGCACCGAGAGCAGCTCCCCAGGACCGGGCAAAGCTCGAGGCCAGTTGGTGAAGCTGAAATTCACGCCCAATCCGGGTTACTCGCCACCGTCACGCGTGGAACAGGTCCTGGAGGGCATGCAAGGCGAGTTGCTGATTGACACGGACGTGCGGCGCATTGCCAGCATCGACGGCACGCTGTTCCGAGACGTCAACTTCGGATGGGGGATCATCGGTCATCTCAATAAGGGCGGCCACTTCCGGGTGCAGCAGGCCGACCTGGGCTTGGGCGACGGGGCATGGGGCGTCACTGAGTTGAGCTTGAGCATCACGGGCAAGATCCTGCTGTTCAAGACCCTCAGCATCACGTCGGACGAAGTTTTAAGTGACTTCCGGCGCGTGCCAGACAATCTGACGTTTGCGCAAGGGGTAAATATGCTCGTGGCCGAACAGGAGCGGATTGCGCATAGTCGCGCGCCAGAACCTGTGGGGATGGAGAAGATCCAGCAGTAGCGTCCGAGTCGTTCGCGATTCGGAGATAGAACACTTCCGAGTCGTCTGCGGGAATCAGGTCATGCCTCGGGTCCTGAAAACAGTTGTACCTCGAATTCGGAGGTCTCTCGAACAGCGCGGCCTGCTTGTCAGCTTGCGGCGGGGCATCCTCCTTCCGATCCACCTCTTTCAAGAATGTCGAACAGCGAGGAAGCAGAACGCCGGCGCTGGGCGCAGCGATTTCGACCGCGACTATGACGTCGAGACCGACGGCGAGATCGATGGCTGGACCCACCTGAGCGACTTGGATATCCCGAGTGCAAACTGGATCTATGGCAGGAACTACGCTCCGATCGACCCAGTCAGGTTTCATGCCGTTCTTTCAAGCATCGACAACCGGTTCGAAGACTTCGTGTTCATCGACTTCGGTTCGGGGAAGGGAAGAGCTCTTTTGTTGGCCTCCAAGTATCGGTTCAAACGAATCGTGGGGGTCGAGTTTTCGCGGGAACTTCATCTTGTTGCGCAACACAATATTCGAAAATATATGGATCGTCACCCGGCATGTGATTCCGTAGAGTCGGCATGCTTGGACTTCCTCGAGTTCGCTATGCCTAAGGAACCCTCGGTATTCTTTTTCTTTGATCCATGCGAGGACCCCATCCTGATCAACTTGCTTCGCAACATTCGTTTGTCCTTAGAGGAGCATCCAAGAGCGGCTTACCTTGTTTATGTCGCGCCGACAGCGTCGAAGAAGGCGCTGCTGGATGCGGCGGATTGGCTGGTCCCGTCGCGCGAGAATGAGGAGTTTAAATTCTGTGTATAGGAGTCAGAACAAGGTCGCAGAGACATTGGGCAGGTGTCCTAGACCAGGGCACGGTGGCAGCGATGTGCCGTCGCCCCGGACTCATACTCGCAGCGTTTCTTTGCGCACGGTCAGCTTCTCAATCAGGTCCGGTTTGACGCGATAACCCGTGCCCGATCGGTCGCTGATTCCGATCATACCCTGGGGCGAGACTTCCACTTCCGGGTCGATGATGTCTTCCTTCCAGTAGCGCTTTGATGCGGAAACATCGCCGGGGAGGCTGAAGTTTTCCAGAGTAGAGAGAGCAATGTTCTGGGCGCGCCCGATGCCAGTTTCCAGCATCCCGCCACACCAGACGGGAATGTTGTGCACCTGGCAGAGGTCGTGGATCTTGAGAGCTTCGGAGAAGCCACCGACGCGGCCCACCTTGACGTTGATGATCCGGCAGGCGCTGGTTTCGACGGCGAAGGCGGCGCTGCGGACGCTGACAATGGATTCATCCAGGCAAATCGAAGTGCGCAGCTGTTTCTGCAGGCGTGCGTGATAGTAGATGTCGTCGTTCCACAGAGGCTGCTCGATCATCAGCAGATTGAACTGGTCGAACTTGCGCAGGTGTTCGACCTGGTCGAGCGTGTAGGAGGAATTGGCGTCGCAACTGAGCGTGATGTCGGCCCAGCGCGAGCGTATGCGTTCGAGCACGTTCACATCCCAACCGGGCTTCACCTTGATCTTGATGCGGCGGTAGCCAGCGGCCAGTTCGATCTGGATTTTTTCCAGCAGTTGCTCGACCGAGTCCTGAATTCCGATGGAAACGCCGCAGGGAATTTCCCGGCGGGTGCCGCCCAGCAACTTCCACAGGGGGATTTGCTTCTGCGCGGCTTCCGCGTCCCAGAGGGCGTTTTCGAGCGCGGCCTTGGCCATGCGGTGGGCGCGCACCTTTGCGAACAATGCCGGGCACTCGCGGGCGGATTCGATGCGCTGTCCCAGAAGCGCGGGAATTAGATACTGGGTCAAGGTTGGCCAGGCGGTCTCAATCCATTCGCTGCTGTAGAAGGGATCTTCTCCGACCACACTTTCGCCCCAACCGTCGACGCCCTCGCTGTGGACGGTGATCAGAAGAATGCGACGGCTGTAGGTACGGCCAAAACTCGTCTCGAAGAAGTGGACGAGCGGCATGTGGATTTCGCGGAGCGTGATGGCTTCGATTTTCATGTTGGAGAAAGAACTCTATTCACCACCGAGGCACGGAGACGCGGAGAAACTCTTTGTGAGAATAAACCTTGAACGAGAATGCTTGTCCGTCATGGGTGCTGCCACGCGTCTCCCGTCCCTGTGCTTTCGTGTCTCCGTGGTGAATCAAGCTTCCGATGCATACGACCATTTCTCATCCCAGTGCCCCAGTAGGAACTTGCCGTTACCTTCGGGATCACGCTCATATCCCAGCACTGCCAGGCCATGGGAGAAGGCCCGCAGAAACTGCTCGCGATTGCGCTCCTGCAGCTGCTGGGCTTGGCGGCGAGTTTCGGGCGCGGCTTTCCATTCGTAGATCTGTGCCGGTACTTCGATGCCGGATTCACTGGCGACGGGTGGATTTTTTCCCGTGGCCAGGAGGGTCTCGACCCGCTTCGACTTCAGCCACCACTCGGCGATCAGGCGATCGCTCGGCAAGCCTCCCTGCAGCGGCGAGGAGGTGATGCCGTACTGGTTGATGTTATAGCGGCGCGCGATGGCGCCCAGTTTCTCGAGATTGAGGTAGGCATTCTTGATTTCGAGAGGGTCGAACGTCCACTCGATCAATTCGATTCCACGGGCGAGCGCGTCTTCACGCTGCAGGAGTTTTAAGCGGCGGCCGAGGCCCCCGTTGCGATGATCTTTGCGCACGGCCAGCATGTGCGAGTGCAGGTAGACGTGACCGGTGCGCGTGCCGGGGACAGAGAGCGCGAAACCAATCATCTCTTTCCCGTCGAATGCGCCCATGACCTGGCCCCCAACCTTGTCGGCGACCACAAACATGCGCAACGGCACCAGTTCCGCATCGCTGAAATTCCAGACTTCTTTCTGCAGCGCGACACAGGCGCGGAACTCCTCGATGCTGTGGCAGCGGCGGAGCGTGACGGAATCGGCAATCATGCTGGCTGCTCCTCGGCTGGGTTCTCCGGTCTCTCCTGAGCTTTCGCCTGTTGCCACAAAGACTCCAGCTCTTCCATGGAAGCTTCGTCGGCGGAGCGGCCGGATTCGTGGAGGCGGTTTTCCATCCACTGAAAGCGTCGCTTGAACTTGCGGTTGGTTTTGCGCAGAGCAGACTCGGGATCGAGCGAGAGGTAGCGCGCAATGTTCACGAGGACGAAAAACATGTCGCCGACCTCATCTTCCAGCCGGGCGTGGAGGCCTTCGGGGACGGTGGTTCGTCCGGATCCAGCCACACCACGACCCTGGGGGCGGGGCCCAGGCGCGGGGAATTGCTTGAGCTGCTCGCGGAGTTCGTCGGTTTCTTCGTTGAGCTTGTCGAACAGACCTTCAACGTTCGGCCAGTCGAAGCCGGCCTGCGCCGCCCGAGAACTGAGTTTGTAGGCCTCGAGAAGGGAAGGCATGGTGGAAGAGACCCCGGCGAGGATAGAGTGCTGGTCTGGTTTTGCTCCGGTATCTCCTTCCTTGCTGCTGGTTTGCCGCTTCTTCCTCTCTTCGACCTTGAGCGCCTCCCAATTGCGTTTGACCTCGGCGGAGGTCTCGGCCTTCACGTCGCCGAACACATGAGGATGACGGTTCACGAGCTTCGTGGAGAGCCGGTCGAGCACGTCGTCGATGGAAAATGAAGATTGTTCCTTGGCCATTTCGGCGTAGAAGAGTACTTGCAGCAGCAAGTCTCCGAGTTCACCCGCGAGTTCGGGCCAGTCGCGGTTATCAATGGCTTCCAGGACTTCATAGGTCTCTTCCAGCGTGTAGGGCTTGATGGAATCGAACGTCTGTTCCCGGTCCCAGGGGCAACCTCCGGGGGCCCGGAGGCGCTCCATAATCGCGACCGCCCGTTCGAAACGTTCTCCGGTGGTGGACATGCGGAAACCAATGTAAATGACGGTCGAGGCGGGAGGCAATGCGCGGGAGCGGGCGACCGGCAGGAAGCCTGAGGATAAAATCAAAGTGGGGCGATTGCATTTGGACGGAAGAGGAGAGGCCGGGATATCGGTGATGGAGCTGTGCCGCAGGTTACTTTCGGCACTGCCTTCTGGCGGGTTCTTGTGGAATCAGTTCACCCGCGCCTTGGACTATCGTTACCTTCACCTGCTGGCCATGCAGGCGCAAAATCATGACAGGTAGGCGTGTCCGTACCGGAGTCGTGGCCCGCGCGAGCATTCTCGGTGTTCTTGATCTAGTCTAAATACATGACTTTAGCTGTTAAACCTCGACCGTCCTTGGAAGGGAAGCATTTCCATGTGGTCGTCATTGGCGGCGGCATCAATGGAGTCGCCGTGGCGCGCGAATGTGCCCGCGCGGGGAAACGCACGCTGCTGGTGGAACAAAACGATTTCGCCTCGGGTGTGACCAGCCGGTCGACTCGCATCATCCACGGTGGACTGCGTTATCTAGAGCACGGAGAACTGAGCCTGGTTCGCGAGTCGGTGCGGGAGCGCGAGCGGTTGCTGCGCGAGCGGTCGCACCTGGTACATCCCGTCCAGTTTTTATTTCTGCGGAACGAGGAGAGCCAGCGCAGCGCACTAAAGGTGCGTGCCGGACTGTGGCTCTACCAGCGTTTTGCGGGGAGAAAATCCACCGATCTCAGCGAGATGGAGTTGAAGCGGGTGGAGCGCGTGCTGGACGCGGGTCAGCGGTGGTCAATTTTCAATTACGAAGATGCTCAGTGCGAGTTTCCCGAGCGGCTTGTCGCGGAGTGGATGACGGAGGCGGCCGAGGCGGGAGCCGTCGTGCGTAATCATTGTGAGGTGCTGGCCGTCGACGTGAGTCAGGGCAGGGCTCGGGGCGTGCTGTTGCGGGACCGTCTCACCGGAAAAGACGAGCGCGTTGATGGCGGATGGATCTTGAACTGCACCGGTCCGTGGGCCGACCGCATCTGCCAGCGTTCCGCGGTGCGCACCAGCCAGCCGATGCTGGGCGGGGTGCGTGGTTCGCACATTGTTCTGCCGACGTTTGCCGGGGCTCCGACAGCGGCCATCTACACTGAGGCCGCGGATGGCCGTCCGGTCTTCGTTTTGCCCTGGAATGAGCAATTGCTGGTGGGCACAACCGAGGTCCCCGACTCGGGCGATCCGGGAAGGACTGCGCCTTCCAACGAAGAAATCGAATACCTGCTGCGCACGGTGGCCAAGCTTTTTCCGAAGGCGAAGATTTCAGCCCACGACATCAAGTACGCGTTTGCGGGAGTACGTCCCCTGCCGAACTCACCCGGAAATGAGGCGTCGGCGGTGACGCGGCGTCATTTTCTCCACGACCACACGGCGGAGGGTGCGGCCCGGCTGATTTCGGTGATTGGCGGAAAATTGACGACCGCCGCCTCGCTGGCGCGGGAATGTGCGCGAAAGATTGGCATTGCTGTTCCCGAGCCGACCATGTTGGCGATGGGCCCGGGCGGTGCACTGGATCCCATGTTTGATCAGGAGATTCTCGAGATCGCTCGAGCCGGATCGGTGAGCGAAGAGACGGCCCGCGGCATGATGGAGTGGCACGGCCCCCGTGCCATGGACATTGCCCGCATGGCACTGGTCAGCGCGGAACTGCGGGCGCCGATCTGTCCACACACTTCGCATATTGTGGCCGAAGTGGTGGAAGCCTACCGCTCGGAGTTTGCTGTGACGCTGGGCGACGTGCTATTGCGCCGGATTCCTGTGGCGCTGGGAGCATGCTGGTCGGAATCGTGCAGCCGCGAGGCAGCGTCGCGCATCGGCGCGGTGCTGGGGTGGAATGAACAGGCCCTGGGAGCGAATCTGGAATCGTTTGAGATGGAGCGCACCTCATTTCTGAAGCGCCCGTCGCGCGGCGCGGTCGCGCTGGAAGCCGCGGCCGACTAGCCCCCCACATCCGCAGCCTTATCTGCCCTGTGCGCCGAGCCGGGATTGACCTTACCCTAGGTGACCGACTTCTTCTCGAACTGCCGCAACCCAACCACCAGCAGCAGAACATCAAAGAAAACCAGCGCACAGATCACGGCCGTGATCGGTAAATGCGGGAACTGCGGAACCAGGGTAGCGCGCATTCCCTCGCTGGCATACACCAGAGGATTGACGAGCACAACTTTCTGCAGGATGGGGAAGGTTTTCAGCGCGCTCCAGGGATAGTACGTGCACCCAAAGAAAATCATGGGAGTAATGACCATGCCAAACATCAGCCCGATATGCTGCTGATTGATGCTGCATCCCAACGCCAGTCCTCCACAGGCGGAGAACGTCGCAATCAGCACAATGATCACGGCGAAGGTCAAAGGTGTTCCAATGCTGATCTCAACTCCCGGTCGAAGCACGAGCCACGCCAGCGGGATCACCATCAGCCCGGCAACTAGTGCCTGCAGCATCCCGGCGATGACCTTCTCGACCGCAATCCAGGCAACGCTGATCGGGGCGAGCAGGCGGTCTTCGATTTCTCGGGTCCATTGAAACTCGGCGATGAGCGGCATGGCCACCGCCCAGATTCCGGTGAAGGTCATGCTGATCGCGATAATGCCGGGGAGCAGGAGGCTCTTATACGCCGCCGGCATGTACCCGCTTCCGACCATCACACGGCCGAAGATGAAAACAAACAGCAACGGCTGCAGGAAAGTCTGTAACAGGAGTTGAATCGCGTTGCGCCGCGCCACGTGCGCGTCGCGGGCCAGCATCGCGCCAAACGTTTTCCAGTTCAATCGCGCAGGCTCCTTCCCGTATGGTGCAGGAAAAGATTTTCCAGACTCGGTTCGGAAATGTGTACATCGGACAATTCCGCGCCCGAACTCGCAGCCAGGTTCGCGATTTCGGGAATGAGAGAACCGCCGCGGTCCGCATAGACGTCGAACCCGGCGCTCTCGGCAGGACGCACCTCGCGAACTCCAGAGAGCGACTGCAATCGAGCAAGCAGGTCCGCAGTCGGATTCCCGAAGCGAAGGCGCAGCAGGAATCCCCCGGGGATCGAGGCCTTCAATTCCTTCGGCGTCCCCAGGGCAATGCCGTGTCCGTGGTCAATGATGGCGAGGCGCTGGCAGAGGGCGTCGGCCTCCTCCATGTTGTGGGTGGTCAGCAGGACGGTTCTTCCCGCCTGATGGTATTCACGAATGATCTCCCACAGCAGAATCCGGGTTTGAGGATCAAGCCCGGCGCTGGGTTCGTCGAGAAACAGGACCTGCGGATCGTGCATCATGGCGCGGGCAATGGAAAGGCGTTGCATCATGCCTCCGGAAAAGCCACGCACCATCTGGTTGGCCCGTTCGGTGAGCTTGAACTTCTCGAGCAAGGCGTCGGCCCGCTCGTTTCTCACCTTCGATCCGATTCCGAAGTAGGCCCCGTGAAACACGAGAATCTCGCGGGCGGTCAAGGAAAAATCCAGATTGGGACGCTGCGGCACAACCCCAATCAGATGCTTAACCCGAGCCTGTTCTTTCCACACATCGTGCTCGCCAATCCAGGCCTGGCCGGAGGTTGGCCGTACGCGTGTGGTCAAGACTCCAACGGTGGTCGATTTGCCCGCGCCGTTGGGCCCAAGCAGGCCGAAAATCTCTCCCGGACGGATCTCGAGCGAAAGCCCGTCGAGGGCCGGGATTTGCGCTTTCGGCTGCTTCGAGCCCTTGGCATCGGCACGCGCGACAAACCCTCCGGCCGCTCCCAGCGGTGGGGCAGAGTGATAGACCTTGTGCAGATCCTGAGTGCGAACGCCAACAGCCATTCGGAGCCGTCCTCAAATCTGTAAGAAGCTGAGGGTTTCGGAAGTATATCTCAGACCATGGGTCCGTCGAATCCTGTCGAACCGGATCACGTTTGGGCCCGCCAGGTTACCAAAGATTGGCCACGACCCTCGGTCATCTGGGAAGAGCAGACGGGCGAAACTACACTGGCGCGAGGTGTCGGATCTTTTGCGGTAGCAGGGGCGTAGTCCGATGTTGATTCCCATCAAGCACGAGAATATGACAGCCCGGCGCTGGCCCGTGGTCACTCTCGCATTGATCGCTGTCAATGTGGTGGTCTTCCTTTTCACTATGGCGGCGATGGACGACGAGGCGCCGCAACTGGGCGAGGTGAAGAGTCATATCCTGATTCTGGCAGCGTTGCATCCGGAACTGAAGATGCAGTCCGAGTCGCAGCACTTGGTCGACGGATTCAAGCAGAGCCATCCCGAGCAGTGGAAGCATGTGCAGAATCCATATCGCGAAATCATTGGCGCCTATGACGCCAAGATCAAAATGACCGAGGGCCCGTCGAAGCTGCAGGAGGAGATGGACTCGCTCAATGCTGAGTTTGTGAAGCTGTCGGCGTCGTCCATTACCGAGCAGTATGCCTTCGTTCCCGCGCAACCCCGAGCCATCAGCTATCTGACGGCGAATTTCCTGCATGGCGGGTGGCTCCACTTGATCGGGAACATCTGGTTCCTCTGGCTGGCGGGGTTTGTGCTGGAGGACGTATGGGGCCGCTGGCTGTACTCGGTGTTTTATCTGATTGCTGGGGCGGCCGCGCTGCAGTTTTACGCCTGGTCGAACCCGGGGAGCATCACGCCCACGTTGGGCGCGTCGGGGGCGGTGGCGGCGCTGATGGGAGCGTTCCTGGTGCGCTTCCCGAAAATGAAGATCGAGATGGGCTGGCTGTTCCTGTTTCGCATCTATCGTTTTAAGGCAGCGGCGTATTGGTTGCTGCCGCTTTGGCTGTTCAGCGAAGTTTTCTACGGATCGCTGTTCGGGTCGTCAAGCGGCGTCGCGCACTGGGCCCACGTTGGCGGATTCCTGTTCGGTGCGCTGGCCGCGGTGGCGATCCAGCATTCCGGCATCGAGCATAAAACCAACAAAGCGATTGAGGAAAAACTTGGATGGACCGCAGACCCCGAACTCGAGCAGGCCAGCGGCATGATGGAACATGGGCAACTCGCGGAAGCGATGACGCTGTTGATGAACTACGTCGCGGTGAAGCCGGGTTCACTCGATGCCTGGAGTCTGCTGCGACAGATCTACACCCGGCAGAACGACACCAAGGCCTACCTGGATGCGACCGTCAAAACCTGTGGACTGCATTTGAAGGCGCACCAGATTGAAGCGGCGTTTCACGATTACGCGGAGTTTATCGATTCCGGCGGGACCAAGATGCCACCGGCCACCTGGCTCGAACTCTGCAAGGGCGCGGAAGAGATGCAGGAGTTCGATCGCGCGCTGGCGGAATATCAGCAACTCGCGCAAACATATCCGGCCGAGCGTCAGTCTCTGACTGCGCAACTCAGTGCGGCCCGGCTCTGCCTGAAGCGCCTGAACCGTCCGCAGGACGCTCTGACTCTATACCAGACTGCGGCAGCTTCTCCCATTCCCCATCTCGATTGGGAGCAGCACATCCTGTCCGGCATCAAAGAAGCGAAGGCAGCGATGTCCTCCGGAAATGCCCTGGGCGCCGGGGCGCACTGAGAAATTAGAAGCAACTCACCGTAAGAGCAGTCTCCTAGGGAGCGTGCTTGCCGAAAGCCAGTGTGGTTCGGGGCTTGGAGACCATCACATCGCTGCCGACCAAGCGCCTGGCGTGGAAGTTTTTGAGCTTGAAGATCACAGTTGGAGTCACCTCCTGACCTCGAAACTGCGTACCTCCTGCTGGATAAGCATGCTGGGCGAAAGGTCTTCGATTCGGCACCTCCGCGCCTCCCCTTCTTCCGCGTTCGGATCCAGAGTCACCAGGGCCTGGAAGAACTGCGGACTAAAGTTCCGGCTTTGGCGAGCCCGAACATGTGCTGCCTCGGTGCGTGAAATCCCCTTGTGGATCGCTTGTTCATACGCCAGAATCAGCCGGAGGATTTCCGCTCCTAGTCGCATGTCCGACATCTCCGATTCGCCGGGCGGCAGGGGCCGGTTCTGGTGCTCAATCATCCATGCAATGGGCTCCAAGCGTGGGATTTTCGAAAGCAGAGCATAGGCAACACTAGGGTGTGCGTCATACGGTTCTTGCTCGCTGGGGTGTCCCGGAAAGTCCAGACCCGCCCGTAGTAGACACCGTTCTTATCGATGACGGGAGAGGAGTAGCGGTCCAGGATCATTCCGCTTTCCAATTCGATTTCATCTCGACTGGTTTCGTCCGGGTGTTTATACAGGTGGTCAACCTTGGCCAGGAAGGCTTCGGGATCCTTGATGAGTGTGACGACATACTTGAGCATGTTCCCGTCGTCTTTGTCGGCCATCAAGTCCGCGGGGACATGGAACAGCTGGCCCAGGCGTTCGTTCTGCATCAGTCGTTGGCCACACCGGTTGACCACCAGGATGCCGTCGATAGTGGAGTTCGCCTGTGCTTCAAGAAAAGCGGTCTGGGAATGCAGTTCCGCCTCCGCCTGCTTTCGCCGCGTGATATCACTCAGAAAGCCATCGGCGTAGAGCACGCCGCTTTCTTCGTGAGTCCCCATCGCCCGGTCGTGGACCCAGATCCAGGTTCCATCTTTTGCGGCGGATCCGATATTCCTGGTCAAAAGCACCTTGCTTCTCAAACAGTGCCGCATACGCCCCATTCACCCGGCCGAAGTCCTCGGCATGAATCTGACCCAGCCAGAGGTGGGTGCCACCGGCATAGATTTCTTGCGTTGTGTACCCGAGCACCGACTCCGCCTTGGGACTGATATAGATCGTCCGGCCGTTTCGGTCCGAGGTCGAGGCCACATCCGGCGCACTCTCAAGAATTCTGCGAAACTTCTCCTCGCTCTGGCGGAGCATATCTCTGGCCTGCCGCACTGCCGTGATGTCGTTCACGGTGAGCACCTGGCAGGTCAGGCTCGATGGCCTCTGCTGGGGGCGCATCCGGCATTCCGTCGGGAAGCATGTTCCGTCTTTTCGCCAAAAACAATTCACCTGTGATCTGCGTCGCCTGATTGGAGTCCATCGCCTTTCGAGGGTGCATTCCTCTGCCTGGCACCCGGTTGGATCAGTTCGGCTAGGATGCAGCAATTTGTGGACATTCTTCCCGACAATTTCTTCTGCCTGATAACCGAGCATCTTCAGCAGAGCGTCATTGCAGAAGGTTGCGTTACCGCGCGCGTCCAATCCGCAGATGCCCTCAACAACGGCATTCAAGATCAGATGGAACTCAGCTTTCAATGCACGGTCGGAACTCGTCACAAATTGATTCAGTGGCATAGGGCTGCCCGCCCTTGATTCCATTTCGACCAGAGCCAGCCCTCATTCAAGAGGAGAATATGCCATCTTGCGCACTAAGGTCACAGGAAGTCGGGGGCGTGACATCCTCACGGCAGAGAAACCTGATCCCGCAAACCTTTGCCCGGGGCAGGATTTCCTCGCGCTTGTCGAAAGGCGGCACGGTGAGCGCGGTCGGTGCGGCCGACCCGTCTACGGAATATATCAGCGGGCTGAGGTTTTTATCGTCTCGCAGAGAAGAGCGGTGTGGTCGGAAATGATGCCGTCGACGCCGTCCTCCGCAAAACGCTGCATGTCTGCGGGAGCGTTGACGGTCCAGACGATGATTTTCTTTCCGGCTCCCTTCATTTTGCGGACAAGCTCCGGCTCGACCAGGTCCTGGTGGGGGATCACATACTGGACCGGAAGTTCGCTCCAGAGACGGAGTTGGGTCTTGGACTCGCAGACTAGTCCGAGGGGAATCGTTGTGTCCAGGGCATGCACGGACTTCAGCGCTCCAGGCTGAAAGGAGGAGACCACGAATCCCCGGCGCGGCTTGTGCCTGAGAAACAGGTCGAGCAGGATTCTCTCCAGGCCCTTGACCTTCAATTCGATATCGAGAAAAGAATCGCGGTAACGCTGGAGAACATCCCGCAACCGGGGCAACTGGGGAAGTTGCTTCGCGGTAGCGCGGGAAACCTCGAGTCCTCCGACCTTCGGGTCATGGCAGACCACCGGCTCTTCATCGGCAGTGAGGCGCACATCGAATTCAAAGCCGTCACAACCGTCGGCCAGAGCCTGATCAAACGAGGCCAGGGTATTTTCAGGAATCGACTTAACGGCGCGGGCGCCTCGGTGGCCGAGAACAAGAGGACGGCTCATACGGTACGAATCAGTCGAGATCGAAATCCCGAATCGGCTTGCCGGTGTCGGGGGTCTCTTTCGCCTTCTTCACGGCCTCCTGAAATTTTTTCTCAAGGAGGTCGGAGGCGTGCTTCTGGGCTTCGACCGATTGCTGGAAGATGGACTCGCGCCGGCTGTCCTGCTCCCGCATGGCTTTGGCAGCTGCCTCCATGTCGCTGAACATTTTCGGCTTCACGGCCGCAGTGTGAGCTATGACCGCGCGAGTCTCGGTGTCGATCTTGAGCACCGCGCTACAGCACGGGCAGGTGACCTCGAAGTTCGGGGGATTCTTCGCCATTGAGCGAATGATACCGCAAAACGGCGTCCCCGCGTCATCCGCGTTGCGACAACCGCCCGTCTACTTCTCTCCGTTGAAAGTCCCCATCTTGCCGCACAGAACGCGAAAAAAATAGGCACCGGAGACTCTCGTTTCAGTGCTTGAGTTTGATCGGGAAAACGTGGAACAGGTTGAGCATTTCCCATGCCAGCAGGAAAACTGACAACAGGACCACCATAACGGCCATGAATTCCCCGAAGCTCAGGCCGCGGCGAGTAGGCTCCAGCCTCCGCGCAGCCAGGCTGAGAATATTCAGCGTCGCAAAGCCGAACACGACCGCCCAGAGAATGTTATACACATCCTGTTTCGACCCGCGGTAGAGCAGGGCAACGGCTACGCCCAGCAACATCGCAGAGTAAGCGCGCGCCACCGGGTAGAGGGCCAGCGCGGCCCGGGTGGTCCGGGTGAAGCCCGCGATCAACGACGTAGCAGCAGGTAGGGCCATGGTTGGTACGAGGCCTGAGAGTCGCCTCGCATGCCTTCGGTCAAGGATTGCATATTACATCTTTTTCCGCTCTGGTTCACGGCTCCGAAGGACTGAAGGACTGCGGGAAACACCTCACGACCTGCGCCCCGATGCTGGAACGTTGGGTAATATGGATTCATGGCAAAACGCCGTTTCATTTTCTTCGATGTCGGCAATACTCTGTTGTTTCCCAATCGTGCCCAGATGCTGGCTCCACTGCCGCAGGACCGCCATCCCTCGCTGGCCACCTGGCAAGCTTTGGAGCGGCGCACGAAGCAAGAATTTGATCAGGGACTCATGGCGGGCAAGGTGGACCATGGTTTCTGGTGGACCTTCCATACGCATCTGCTGGAGCAACTGAATGCCTTGGACGACGGCGTACGCGATACCTTGGTTGAGAATACGCAGAATTCGGCCAACTGGGACCAGATTCTGCCCGGCACGCGCGATGCGCTGCAACGCCTTCGGCGGCAATATGCGATCGCGGTGATCTCGAACGCCGACGGCAAGATTGACACCGTGTTGCAGCGCTGCGGCATTGAAGACTGCTTTGCCAGTATCACCGATTCGGGGAAAGTGGGGCACGAAAAGCCGCATCCGGCGATCTTCGAGATGGCGCTGCGCGAGATGAAGGCCGTTGCCGCCGAGAGCCTCTACGTCGGCGATGTGTATTCCGTCGACTATGTGGGCGCACGCAATGCGGGAATGCAGGCAGTACTGTTCGACGTGGCGGGAGCGTATCGCGAGCGGGAGTTTCCGCGCGTGGAATCCCTTGCCGGTCTTGAAGATTGGCTCAAGCAATAGCCGAATCACGCACTGACGGAGGTTGGCAGGCATGTTCGATTCCGCTCGATTCGTTCTTTTTCTGACTGCGGCGGTGCTGCTGGCGGTCGCGCCGGGCCCTGGAATGCTGTATGTTTTGGCGCGCAGTCTGGCTGGGGGAAAGCGCGAGGGCGTGCTGTCGGCGTTCGGCACGTTCTTGGGGGGCATGGTCCATGTGTTGGCAGCGGCGCTGGGCGTGTCGATTGTGCTGGCGAAGTCGGCGGTTGCGTTCGCTACGGTGAAGTATGTGGGGGCAGCTTACCTGTGCTTTCTCGGCGTGCGCATGATTCTCGACGCGCGACACCAAAAGGGAAACGTAGACGAAGCGACTGCGTCGCAAATCAAGTCCGCCCGCAATCCTTTCTGGCAGGGTGTCGCTACCGAGGTGCTCAATCCCAAGACGGCATTATTTTTTTTGTCGTTCATTCCGCAATTCGTGAACCGCGTGGCCGGACACGTTTTCCTGCAGTTCGTGGCGCTAGGGACGATGTCC
This sequence comes from Candidatus Sulfotelmatobacter sp., assembly GCA_049792875.1. GTDB lineage: Bacteria > Acidobacteriota > Terriglobia > Terriglobales > Acidobacteriaceae > Sulfotelmatobacter. Next base: position 82,506 of record JBARBI010000212.1, read on the forward strand.
GTGGTCATGAACACGACCGCAGACTTGATTGTGATCGCGATGGCCGGTCCGCTGGGGGAGCGCATTCGCTCGTCGGCAACCTTCCGCCGCCGGCAGCGGACCGTCACCGGCGCGATCATGATTGGGTTGGGAACTTACCTGGCCACCAGCGAGAGTAAGTAGCGCCGGGCATTCTTAGATGCCTCTGTAGTCGACGCTTAACCCTCTATTCGTAGCGCAGGCAATCGATGGGGTCGAGGTTGGCCGCCAATCTTGCTGGATAATAGCCGAAGAACAATCCCACGCCGACGGAGATTACGAATCCAATCGACACCCACAGGTACGACAGCGTAGCCGGAATCGAAGGCACGGAAGTTCGCACTAAAGTGGATATAGCGGCTCCAATGAGGATGCCGAGTGTTCCGCCGACCAGAGTGAGGGCCACGGCCTCGAGCAGGAACTGCAAGCGTATGTCCGCACGGCGAGCGCCAATCGCCTTGCGCACGCCAATTTCCTGGGTTCGCTCCGTTACAGATATCAGCATGATGTTCATCACGCCGATGCCGCCGACCAGCAAACCGATCGAACTGATCACGGTCGTGAGGATCACCAGTGCGCCCGTGAGTTGATTCCATAAATTGCTCAGAAAGTCCGGCGAGGTCAATTCGAAGTCATTTTCCTTGTCCGGGGGAACACGGCGCAGCCGTCGCATAGCCTGAATAACTTGTCCCTGCGCCACTTCGATGTTCACATTTTCCGCGACAGTGAAAAGCATCACCAACTCCTTGGCCTCCGGATAGTGCTTCCTGAAGTTGCTGAGCGGGATGACGGCGAAGATGTCCACTCCGGGGCCGAAAAATAAGCCTTGATCATGCTCGAAAACGCCAATGACGTCGTACAAGATACCGTTGAGGCGTACCGTCTTGCCGAGGGCATCGCTGGCGGGAAAGAGCGATTCACTGATGGCGGCTCCGAGCACCACGACCGGACGCGCGTGCTCCTCGTCGAACGCGCTGATGAAGCGGCCGCGCTCGATCGTGAACAATGGCAGCGCCTCAGCGTATTCCGGCTCGGCGCCGCGCACGATGACTTTCTCGACGCTATGGTCGCCGCTGGTAATGAGATTGCTATCCCCAAAGAAAAACCCGCGCGTGCCGAAGGTGGTCACAATCCGAACGTCGGGAGCGGCCTGGCGGACGAAATCGGCATAGTTGTACTCAAGATATTTTCGCGTGCGGATGTGTTCCGGGATGTGCGCCGGGTCGGTCCCCGGCGGAAATCGCGTAAGAAAGTAAGTGCGCGAACCGAGGGACGCCACCTTGTCCTGCACGAACTTGTTCAGGCCTTGAATGATTGCCGCCATGGAAATCACCGAGGACACTCCGATCACGATGCCCAGCACGGTCAAAGCGGAACGCACCTTGGCCCCGCGCAGCGTCTCCATCGCAGCGAGGAAATTTTCCCGGCCCTGAGCGACCGTCATGATGGCCATCAGTCAGACCTCAGCGCGACCACCGGATCGAGTCGTGACGCGCGCAGTGCCGGATAGACTCCGAAAAATAGTCCAACCGCGGAACTGAGGAACACGCCCAACCCTGCCACCCAGGTCTGTACTGACGCGGGGAATGGCGTATACATGCGCAGGGCCAACGCTACCAGGAATCCCAGGGAAATCCCAGCGACACCCCCGACAATACATTGCACCACGCTTTCCAGGATGAACTGGCGGAGGATGTCGAGCCTGGTCGCGCCCACGGCGCGCCGGACGCCGATCTCCCGCTTCCGCAGAGTCACGCTCACCAACATGACGTTCATGATCACGATGCCGCCGATGACAACGGAGATGACGCTTACCATGATGAACACAGCGAAGAACGCGGAGCTAATGCTGTGCCACAAAGCCATGTAACTCTCCTTGGTGCCGATGAAAAAATCATCGTCCATGCTGCCCGTGAGATGGCGGCGCGCGCGCAGAATCAGACGCGCCTGATCCTGCGCCGCTTCAAAGTTCCGCGTGTCCGTCTTTACGTTGATAGTGATGCTAAAACGTAACCCCTGGATACGAAGGAAAACAGGGAGTGGAACGATCACGAAGTTGTCCTGGTCCTGGCCGAGGACGCTGCCGATCTTGTCCATGACTCCGATGACTGTGAATTCCTCGTCGCCCACGCGAATCGATCTCCCGAGAGGGTCCAGGCCGAGAAACAGTTCCACCGCAAGCGTGTTGCCGATCAGGCAAACATTGACCCTGTGTTCGGCTTCTGCTTGGGTAAAGTAGCGGCCGAGTGCGACCGTTCGCGAGTCGATATCCGCCATGTTTGCCGTTTGTCCATAGAGACTCACGTCCTGAAGTTCTTTGCCAGAGAATCGTGCCCGAGTGCTAGTGTTGGTGCTGGCTCCGACTTCCCCGCAAGCGGTGCATCCTTCGGCAACGGCGGCCATGTCCTCGAGTTGAATTTTCTTGTACTTCAGAGATTTGATGATGATGTTGAAATCTGTGACTGCGAACGGTGTACGCGCGATCTGGAACACGTTTGTGCCGAGCGTAGCGATCTTCTGCTCGACATACAGATTGGCGCCCTGCACGATGGTCATGACCGTGATGAGCGTGGCCACACCCATCGTCAATCCGAGCATGGTGAGGGAAGCGCGCAGCCTGTGACCGTGCATGGCAGAGAAGCATTGCGCGAGATTGTCGCTGATCGCCAGCATGGAGGTCGCAGGGATTTTCTGGAGTTACCTTATCAAATCCTGCGGGGAGTGGAGTGTCGGCTGGATGAGGGCGATGGAGCCATCTCCAGGACTCGGGGCTACGGATTCCGATTAGCGCCGTTACAGCTCTAGGATCTGGTGGTCGTGGCAGTCGGGCTGGACGGCGTCGTGGAGTTGGTTCAGGAATTCGCGGCCGTAGCGCGCCAGGAAATAGATGCCTCCGATGCCGCGTTCCTGCAGGCCCTTGTCGGGATACAGGGCCTGGCTCAGCGTTTCCGCATGCCGGGTCACAAGCTCGCCTTTTTGCGCTTCTGCGCGGGCTGCCTGGGAACAGAGACGTTCGAGTTGATATTCAATTTTTGAGCGAGCCGTCTCGGCGGCGTCGACCAGCGTGCGATCGAGTTTCACCAGCTTTTCTTTGACGTTGGACAGGTGAGAGTCCAACGATTTCCTGGCATCTTCGAACGCGGCTTGGAGGTCCTCGGGCAGTCCGCGCTCGGCGAGTTGCCGGCGCAGAGCATCGGGACCAGCAAATATATCGGGAACGGTGATTCCGTGACGCTCGATCAGGCGCTGGATCTTCGGTTCCACGATGGTTGCCGAAAAGCGCGGAATGATCGGCGTCACCCGGGCGAGAAGAGCTTCATAGACGGCGCCCGCCTGCGCGAAATAAGCGGTCTCGGCAGCGCCTCCGGTGTAGGCGAGCGTGGGGAGAAGGTAATCCTCGACGATGGGGCGCAGCAGAACGTTTGGACTGAATAGCTCCGGTTTCGAACTGATTCGTTCCAGCAGTTCGGCCTGGGAAAGCGTTTCGCCCGCGGTATCGGCGCCCACCACGAATTCCGCGGTGCCACCGTTGCCGCGGCGGTGAATTGGCATGCGTACGCCGTTCTGCAGGGTGAAGAGCAGGACCGACGATGACGTGACCTTCACCTGCTGATGATAGCCGGCGGCTTCCAGTGCCTCACCCCGTGCCAGAAGTGCAGCGGCAAGCTCGTCGACGCGCTCAATGGCGGTGCGATAGACGGGCTCCGCGACGCGGTCTAATTCAGCGTCGGAGGCGTCGAGCAGAATCACGCCCCAGTCCGCGAAGATGCGGGCATAGAGTCGGGCGAAGGCCGTGCCCAGAAACTGCTCGGGGCGGTAGGACTCGCGCAAAAACCGCGCGGCCTCGGAATCGCCGAGCAAGGTTGTCACCTGCTCCACAAGAGGCAATATCTCGTCGCCGAGGCGGACCGCGCCCACAGGTGCTCCGAGGACGTCGTGGCTCGAGGCCGTGAGCACCTGCAGAGCCCCATCCGGTCCGGGGATGGAAACGTGATTCACTTCGGCGAGATCGTGGTCGTAAGTGGCCAACCAGAAAACGGGGACGGCGTCGACTCCTGCGGCAGTGGCTTCTTCCGCAAGTTTGACCGCAGTGAGCGCCTTGTAGATGGCGAACATGGGACCGCCAAAAAGTCCGACTTGTTGCCCGGTGACGACTGCGGCAGCGCCTTTGCGGAGGCGATCGAGATTGGCCAGAGTTTTCGGTGAGGCGTCCCACGATTTGTTCTGGCGCTCAAGGATGGCGGCGACGCGTTCACGGCGTGAGGAATCGTACGAAATCTTCGGCGCTTCGCTTTTCAGCCACTCATTGAAATGAGGAGGCCGGGGATAAAAAGGCTGAATGTTGGGGGTGTAAGCCAGGAAGTCGGCGAAAAGGCGCGTGGTGTGCGGGATTTGGGAGAAGGGAAGACAGTGCGCCTTCACTGGCAGGTCCTCTGACATAGCTGTGTTGCCGGTCGCATGGACACCTGTTGGACGTGTGAGATCATCGCTGGTTAACAGCGCAAGTCAACCGCAGTCATAGAACCGAAACTCCCGCAGAACCCGCGCCGTACTAGAGATGCCTGAAAAGTCCGCAAGATGCAAGATAATGGTGAGTGTGAGGCAAGCGTGAGTCTGAATGATGGTACGTTGAATATCGTGCTGCCGTTGACGCTCGAAGGGTCGGTGGTGCGTCTGGACCCGGTTCGCCGCGAGCACGCGGAATTGTTCTGGGAAGTGGCTAAGCACGATTTGGAAGATGTTTTTCGCTGGATTCCATATCCCATGAAAACACGGGAGGACTTCCAGCGGCTGATCGACAAGGCATTGGAAGAGCAGGAGCGGGGGGAGTCGGTCGTATTTGCCACGGTGGTGCGGAGTTCCAGCCGTGTTATCGGCAGCACGCGCTTCATGAATATTGACCCCGTCAACCGGAGAGCGGAGATCGGGTCGACCTGGGTTGCCCCCGCATGGCAACGCACGGCGGTCAATACGGAAGCGAAATACCTGATGCTGCGGCACGCGTTTGAGGTGTGGAAATGTATACGGGTGGAACTCAAAACGGATGCCCTGAACCAGAAGTCGCGCAACGCGATCCTGCGGATCGGAGCGAAAGAAGAAGGCACGCTGCGCCGGCACCTCGTCACCTGGACAGGCCGCGTGCGCGACACGGTTTACTTCAGCATTCTGGATGACGAGTGGCCGGAGGTGAAGACCAGGCTGGAAGTGATGGTGCGAGGCAGCACTCTCAGATAATGTTCGAGTCCAGTCCCGCGATGAACTGGATTCCAGGGATCACCTTACCGACGAGCGTTTTGTCGTTGGTCAGGAATAGGTCGGTAGTCGCGGCGGCCGCGCAAGCCAGGTGCACCGCGTCGGCCGGAGCTATCCGAAGGGTTCCTCTAATCCGCGCATAATGATTGGCGGCCTCGACGGTAAAAGGTACTACTTCCGATACCACGCTGAGCAGCAGACCGCGGATCTCATCCGCCCGATGCGGCATGCCCTGCCGGTAAGCGCCAGCCAGTACCTCTCCGAACGTGAAGGCGCTGGTGATCAACTGATCCTGCCGCTCCTGCATGCGAGAGTGTATCGTCGCGATTCTCTTCGCATACAGGGGATTGTTTTCGAGCCAGTAAATGAACAGCATCGAGTCCCAATAAATCCGGCTCACTTTTGATCCCGATCGGCCCGAAACGCGCTCCGTTCAGCGCGCAGATAAGCCTCGCCGCCACCCGATTCGGCAAAAACATCCTTGAGAGCACCGCGAAGTCTGGTCCAAGCGTCTGAAATGCCGGATGATGGTTGGGCATCCAGAAATTCGTAGGTATAGGTGACAGTTGTGCTTTGGCCGGAAGGTGGGCCGGTTTTCGATATCAATCGAAGACGGTGCTCCGTCAAAAACTTCTTTGATCCGAGCGCGGCGCACACCAGAGGCACGCGATTGCTCAAGGCCAGAGCCTTGTGCACAGTGCCGGCATGGATTGTGAGGGTTCTGTCACCTCGACGCCGAGCCACGGAAACGTAGGCGTCGGCAGCGTGCTGCCGGACGAGATCGGAGTCAGAAATCGACGTTCTGGAGTGCGTAGCGGCTCTGATCACTATGCATGCTATGATTGCATATTCATGCATAGCATGTCAAAGTCCTGAAAAGCATTCCTTGGAGTGCGATCGGTGCGTCCGGCACGGACTCCAAGGGTCTTAGGGACTCGACTTTCGGCTCTCGTTGTGAGAAGCCTCTCCCCCCGCTATGATGCCTGCGAATTCCGCGCGGACTGTTTCCGGTGCGGGAATCATTCCCAGGAAGAATTCTGACGGGAGGATCCTGATGGAAGGGACGCAGGTTCTGGAATTCGTGGTCGTCGCGATCGTAGGCATTTTGGGCTGGGGACGATCTTGAGTGGTTTTTTCCAGGTCCACACAGCCGAAGCCGTGGTCGTACAGCGCATGGGCAAATTCGAGCGGGTCGCCATTCAGTGGAAGCGTTCTCCAAGGCGGTCGAGGGATCGACGCCCAAAGATGGGATGATGCTTGTGCTGGTCACGCAGTATCTGGACACCATGAAGGAGATCGGCAGCAACGACCGGAGCAACACGATTCTGATGTCGCATTCGCCGGGCGCGGTCAGCGATCTGTACCGGCAAATGCAGGATGCGGTGTGGATCGGACAGAAGATGGCGAATTCTGGCCCATGATCGGGCCGATCAGTGGCGAACATTCTTATTCGCAGAAGACGCGGACTTTCACTTTCGTGTCCGCGTCTTTCTGATCGACGTCGACCATTAAGTCGCTGAGTTGTTCGACCAGGTCCTCCAGGTTCTCCGGCTTAATTTGTGTGAGGTCCACCGGGATGCCCTTCTCATGCATCGCCAAGTTGGCCTTTTGCAGAGCCGCGGCGGGGATCAGGTACGCCAGCTTCACTCCGGCGCGAAGCAGTTGCATGGGCACGCGGACATTGACCTTGGTTGGTCCATCATGGCCGCCTCCGTCTTCGGAGTCCACCTGGACACGAAGATACTTGGGACGGTCCTTCCCGGATGAACTCGGGCCAACATCCGACGAGTTCGTGGCAGATGGTACTTCCATCGCGGAAATCAGGCGTTCGGCTTCGTCAGCACTGACTTTTCCTTCCGATAGCATTTGCAGAATCTGGCGGCGATGTTCGTTCATATTTTCAACTCCTGGTTCCGATTTCCTAGAGAATGTGAAACGACATTCCTGCGGTGCGATGTTCAACCTCGAACTGAGTGTCGTTCAAGGCGTTCAGGATTTGCCACAAGACAGCGACTCCGCGCAAGGGATTCACCCGGCACACGAGGCAAGCGATGAAAATGAATGGGGACAGCAGAATGCCCAGCGGCAGGAGCAGGAGCCAGATCAGCACCAGCGGAATCCACAGACGGAAGGTGCGGCTCTCTTGATTGCGCAGGCTGACGACAGCCACGAACGGAATCATTGCAACTTCTCCATCTCGCGGATCGCATCTTCCGCGGTGATATCTCCCTGCTGCAGTCGCTCGAGGATCTCAGCTTTCGAGGGCGTGGGATTGGTTTCGACGAACTCCAGGCTGCCGGCGATGCGATTCAGCCGGGCCTTGATGGTCGGGTAGCTGACGCCGAAGATGCGCTCCATCTCCTTGATCGAGCCATGCGAACGCACAAAAGCGGTAATGAAAATCTGATCGTCCATGGCAAGACGTGCTAACTGTGGCAGTTCGAACCTGCCCTCGATAGCGATGTCCTTGTCGGCGATGCGGACGCGCTCCACCACGATGGGGTGACCCTGGGTGAGGTGGGTCAATTCCTGCCAGTCTTTCGAAGATTTCATGCGATCTGTCATATTTTATTAAGTTAATGAATGTATAACTTAATTAAATTAATATTGTCAATGAAACTATTCAGATAAATCACGTACCAGCCCGAATGGCGAATCGGCGTCAGGCCTGAAAGAGGGCGACGGAAACCGTAGGTCGTCGTTGGTCATCTAACGAATTGACTTCCAACCGGGCGGGACCTAGATTGGAAGTAGTTCTTTCGCAAGGCCAATCCCACCAGTGGGGGCGTCACGGCTTCGACGGAGATGCTTGCGGCCAAGAGGCATGCCGGGGTGCACACACCCGTAATCGTGGGCAAAATGATAATTGCCAATCAACAGATGGCATACGCAGCCTAACTAGTTTAGGCAGCCGTCGGAGGAGGCTTCGCCCGTGGGCCTCCGAACGACGTCACACAGCGGGCTGCTCTTTCCGTCTACGTCTGGGGCGGAAGGCTAAGACCACAGGCTAGCGGGACGCGTTTCTTGTCGGTTCTGAGCGCGGGCCGCGAACGTCCCAGGGTAA
>JBARBI010000213.1:0-3429 GCA_049792875.1 Candidatus Sulfotelmatobacter sp.
AACCGCAGGTTCCGTATGTTAGGGCGCTGCTGCTGAGGAAGTCAAAGCGTTCGTCTGTTCAGTGCGGATTGTGGGTGGTTTGTCGTCAACCCTTCCCTGATCGGTAAGGTAAGGTTTGCCCGTCACTCGGCCAGTGGAATCCGTCTAGAATGAGACACGGTAGAGGTGGCCCGTGCCGGGGGCAGGCTTCATTTTTTCAACTCGTCAGGCCAATTCAGCATCACGCCTGAGCGGAGCAGCCCACGCCCACCGGCGATTAAACCTGGCACCTGCACTGAAAGGATCATTTCTTCAGACCTGCCGTCCAATTCACGATTACATTAACCGTCGATCCTTTTGGGTCGTTGACCAAGTTGGAGAAAATGAAGCGCTGGCCGTTCTGCACCACATCATAGTCGGCATCGGGCGCCGCGAATAACGGCTTCGGCGCGCTGGCCTCCAATTGGGCACCGCTCTTGACCTCAGCCGTCATCACCTTGCGATCGCCGGATATGTAAAACAATTCCTTTCCGTCTGGGCTCCACCGCGGAGAAGAACCCCCACTATTCGAGATTTGTAATCTATCTGTTCCCGCCGGGAAAGAAACTACGTAAGTCTCAACCCGGCCAGACTCGTCGGACTCATAAGCCAACCAGCGCCCATCGGGGGATACACGGGGGTCTTGCTCGTCGGCCTCGGTTTGGACCACAGGAAACGGCTTGCGATCGCCGGCCACAGGAATGGCCCAAATATCGGAGTGCGTCTTTGGGTTGTCGTCGGTATAAACCACGTACTTACCATCGCGGGACCATTCAGGACCAGTTTTATCTTCAGCGGATTGGAACAGTGGCGTCTCTTTGCCGCTTGCGTCCCTGAGATAGAGATCATACATACCGTTCCGGTCACTCTGGAAAACCATGCTGCGTTCCTCCGGCGACCAAGTTAGGTTCTTGTTATTGGCGAGATTGGTGGTCAAGCGCGAAAGGATGCCGCGGCTGATCTCGAAGATCCAGATATCCACGGTGCCGCTCGCAGGATCAACACGATTCACTGCCACCTGCCTTTCATCTGCTGAGACGCGGAAGCCGGAATAAGGTCCGGCCGGACCGAACACACTGACTTGTTTGCCGGTGCGGTCCAACACAACCAACTGCCGCTCCCGCTGCACTTTTTCCTGATAAACCACAGTTCCATTCGCCGAGACGGAGGCCAGCACCTGGGCCCAATTCGCATCGTAGCCAATCTTGTCTGCTACCAGGATAGGATCGCCCCGCAGCCGCAGCCTGGAAGCGTCGAAGAGCTGGGCCATAAATGCGCCGTCGCGCACGAACAGGATGTATCCCGGCTCGGTGTAGCCCACTAGCGCATCGCCCTTCATCAGTTGGTGTATGTTCTGGTTGCCCAGAGCCACTACTGAGATGTGGCCGCCTTCTCCAGTTGCGCCACGCTGCAGAAACAGGACGTGCTGGCCATCTGGAAGAAACTGGGGCCAGGCATGTATTACCTCCCGCTGCCCGCCGTCCAGTTTGCTCAAAGGCTGGCCATCCCCCCCAGAGGAGGGGACGCGAAACAGGCCGCTGCCAAACGAAGGTGAATATACGATGACGCCGCCGCTGCTCCAGGTCCCGCCCACTCCATAAGGGACCTTGGTCAGCGTCTGCACCGAGCCGGTGGCGATCTCAACCTTTTTAAGTTTTCCGTGCGCAAAGAAACCCAGCGACTGCTCGTCCGGTGACCAGAATGGTTGTGCTCCATCTTCCGTACCCGGAACGGCGCGCGCCTGCAAGGAGTCCATGGGCCGCACCCAAATTTGTGAACTTCCAGAGCGCAACACCAAGAAAGCAATCTGCCTTCCCGAAGGCGAAATCACGGGATCGGCAGTTCCTGACTCCACGGGGCTGAAGTCGAAGCGAATAGGATACGCCTGAGCAACCGGGCGGGCCCACCAAGTTGCTATCGCAACCAGAGCCAGCGCTAGGAGGGCCAGTGCCCAGACTACGCGCTCCCCGCTCGTTCGCCGTCTCGCCGGGGCCGCCACCGCGCCGGTCTGCGATCCAGCCTTCGCGATCCACGCCAGCTGCAGCTTCACATCGTGCGCCGTTTGAAAACGGTTTTCGGGATTTTTCTCCAGGCAAGTCTGCACCACATAATCGATCGCCGGAGGCGTAGTCGGTTGCAGCGTGGCCAACGGCTCCGGATCCTTCTCCAGAATCGCGGTCATCACGCTCAGCTGCGACTTGCCCTCGAACGCACGCCGGCGCGTAATCATCTCGTAAAGCACGCAGCCGAAACTAAAGATGTCGCTGCGCGCGTCCGCTTCCTGGCCTTGCAGCACCTCGGGCGCTATGTACTGGAACGTCCCCACGATCATCCCTTGCTGGGTAAGCGCCGCTGGTGTCGCGCTCAGCATCGACAGGTTCATTGTAGGCGTGGAGGGTGTCAGGTTGCCTTTTTCGCTGAGGGCCTGAGCGCCCAGCATGGCCACTGGTTTCGCCAGGCCGAAATCCAGTAACTTGGTGCCCGAAGCGGTGAGCATGATGTTTCCGGGTTTGAGATCGCGGTGAACGATACCGACCCGGTGCGCCTTCTCCAGCGCATCGCAGATCTGCACCCCGCACTCCAGCACCTGCTTCAGCGGCAGCGGCCCTTTCTGTAGGTGGGAATGGAGAGTCTCGCCGTCTACATACTCCATTACCAAGTAGAAGGTTCCGTCCTGGGTCCCGACATCGTGCAATACGCAAATGTGTGGATGATTCAGCGAAGAAATTGTGCGGGCTTCACGCTCGAAGCGCTGTTTGGCTTCCGGATTGGAGGAAAGATGTGCGGGAAGAATCTTCACCGCCACGGTGCGGTCCAGCCGCGTGTCGCGGGCACGGTATACCTCGCCCATGCCGCCTGCGCCTAGCGGCGACTGGATTTCGTAGGGGCCAAGTTTCGTGCCAGGGGTTAGAGCCATCCGTGGGCGTAATTATAGCCTCTGCAACACGTTGCACGCCGGAGGCGACGGTTCCGGGTGTGTTGTCGGCAAACCTTCCCTAATCGGTAAGGTAAGGTTTGCCCGTCATCCGCCAGGAAAAGCCGAGCAGAAGCCGAGTATTCCTTCCGCACGAGCTCTTGCTAGAGTGCTACAGTAGCTTTCCGTACTCGGCTTTTGCCGTCTTGAAGATCGGAACGCTGGGGTCGGCATCTTTCCAGAGATCGAGGAACTGTTTGTATTGGTTCAGAGCGCGTACGCGGGCGGCGTCCGCGACTGCGCCCTTCGCGTTCTTCGATTCCATCGTATTTGCACGAGCCAGACCAAGATGCGCTAACGCTCCCGTTGCACAATTCCAAACCATGCCGGTGTGATCAATAACCTTCTGAAATTCAGTGGCGGCGTTTGCCGCTTGTCCCGAAGCCAGATAAGCCTGACCCTTGATGTACGTCGGATACAGACACGAAGGATTGTTC
>JBARBI010000214.1:0-6499 GCA_049792875.1 Candidatus Sulfotelmatobacter sp.
AGTTGATGTCGTTCATCTGCGGATTGTAGTAGGCATCCACCGTAGGAGCAGAGATATCCCATTCACCATGATCGACAGGTTTGCCGATTTTGTTGATGTCGCGGTGGCTCTCGAACTGATGGGTGCGTTCTACGTTGCCGGCGAAATCGTCACGACCGATCTTCACTGAGCTGTAGTCGCGCCACTTGTCGGGATAGCCAATCTTGTTGCGGATTCCGGCCAGCTTGGTCAGCGCCTGCTGCTTGGTTTCCGGGCTCATCCAGTCGAGCGCGCGAATCCTCTGGCCCATGGCGTCCTCGATCCGCCGTACCATTTCGACCGTGCTCTGTTTGAGCTCGGGAGAGAAAACCTTGGCTACATATACCTGACCCAACGCCTCCCCCAGGTCATAGTCAACGTACTGCACGCAGCGCTTCCAGCGCGGCTGCATCTCTTTCGCGCCCCGCAAGTACTTGCGGTAGAACTCAAAATTTTCCTCGACGAACTTTGAAGAAAGATATGGAGACGACGTGTCGGCCACGTGGAACCGCAAGTAGGTCTTCCAGCTATCAATCGATTCGGAGGACAAGAGCCGGTTGAGTTCCTTAATGAACTCAGGCTCATCGAGGTTGAGAATGGCAAAGTCCGGATATTGCATCTCGCGGTAATAAGCGACCCAGTCAAAGTTGGGCGCGAGCTGGACCAGATCGGCAACTTTCATTTTGTGAACCAGGTTGTGCGGGTCACGGCGTTCGACGCGAGTCAGCGAAGCCTTCGCCATGGCAGTTTCCAAACGCATGACGGTCTCGGCATTCTGCTTGGCCGCGGCTGGGCTGTCGCCGATCAACTCGAATACCCTCTGCACGTGCTGCAAGTAGTGCTCGCGCGTTTCTTTCGACTTGGCGTCATCTTTGATGTAGTAGTCCCGATCGGGCATGCCAAGGCCGCCCTGATCGACGTCAGCGATCACGCGCTCGGAATCATCCGGATCTTGGGTCGACCCAGCAGAGAACAGCATGGAACTGGAGTAGGAATACCGGGAGTAGGTGGACTGCAGCCGTGCCACGAGGGGCGTGAGTTCCTTCGCAGACTTCACCTGCGCGATCGCATCGAGCTCGGGCTGAATCGCCGAGAGGCCTCGTTTCTCCACCGCGCCTTCGTCCATGCACGCCGCGTAGAAGTCGCCGATCTTCTGCGTCACGGCATTGCGTTGCGCATTCGGTTCGGCCGCCTGTTCGAGCATGCCGCGGAGGAAGATCAGATTGTCCTGATAGAGCTTGGCGTAGACTGACCATGAAGTCTGATCCGGCGGAATAGGATTGTTCTTCTGCCAGCCGCCGCAGGAATAGTGGTAGAGATCCACGCACGGGTCAATCGACTTGTCCATCGAGGAAATGTCGAGGCTGGGGCTGTAGGGCAGCACAGGCTCGGTGGACGGTTGCGCGGATGGCGTTTGAGCAGTTCCCATCAGCGTTACGAGCAGAAATAACGGCAGGCACGCGGAGTATTTGTGCATATTCACCTTGGACGGGAATCGTCGGGAAACGTTATAGGCAAATCATGGTACTGAACTGTTTGCCCGCCATCAATGGGGTCGCCTGCGCCGGGAGTTCCAGCTTTCTACGCACCCACCAGTTCCTTCTTCTCACTCGGTTCGTATTCCACGATGTACCCCGCCACCGCGCTCGCGGCCACCGTCAATGGTGACGCAAGGTACATTTGTCCCGGCCCACTGCGACCGGGGAAGTTGCGGTTCTGTGCACTGATCACAACCTGATCGGGACGCGTCGAGACTCCCGGCCCCGCATTGATGCACGCTCCACAACTGGGCTCGATCACCTGTGCCCCGGACTTCTGGAAGACCTCGAGATATCCCTTGCGCAGACAATAGTCGCGCGTCTCCTGTGATCCGAACTGAATGTAGAACTTCACCGAATTGGCTACGCGCTTGCCGTGCTTCAACGCATCGGCGAGCACAAGGGCATACATATCCATGTCTTCATTCTTGCCGGCCGTGCAGGTGCCGCCGTAGGCGATCTCAACCGGAACCGGAGTATTCAACTCCCGCACATATTTGCCGTTCCCTGGATCGCCCGGGGTGGCTACCATCGGCGTGATCTCGGCCGCGTCGAGTTCGATCACGTGCGCGTAGTGCGCGCCAGGGTCGCTGTACAGGCCTTCGATCATCCCTTCAGCTTTCTTGCGATCCATACCGCGCCGTTCCACCAGGAAGTCCACGGCCTTCTTGTCTGGCGCGACGATGCCGGTGAACCCGCCGATCTCCGCCGCCATGTTGGTCATGGTGGCGCGCTCATCGACGCTCAATTCTTCGATCGCTTCGCCCGCATATTCCATCACCTTGGCCAGCGCCTTGCCGCTGCGCACGTAGTCCAGGCTCAGAATCTTCAAGATAAAGTCTTTCGCGGTCACATTGGGTTGCTTCTTGCCGCGGATCATGATGCGCACCGACTCGGGAACCTTCACCCGCACGTCTTTCGTGATCCAGGAATTGAAAACGTCAGTGGTGCCGATGCCGAAGGCCACGCAGCCGATCGCCCCGACGTGCGGCGTGTGCGAGTCAGAACCAATATTCAACTGTCCCGGCAACGCATAGCTTTCGAGCACGATCGAGTGGCAAATGCCCTCCGATCCTTTGCGATCGGTCAATTCGCCGTGCAGCCGAATGCCCTGCTTCTTAGCGAAATCCTGTTGCTTGAGCTTGAGTTGGGTCGCCAGGTCGAGCAAGCCGAGCTTCTTTTTCTCTTCGGAAATTACTTCGTCGAGAAACGTGAGGTGGTCGCGGAAGAACAGAATGCTCGAGGGATCGTTGACCTTCGCGTCTTTGCCGACATAGCGTTCGAAAAAGATCGCTGCCATGGGCGTGACGTACTCGTGGCTGAACCGCAGATCGGCCCGCGCAAATCCCGTATCGCCCGGCTTGACCGATGGCACGCCAACTTCGCCCATTTCGTTGATCATGTGCCGAGCAAAGATCTTCTCCGCCAGAGTCATGGCCTGTGTGGAGCGGGCACTTTTGCCCGCGTCTTCGATCGAAGGCAAGAACACTTTCCCTTGCATGCGCGCCACATTAAACGGAAACAGCCCGCCATATTCAATCACCTGCCGCGTAATCTCGTCCTCCCCGGCCGTAAACTCGCTCAGGGCAATTTCTTCTCCGCGGCGAATTCGGTCGATCAGGGCAAAATTGGTCGAAGTCAGCAGCCCCAGGTTCTGGCAATTCTGCTTGTAGATGCGTTCAATGTTTTCGGCAATCACCACACCGATGCCAGCGCACATTTCGGCATACGGTGACTGCTCGCGGCTCGATCCCTTGCCGCGACGCTTCCCGCTCACCGCGCATACGAAGCCGCCGCGCTTCACGTCGCCGCGCCCGATCGGCATCACGTTACCGCATTTCAACCCGAGATACGGAATCTCACCCAGCGTCTCGTCAAAATAAAAGCAATAGTGCGCCGGAGTAATCTCGTCAGTCGAAATGTCATCGCGTAGTTTGGGATTATTCGCCGGATGGTTCGTATCCCAAGGCAGATCGTCGCCCGCCAGTTGCCTCTTGATGAGTTCCGGGTCTTCGGTAAGGAAAAGAATGCGTCCCTGCAGCCGGACTTTATCTGGCCGCTTTTCGATCTTGCGTTCCAAGAGTGAGTTGATCACGGTGAGCCTGGGGTACGTCTGAATTGGCCGCGTCCTTAGGACGGAGCGGTGTTCCCACACTCGCCATTGTAACAAGGCAAGAGTCGCCAGTAGGGCATGCGATGAGCTCGTTGCGTAAAATGTCACCACTCGTCTAGTGGTGAGCGTGCGCAGCCTTGTCGAACTTCTCGCCCGCCGGGATCGCCATGGTCAGTCGGTTCACCTTCGGCGCCAGCGGACACGTAGCATACGGAGTAACAGCGCACGGAGGATTGTAGGCACGGTTGAAATCGAGCACGACATGGCCATCCACGACCGCCCCAGTGTCGAGAAAACGGCCGCCGGGATAAGTATCGTTCTTCGCAGTCAGATCGTTGAATACGAAAAACAGCCCAGCCTTGGCATCGCCTCCAATGGCGGTAAGCTTCAACTCCTGGCCGTTCACCTTGAACACCGCTACCCCCGGCGCCGGTTCCGCCGAAACGTCACCCAAAACGTTGGGAACTTCGACCTTAGCCTTGCCATCGGAGGGAACCCACGTCGCTGTGACGCGATAATTGAGGTCGAGCGGGAAAAACATCATTCCCTTAAAATTGCGCGCCGCCGCGCTGTCCGTATCGCGCACTCGAATTCCCACTCGTTCGCCGCGCACGATGGCGTGAAAGCGCAGCGTCCCCATCTCGACGCGGGTTACGTGCTCAGAAGTGTCCGGATCAAGACGCGCACTGGTCACTGGCTTCCCCGCAATCGTGGCATGCGCGTCCGTCTGCAGCTTGAGCGTAACCTCTTTCCCAGTCAGATCGAATTCGCCGGCGTGCGCCGGACCGTTGGGGAACACGATCTGGTTCGACGCTTCGCTGCCGAACGTATTCGCTCCCGGCTTGAGCCAGAATAGGCCGGCCAGCGACAACCAGTTCTCCTTCAAATCCGCGGTCTGGTCTTCCTTCCACTTTTCAAAGGAATGTATGTAAGAGGCATCGGGGGCCTCCGGTGACGTCGCGCCCAAAACGACCAGCGCAGACGTAAGGAGCGCGACCGCGACTAGCAACCTGGTGCTCCGATTCATCTTCTGATTTGTCCTCCAAGTCCTGACGTGCGCTCGCTTCACACTATCGCCTGTATTCGGTCGGTTCAGGCAGGGGAGTCAGCCCTCGCCCCGCGAAAATTTCCTGGAATTCGTGTAACAACGCGTCGTGCACCAAGCCATTCGAGGCCAGCGTCTCGCGGCTGTCGATTTCAAACGGGGATCCGTCGAAGCGGCTTACCTTGCCGCCGGCTTGCTCCACGACGAGCACGCCCGCGGCCGTATCCCAGGGATTGAGATTGAATTCCCAGAACCCATCGAAACGTCCGCAGGCCACATTACACAAATCGAGTGCAGCGGATCCGGCGCGTCGGACCCCATGCGTGCGCAGCGTGATCTGATGATAGAAGTGGATGTTCGGATTCTGGTGCCGCTTTTGGCTGGGAAAACCGGTCGCCAACAAGCATTCCTTCAACTGCGTGGCTTTCGAAACGTGAATGGCCTTGCCGTTGAGATGCGCTCCTCTTCCCTGCTCGGCGGTAAACAATTCGTCGCGCGTCGGATCGTAGACCACTCCAGCGACGCGGTTCCCCCGATCCAATGTCCGGTGCTCCAGAGCCATGGACACGCAGAACACGGGATATCCGTGGGCAAAATTGGTGGTGCCATCCAGTGGATCGACGTACCAGCGATAGTCGCCGCCTCGATCATTCAGTCCCTGCTCTTCGCCGAGCACGTCATGCGATGGAAACTGCTGGCTTATGCGCTCTCGGATCAGAGCCTCGGCCGCTCGGTCCGCCGCCGTCACCAGATCAGCATCGCCCTTGTATTCAATCTTCAGTCCCTGATGGAAATACTGCAGGAGCAGTGCGCCCGCCTCCCGCGCGATGGCAGACATGGCGGGTAGAAAGCTCTCGGGATCAGTGGGAACAGGCATGATTTGAGGACGTCAGACGTCAGATCTCGGCCCCCCAGCCTCGACTTGACTGAAGTCTGAGGCCAAGGCCGCTCCTATTTCCGTTTTCCGCCATCCTCCGCGATGTACATGATCTCGTGCTTGAAGATAAAAAGATTGGGCGCACCCTCACGTGTCAGGCGCACCATGTTCTTGTCGTAATACTCGATCCAGCCGCGGACGACTTGACCATCCATGAGCTTGACCGAGACCGGTTTCTGCTTTTCCCCCAGCGATTTGAGGAACGCAGCTTCCTCGAAGGTGTCTTCCGGAGGAGGCGTCCGGCTGCGCTTGGCGGCATTGGGATTTCCTTGTGGAGCGCGAAACGACATGCAGGCATTGTACACAAAGCGCCGGGTGCGATCCCGCGAACGGCGACAAGCGCCGTAGCACGCGGGCGTACAATGCCTGAAAAAGATTCGCTCTTCCGGCAGGAGGCGTACCGTGAAGAAATCTTCGCTGCTCTCAATTCCTCTGATGCTGGGACTTTTCGTCACGCTGGCAATTCCGCAGGTTCGCAATAACTATCCCAAGCCCCCGCAGCCTCTTGATACCGCGACCACCGAGAAATCGCCTGCTTCTCCCTCCCGGCACCTCGATATGGCACAACTGGAGAGAGAGGCCGAAGATCTGGCTCGCACGGCACAGACGATTCCTTCCGACATAGCCAACGTCCGGAAAGGCATGATGCCCAAAGACGTGATCGACAAACTGAAGCAGATCGAGAAGCTGTCGAAGCGGCTGCGGACGGAACTGAATCCATAGATACCGGCAGGCGCAGTGAATCGCGGACGTTGGGAAAAAGCCGTGGCGCATCCGGGCGCCACCGCTGGAAAAGATCGATCGTCAGAACTCGACGCGCAGTCCAAACTCGAACTGGCGCGGAGCGC
>JBARBI010000215.1:0-33314 GCA_049792875.1 Candidatus Sulfotelmatobacter sp.
AACAGATGACCTACTTGGGGGATTTCGGAGAAACTGGCAAGAACTTCATCGAAATAGGCAAGCGGCCCAAGGTTCGAGAAACTATGCTTAGGCTGGCGCTGCCTTGCAGACTGAATTTCGCGGCGCAGGAGAGACAATGCAGACGCGCAGACTTGGAAAAAGCAACTTGGAAGTTTCGGCTCTTGGCTTAGGCTGTATGGGAATGAGCTTTGGCTACGGTCCGGCCGGAGACAGGCAGGAGATGATCTCGGTCATCCGGGCAGCCGTGGAACGCGGCGTCACATTCTTCGATACCGCGGAAGTCTACGGCCCGTTCACCAACGAAGAACTCGTGGGCGAAGCGTTGGCTCCCTTCCGTAAGCAAGTGGTGATCGCCACCAAGTTCGGGTTCAAGCTTGATCCGAACACCGGCAAACAGGCCGGACTGGATAGTCGGCCAGAGCACATCAAGGAGGTCGCCGAAGCGTCGCTCAAGCGCCTTAAGACCGAAGTGATCGACTTGTTCTATCAGCACCGCGTCGACCCCAATGTGGCGATCGAAGACACTGCGGGAGCGGTGAAAGATCTGATTCAGCAAGGCAAGGTGAAGCACTTCGGACTTTCTGAAGCAGGGGTGCAGACGATCCGCCGCGCCCACAAAGTTCAGCCCGTCACGGCACTGCAGAGCGAATACTCGCTGTTTTGGAGAGAGCCGGAAGTGGAGGTGATCCCGACTCTGGAGGAACTCGGGATCGGATTCGTTCCATTCAGCCCTTTGGGCAAAGGATTCCTCACGGGGAAGATCAGCGACCATACGAAGTTCGACAAAACCGATTTCCGCAACATAGTCCCTCGCTTTACGCCGGAGAACCGGAAAGCGAATCAGGCGTTGGTGGATCTGCTTGGCAGATTTGCGCATCAGAAGAAATCGACGCCTGCTCAGATCGCGCTCGCTTGGCTGCTGGCCCAAAAGCCGTGGATTGTGCCGATCCCGGGCACGACTAAGCTGCATAGGCTCGAGGAAAACATCGCGGCTGCGAACGTCCAACTTTCGACCGAGGATCTCCAGGAACTGGAGATCGCAGCCTCAAAGATCCCGCTGCAAGGTGCTCGGTACCCCGAAGAGCTGCAAAAATTGGTGGGCCGCTGAGCTGCAACGAGAGTGAGGTGCCGAAACATGAAAATCCTTCATTCGCTCGGCGTGGTGATTGTGTTTCTCGGGATGACCGCGATGACTTTGTCGGGCAGCGGTCGCAGTGGACAGGATCGCGGCGGAAATGAGGGCATCCGGGACCGGTTGGTAGGCGCGTGGCGGTTGGCCTGGCTCGAAGAGCAAGGCGCAGACGGGAAAGTCCACAGGGCTGACTGTACCGGGCTGCTTGTCTACACGAGCGACGGTCACATGTCGGTCCAGGTGATGTATCGGAACCCGCCGGACCACTCGAAGGTCAGCCCGCAAAAAACTCCCAACGAGGCGCCGGTGCAATACGCTCAGGGCGGCTACGAAGCCTCCTTTGGCACGTATGAGATCGACGAAAGCAGTCACACGTTCAGCTATCACGTCGAGGGTGCACTGGTGAGGACACTCATCGGCAAAGACCTGCCGCGCGGGTTCGAGCTCTCGGGCAAACAGCTCATCGTGAAGTCGACTGACCCGGATGAACATTGGAGGGTTGGCTGGGAGCACTACTAGCTGCAAACCAGCGTGCGTCCGGCACTGGATGTAGGGAGAGAACAATGCAAAGGCGCAAACTTGGAAAAAGCAATCTCGAAGTCTCCGCTCTGGGGCTCGGCTGTATGGGAATGAGCTTTTCCTACGGCCCACCCAAAGACAAGAAGGAGATGACCTCTGTTCTGCGAGCCGCCGTGGAACGCGGCATCACGTTCTTTGACACCGCTGAGGTGTATGGCCCATTCCTGAACGAGGAACTGGTTGGCGAAGCCCTCGCTCCGTTCCGAGGGAAAGTGGTGATCGCCACCAAGTTTGCCTACGAGCTGAAACCGGATGGAAGCCCGGGCTGGGTACGGCTGAATAGCCAGCCCGAGCACATCCGGCAGTCGGTCGAAGGCTCGCTCAAGCGACTCAGAGTCGATGCCATCGATCTCTATTATCAGCATCGCGTGGATCCCGAGGTTCCGATCGAAGACGTCGCGGGAGCCGTGAAGGACCTCATTCAGCACGGCAAGGTGATGCATTTCGGCATGTCGGAAGCAGCCGCCAAGACGATCCGGCGCGCACACGCCGTGCAGCCGGTCACCGCGGTCCAAAGCGAATACTCGCTTTGGTTCCGTGATCGTGAGCTGGATCTGTTGCCCACCCTGGAGGAGCTGGGCATCGGTTTTGTTCCATATAGCCCGCTCGGGAAAGGTTTCCTCACAGGAAAGATGGACGAGAACACCCCGCTCGACAGTACCGATTTCCGCAGCACGCTCCCGCGCTTTACGCCGGAGAACCGGAAAGCGAATCAGGCGCTGGTGGACTTGCTGGGCAAGATCGCACAACGGAAGAAGGCGACTCCGGCTCAAATCGCGCTCGCTTGGTCGCTGGCGCAGAAACCATGGATCGTTCCCATTCCCGGTACGACTAAGCTGCATCGTCTCGATGAAAACATCGAGGCCGTGGCACTCGATCTTACCCCCGATGATCTGCGCGAGATTGAAAGCGCCGCCTCAAGGATCACGGTGCAAGGTGCTCGGTATCCCGAACACATGGAGGCGATGAGCAATCGCTGAAAAGTAAGGAGTTCAATCGTGGAAATCAAGAGAGTTGGCACGCAACCCTCCGCGAAGGGGCCGTCAGACTGGTTCACAAGCACCGTGCGAATTGATCCACTGTTTCAGGCGCCCCCGCACTTTGCTATTCAGGAAAAGAAGCACGGTAAGGTGGTCGACTGGATGGAACGTGTTACGGACGAGCAATACCGCAAGTAAAATCGGCAGCAGGAGTGCACATGCCAGCAGGAAACGATTCTCTAAAAAACCGTCTTTCCCGATCTTCCGAAATCAACATCACTGTGACCGGCAGAAAGTCAGGACGCACGATCTCGATCCCGATCTGGTTCGTTCTTGACGACGACAATCTGTACCTCCTGCCAGTCAAGGGATCGGATACGCAGTGGTACAGGAACGTGCTCAAGAAGCCGTCGCTTCGGATCGAAGCAGGTGGCGCGGAAGCTGACGTTCAGGCCGCTTTTGTCAAGGACGCTTCACAGGTGAAGTCTGTGGTTGAGAAATTCCGCCACAAGTACGGGGCAAACGACGTGAAGAAGTACTACTCGAAGTTCGACGTTGCCGTCGTCGCCCCAATGTCCTGATCGTTCGTGATTACGAAACGGATTGCACGGCGAGCGTATCGACGAGTTAAGATGTTGCCCTAAGCAGACTGGGGTCCGCGAGAAAGAGGGGTTTTCACAGGAAGAGGCACCCGCATTCCTATCATGCCTTTGGAGGGAGTTTTCTATGGTCACGATTACGGTGAATGGCGTCCGGCGCCAGGTCCATGCGCCGGACGACACTCCTTTACTCTATGTTCTGCGGAACGACCTCCAACTGATCGGTCCGCAGTTCGGCTGTGGACTCGCCCAGTGCGGAGCCTGTTCCGTTCTGATCGACGGGAAGGAAGCGCGGTCCTGCGTTACACCTCTCGCGAGCGTCGCTGGCCAAGAGATCACAACGCTTGAAGGTCTGCCCGCGCGGTGGGCCAAGCAAAAGGGCCTCTCGGCGGAGGAAGCGAAAAGCACGCTTCACCCGGTGCAGCAAGCTTGGATTGAGGAGCAAACTCCTCAGTGCGGGTTTTGCCAGAACGGGATGATGATCAAGGCGACCGAACTGCTCGAGAGCAATCCAAGTCCGACCTTGGCGCAAATCAAAGAGGCTTTCACCACATCAGGGGTGTCGCCCAATCTGTGTCGCTGCGGAACCTACGTCGCCATCATTGACGCCGTAAAACATGCCGCCGAGATCATGACGAAGGGGAGGTAAGCGATGGCGACCATGAGCGAAAAGCCCGGGAACATTCTCGAACCGACGTTATCGCGACGTCAATTCATAAAAGCGGGTGGCGTCCTTGTCGTGGGATTCAGCTTGGTTGGCCCGGATGTTCTGAAGGGCGCTGCCGCGAAGCCCGTTACGATGAAGAACACGCTCGATCCGACACTTCCCAGTTCGTGGATTGAGATTCACCCGGACAACACAGTCCTGATTCGCACCGGCAAGAGTGACTTTGGCCAAGGAACAACCTTCACCGCCTACCGGCAAATTGTGGCCGATGAGTTGCGCGTCCCCTTCGAAGCCATCACCACGGTCGTCGCGGGAGATACCGATCGCACGCCCGACGGCAGCGGCGCCTTCGATTTCCTGGGCCATGGAACACCCAACATCCGTAAGGCGGCCGCCTATACCTATCAGGCCCTGCTCGACCTGGCATCAGAGAAACTTGGAGTGCCAAAGGATAAGCTTTCCGTCAAGGACGGCATAGTCTCGGGAAGCGGCAAGAGCATCTCGTACGGCGACCTCGTCAAGAACCAACAATTGAAGCTCACCATTCCTGTCAAGGGAGACCTCACCAGCATCTTTGGGTTGACCATCGAGGGCAATCCGCCGATGAAGCCGGTCAGCGAGTACACCGTCATCGGCAAGTCCTTCAAGAATTCCATCATCAGTTCGAAAGTGGCTGCGAAGGAGACTTGGGCGACCGATGTGCGCCTTCCCGGCATGTTGCACGCGCGGGTGGTGCATCCGAAGACGCTCGGCTCGACTCTCGTGTCTGCCGGTTCACTGGACAAAACTAAGTTCCCGAATTCGCAAGTCATCGTGAAGGGCAATCTCGTCGGAGTACTTGCGTCCACGGAGTGGGAAGCGATTCAGGCGGCCGATCAGGTAGCCGGCGGCACGAAGTGGGCCGACTGGAAGGGGCTACCCGGCAACGCAAATCTCTACCAGTACCTTCGGGAAGAGGCTGATTGGACCACCGCGCCCGTCGCAAAGGGCGATGGTAGCAAAGGGGACGTGGGCCCCGCGATGGCGTCGGCTCACAAGAAGCTCTCCGCCACATATCAATTGAGTTACATGAAGCACGCACCAATTGGCCCAACCATGGCCGTTGCGGATGTCAAGCCCGATGGAACGGTGCACATCTATACGCATAACCAGAATCCGCAAGCGCTTCGTGGAGAAATTGCGACAATGCTCCGCACTACAGCCGATCATGTGATCGTGCATGCGTATCCCGGCCCCGGCCACTATGGCAGGTCAAACGGCGGAAACGCGGGCGCTGAAGACGAGGCGGTGCTCTTGTCACAAGCCGTCGGCAAACCGGTGCGCGTGCAGTGGATGCGCGCCGACGACATGCAGTGGTCTACGCAATCGGCGGCTGCTTTCTCCGACGTTCAGCTTGCCATCGATGAAAAAGGCAAAATGGCCGCGTATCAAATCGACCACTACATGCCGGCCATGCAGGATGATCGTCCGATCGGTGCGGTCATTGCGGGGCTGCCTACCATGCCGGCCCCCCAAGTCAAATCTGATTCCGTTACTTCCACGGTCAACGGCATTGAAGATCCGTGGGTTTACGCTCAGGTCCCGAACCTGATGGAGCGCGGCCATGGCACATTCCAAGTGGGACAAAAAGCGTCGCCTCTCGCCGTTGGTCTCCGCGACCACAGCATGCGCACGCCGGGTCAGTTCCAGCAGAACTATCCGCGTGAACTCGCGATCAACGAAGCAGCAGCACTGGGGGGCGTCGACGCCATTCAGTTCCGCATCGACCACGCAAACGAAGAGCGCGTAATCGGAGTGCTGAAAGCGGTCCGTGACGCATCCGGTTGGGATACGCGTCCCTCGCCGCGCCCGGATGCTGTATCCACCGGATCCACGCCCGTGCGAGGTCGCGGAATCTCGCTGATGTTGCGCAGCGGAACCTACTGGGCCTGCGTTTGCCAGATCGCTGTCACTCCCAGTACGGGTGTGATCTTGGTCGAGAAGTACACGATTGCGGTTGATCCCGGCATCGTCGTCAACCCCATGCAATTGAAGCGAAATGTGGAAGGCGGCGCGGTCATGGGAATCGGCCACGCGCTTTTCGAGGAGGTCATGTTTGATGAGAGCGGAATCACCACGGACGACTGGATTTCCTATCCCATCCCAACCATGGCGGACATACCTGAGATCAAGGTTGTGCTGCTCAACAATCCGAAAGTCGGTGCTTACGGCGGAGGCTCGGAAGCCGCGAACGCGCTCGCTGCGCCGGCGATCGCGGCAGCCCTCCACGATGCAACGGGAAAGGTCATGCGGCGGCTTCCGATGAAATCGGCTTACGTGCAGGCGCTCCTGAAGACGTAGCGAGCGCCGGCAGTGCCCGCTCGCTTCGTTATTACGAGAAGCTCGGGACGAGGTAGGGACAGCTGAACGTCCCCTAGTGTTAGCGTTGTTTGCGTCGCGCTCCTGCTCGACTTGATCGAGCTTTTTCTTCTGGTCATCGTTCAGGATTGCGTGGATCGTTTTGTCGGGGGTGTAGCGCGACTCTCTGACTCTACGCAGGCGCTGTTCGCGGGCTGGCTCGCGGCGCCAAAGAACAACCACGTGCCATGGACGAACTGTTCCATCGGATGGTGTGGAGTGGGCTCCAATGATCGCCAAAGGATGTATTCTCGAAACTGTGAAAACCAACGGCAAAGTTTCGCCTCCGCGGCGAGTGGACCAGATTGCGAGCCTAAACGAACCAGACACCGCTCGGTTAGCCCGTTTGATCGCTGCCTACGCCCCGCACGACGGCAGTTTCGAGCTGCGTGTCCCCGGTTTGCACGCCAGCCGTTTCTCACGAGTAAACAAGGAGTGTGTGCATGCCCTCCGGGTACCCTCATTGTGCATGGTGGCACGCGGAGCGAAGACCGTCATCGTAGGCGAAGAAGTCTTCGAGTATGACGCGTCGCGTATGATCGTGTTCTCCGTGGCTCTTCCAGTTGCTGCCCAGATCACACAGGCCAGCCATTCCGACCCTTACCTCGCTCTCAAGCTGGACCTCGACCCGCACAAGATTGCCGAGCTGGTCTTGCAGGTGTATCCCCACGGGCTGCCTCCCGTTCAAGACAGGAGTGCCGTTTACATCACTCCGGCCGAGGAGAGCATCGTCAGCGCCGCCACAAGGCTGATGGAGTGTCTTGCGCTTCCGGGGGACGTCGAGTTACTCGCACCACTCACCGTCGATGAGATTCTGATCCGCCTGCTGCGCAGCCCTATCGGTGTTCGTGTGGCTCAAATGGGTTTTGCAGAGTCCAGCGTGGACCGAGTTGCGAAGGCCATTTCCTGGCTGCGCGCCAACTTCTCTCAACCCATGAAGGTCGAAGATTTGGCCGGGTTGGTGCACATGAGCGTTTCCTCTTTCCATGAACATTTTAAGTCCGTCACTTCGATGAGCCCACTGCACTATCAAAAGGTGCTGCGACTCCAGGAGGCGAGGCGTCTCATGTTGTCGACACTGATGGACGCGGGTACCGCGAGTCAGCGCGTGGGCTATCTCAGCGCTTCACAGTTCAGCAGAGAATACAGCCGCTTCTTCGGGAGTGCGCCGACCAAGGACATTGCCAGATTGCGTCAAGAGACTCGACTGTGGGCGTAACCAACTCGAGGTGACAGCATGACCCCACTCGCGGGATGGACGAACTTTTACGTTATCGTCGGGTCGTCCGCTGGCGCCCTCATAGGATTGCAGTTCGTCGTCATGGCCCTAGTCTCCGAAATGCCCCGCACGCCAGGTCAAGCGCAGGCCGGCCACGCGTTTGCGACGCCCACCATTGTTCATTTCGGAACTGTGCTGCTGCTATCGGCAGCTCTAAGCGCGCCATGGCATGGCATCGGTACGGCCGCAGTTTTTTGGGGCCTTCTGGCCCTCGGTGGAGTTGCCTATGCTCTGATCGTGGCTCGACGTCTGCGAGCACAAACCGCCTACCAACCCGTATTCGAGGATTGGCTGTTTCATGCCCTGCTGCCCTTTGCCGCGTAGGTAACGCTGGCTTCATCAGCTTGCGTGGTTCGCGCATTTCCCACCGAGGCCCTGTTTGGGGTCGCAGCGGCGGCGCTGCTGTTGCTGTTCATCGGCATTCACAACGCCTGGGACGCGGTTACTTACCACGTCTTTGTCAAGAAGCGGGAACATGACGAGGCTAAGCAACCCAGCTGAGCCGTTAGCCCCTATCCGAGCTTCTCGAAGAACCTGCAGATGGTTTCGATCCCACGGTAGAAGTTCGGGATGTGGAACTTCTCATTGGGGGCGTGCAGGTTGTCGTCGGGTAGGCCGAAGCCCATCATCACGCTGGGAATCCTCAGGACGTCCTGGAAGTCGGTGA
Source organism: Candidatus Sulfotelmatobacter sp. (assembly GCA_049792875.1). GTDB lineage: Bacteria > Acidobacteriota > Terriglobia > Terriglobales > Acidobacteriaceae > Sulfotelmatobacter. The sequence goes on from JBARBI010000215.1 coordinate 8,322, forward strand.
CGATCGGTATCGAACCGCCGCTGCGGATGAAGACCGTGTCTTTCTTGAACGTGTCGTGCAGCGCTTCGGTGGCCGCTTTAATGTAGCGATTGTCTGTGCCGACCACGCAGGCCGGGCCCTTGCTCCAGACTTTAATTTTCGTCTCGATGCCTTTGGGTGTGAGCTTCTTCACGTAAGCTGTGTATTTCTTCAAGATGTCGTCGGGATCCTGATTGGGAACCATGCGCATGGAGACCTTGGCCGCGGCCTTCGCGGGGATCACGGTCTTGGCGCCGGGAGCGATGAAGCCTCCGGGCATGCCGTGGACCTCGAGCGTGGGTCGCGCCCATGTGCGGTAGAGGACGGAGTAGCCGGGTTCTCCGGTGAGAACTTTGGACCCGACTTCGGTTTTGCGGTAGTGCTCTTCATTGAAGGGCAGGCGCTTCCAGGCCTTGAGTTCGTCCTTGGTCGGTGCCTTTACGCCCTTGTAGAAGCCGGGGATCAGGACTTTGCCTTTGGAATCTTTTAGCTTGCTGATGATTTCGATGAGTGCGAAGAAAGGATTCGGGGCAGCGCCTCCGTACATGCCGGAGTGCAGATCGGTCTTGGCGCCGAAGGCTTCGATTTCGGTATAGACGAGGCCGCGCAGGCCAACGCAGAGCGTGGGAAGGTCGGGTGCGAAAAGTTCGGTGTCGCAGACCAACGCAAAATCAGCTTTCAATTTCGCCTTCTGTTTGCGGATGTATTCGGCGATAGCTTCCCCGCCGACCTCTTCTTCTCCTTCGAAAATGATCTTTACGTTCAAAGGCAGCTTGCCGCCGCTGGTCTGCATGAGGGCTTCAAGAGCTTTGACTTCCATCCAGAGCTGGCCTTTGTCGTCGACGGCGCCGCGGGCGTAGATGTTGTTGTTGCGCTCCGTGGGCTCGAACGGCGGCGACTTCCATTCGTCGAGCGGCTCGGCGGGCTGCACGTCGTAGTGGGCGTAACAGAGGACCGTAGGCTTGCCTGCGGCATGGAGCCAGTCGGCGTAGATGAGGGGATGTCCCTTGGTAGCGATGACCTCGACGCTTTCCATGCCGATGCGGCGCAGTTCGCTGGCAACGTAGTCGGCAGCTTTTTGAATGTCGGGCTTGTGTTCTTCGAGGGTGCTGACGCTGGGGATGCGGAGAAGATCCTTGAGCTCGTTCAAGAAACGCTGCTGATTGCTGCGGGCAAAATCCACTGCGGGAGAGGCCATAGGTGAGTCCTTTCTTGTGATCTCGGCAGACAACGCAAGATTGCGGATCGAGGTGCGATGGAAACCAATCAGTATAGCGCGAAGCCGGCCGGTGTGCCCGGTAGCTCCCCAGAGCCGATTTTGCCAGCCCGTGAATTCGCCAGTCCGGAATTTGTTCGTAAGCGAATAGGATTCAGGCGTAGCCAAGGCTTTGGCGGCGGCGCCAGTAGGCGACCGCGAGCAACGCCCCCGCGGCCAGCGCATAAATCCCCGGCGAACTCGAGGCTGCCGTGGTGCCCACGAAGTCGAGCCCGGGCATCTGGTGAACTGGACCGATGTACCACCACACGGTGTAGATCGCTTCGAAAGCCTTGCTGCTGCCGGTCCAAATGCCAAGTGCGAGGGCGAAGCTGGGAATGAACAGGGCGCCGGCCAGCCAACCACCGAAGGCGTGCCAGTCGCCGGAGAGTAACAAGCGAAGGCCCGCTCCGCTTCCGGTCAACAAGGCGACGAGCACCCCTGCGGTCCAGAGGGCCGGAAGCTGGCGGGAAAGGCTGTGGGGGGAGGAGAACAGTAACCTGCTGGTGGCATGTCGAGCTTCACGACAGCCCATCTGCGACCAGAGCAAGATGGGCCAGATCCATGCCGCCACTAGGAATCCGCTGCGTACGGCAGGCTCGGGTGACACGAGTTGGCCGACGAGCAATCCGGAAGTGCCCGCATACCACCACCAGCGCTCGCCTTTGAGCATCAGCCGGAGTTCGGACATCACTAAAAGCAGGATACGAGAATGTGCGGAGCTGCGAACCAGCGGTGCCAGATGGGCGGCGGTGATCGGGGCTGCTGCTGGAACCGAGGTAGTGCGATCTTCTGGCGACGATTCCCCGACGTTAGGACCGGCTTGTACTCCTCGCTTGCGCCACGATCGCGCGGGATCGAAGCGATGAAAGAACAGAGATGCCACCAGCGCGACGACTGCGGCGACACCGATCCAGAGTAAACGCACGAGCAGCACGTTGACGGTCCAGTCGATTCCGTTCCAAGGGAACGTTCGGACCGCGCGTTCGCCACCAATCGTCAGACTGAAATTGAAATGCTCCGCGGTGCTGGGATCGAGATCGTGCAGGGCGCTGCGCGTGCTACGGTACAGGAGTTGCAGGCCGCTGGGGTCGTCGAGCCCAGTAGCGCCCAGGGCAATTGCCGCACACCACAGGAAAAAGTACGCGACGTTACCCACACCTCCCCGCAGAACGGGGAGCGATTCGAAGAGCACGGCCACGGCGGCCGTCAGGAGCATAGTAGGCAGAGCCAGGAATACGAATGGGGACCATAGCTTCCAAAGGGAGAAGGAGTGGGCCTCGGCCCGGTCGAGTTGCATAGCCACGGCGGCTAGCATGAGGATCCCCACCATGCACGCGAGCACCGCGAAATTGCTCAGCGTTTTGGCGAAGGTATAGAAATCCTTGCGCATGGGAGTGGCCGCCAGGATTTGGCCAACCCGCGTGTCGGCGTCGCGCTGCACAGAATTCTTCACGATGTAGAAGCCGACCAGCGACAGGAAGGTGGAGCAGCAGATCGTCATCAGCATGCCAACCCACGCGGAGTTGTAGACACCGCGGTAGCCATTGCCCACGACGATCCAGACTTTCTCGGCGGCGACGGCATATGCCAGGTATAAGGAGGCGGCCAGAGTGACCAGAAAGCTGTAGCGGCGAACGCGCTCCAGAAAATCAGCGCGCACCATATGGTAGAGCACGCGGGATGCGTTTGTGCCGCCGGGCGTCACTGGGGAACACCGGCACGGCGTTGCGAGAGGCAGAAAAGGTAGGCGTCTTCCAGATTGGGTGTCACCGGTTGTGCCCCGTTTGGTGGAGCGTCCCCGATCACGCGCGCGTGAACGCCATCGCTGCGGCGGACTGTGTTGCTGATGAGGTGGCGCTGCCGTGCCGTGTTCAGATCGGCGCTGGGGAGCACCCACTCGCAGACTTTGCCTTCCACCATTCGCAGCAGTTCTTCCGGGGAGGCATGGGTTACCAGCGTTCCTTGCGAGATCAGCGCGATGTCAGTGGCGGTGGCCTCGACGTCGGAAACGATGTGAGTGGAAAGGATAACGATGCGTTCGCCGGATAATTCAGAGAGCAGATTGCGAAAGCGGACCCGTTCTTCCGGATCGAGACCGGCGGTGGGTTCGTCGACGATGAGCAAGCCAGGATCGTTGAGCAATGCCTGAGCAATGCCGACGCGCTGCTTCATTCCGCCGGAATAGCCGCCCAGCGGGCGCTTGCGGACGTCGGTAAGGTTGACGAGGTTCAGAAGTTCGTCGATGCGCTTCTTGGAGGCAGTGGCGTCGAGACCTTTGACGGCGGCGAGGTATTCGAGGAATTCTACCGCGTTCAGGTTGGGATAGACGCCGAAGTCCTGCGGGAGGTAGCCCAGCGTTGAGCGCAGAGCATCCGGATTAGCGGCCAAGTCGGCGCCATCCCACACCACGCGGCCTTCGGTGGCGCGGGTGATGGTCGCCAGGATGCTCATAAGGGTGGTCTTACCTGCGCCGTTGGGACCGAGAAGTCCCAGCACGCCCGGGCCTAACTGCAGGGTGAAGTTGCGCAGCGCCCAGTTTCCACCACCGTAACGTTTGCTGACATTCTCGATCGCGAGTTGCAATTGTCCTCCGCTGGGACAGCGTAGTGGAGGAACGCAGAACACTCAACCGAAGTTCCAAAGACTTGCACAAATCCCCACCTTTCGCCAAGGACGCGAGACCTCGGGCAACCGGGTCTTCACTGGAATCTCGCGGGAGATAATGCTGTCAGGTCGAACTCTGGAGGGCGGCCTTCGATAACTGCTGCCATTACCTCTGCCGTGATTGGAGCAAGGAGGATGCCGTCGCGGAAATGGCCGGTGGCGACGTAGTAGCCGGGGGTTGCGGTCGCGCCGAGAATGGGAAGCGCGTCAGGAGTTCCGGGGCGCAGGCCGGCCCAGTTTTCCAGGATCCTGGCATCGGCAAGCTTTGGCACGAGCGCGATTGCGGCCTGATGCAGTCTCTGAATCGTCGCGAGGTCGACACGCTTATCGAATCCGGCTTCCTCGACGGTGGCGCCGACCAGGAGGCGACCGTCGCTGCGCGGGATGAGATAGGCCTCGGGACAGCGGATGACATGCTGGAGCAGCGTGCGAGAGGGCAACGCGAGACAGAGCATTTGTCCTTTGACCGGGCGAGTGGGAAAGAGGTGGGGCGCGATCTGCCCGGACCACGCTCCGGCACAGTTGACCACCTTGGCTCCCGGAAATGCAGTCTTCGTCGTTTGGACGCCGGTGGCGCGGCCATCGTGCATGGTCACGGCCGTAACTTCATCGCCGGAGGAGAAATCAACACCGCGGTGCTTCGCAGCCTTCCAGGCAGAGGCAGAGAGCGCTCTCGGATCGACGCTGCGTTCCTTTAGATAGAAGGCCGTCCGGTTTCCAGCAGGCAGGGCTGGTTCCAGTTCAGACAGGGGAGCGGGTAGACCGTTGGCCGGGAAAGATCCCGGTCCCTCGTGGATGTGCTCCGGAGGTGGAAACACAATTGTACCTTGATCCCTAAGATCGACGTTGACTCCCGACTCCAGTTGAAGTTCGTGGGCAAACTCGGGATACAGGCGCGCGCTGGCGGTGGCCAGGGACTGAAGAGCAATGGGTGTTTCCAGGCCACAATCGACCAGCATGCCGCCGGCGGCGTAGGAGGCTTCGCGGCCGGGTTCTCCGCGCTCGACGACAAGGACGGCGGCCCCACGCTTGCGCAATGCGATCGCTAGCGAGAGGCCGATGATGCCTCCGCCGATGATGATTACGTCCCAAGTCTTCACCTCGGCATTGTAAAAGAGCCGAAGGGAGCGCGAGGGTCCCCGGCCGGAAACGAAGGGGTGACAGGGGGAGCCCAGCTGCTTAAAATGGCTCGCATGAGAAAGATCATGGTGGCCGGAGTGGTGCTGGCGATGCTGTCCCTGGCGGGCGCGGCATTTGCCCAAAAGGACAAGGATGACGAACCGACGTCGTTCCTGTATTTCCTTGTCCTCAAGGAGGACAACGGGAAGCCGGTGCGGAATGCGGCTGTTATCATGCATGTGGTGAATACGAAAGGCAAGCAGGGGCGCGGCGGGATGGAACTCAAGACCGACCCGGACGGGAAGGCAAGTTTTGACGGCATTCCGTATGGCAAGGTGCGCGTGCAGGTGCTGGCGACTGGATTTCAGACGTTCGGAGAAGACTACGACATCGATAGAGCGAAGACCGAGATCACGATTAAACTGAAGCGGCCGCAGGGGCAGTTCTCGGTGTATGACGATCACCCGAAAGAAACGGGCGCGCCGCCCAAGCAAGAAGCGCCACCACCTGATCAGAACAAGAAACCGAACTAAAACCGCGAGCCTTTGAGCCGCAATCTTTGGGACAGAAGATGGACTACCTACTGAAAACGGAACCGTCAACATATTCGTACACGGATTTGCAGCGCGAGAAGACCACCACGTGGGATGGCGTGTCGAATCCCGTAGCGTTGAAGAATCTTCGGGGGATGAAGCCCGGGGAACGGTTGGTCATTTACCACACCGGAGATGAGAAGAGTGCAGTGGGGACGGCGTCGGTCGTCTCGGTGGACACATCGGATGCGAAGAACCCTCAGGTGAAGATTAAGGTCGGCAAAGCCAATTCGAAGCCGGTGACGCTGGCGGAGGCAAAGGCCAACAAGCTGTTTGCGGAATCTCCGCTGGCGCGACAGGGGAGGCTGAGCGTGGTGCCGCTGACCGAGGCGCAGTTTAAATTCTTGACAGGGGGGTGAAAACAAAATCCCCACTTCTCGCGCAAGAAGCGCGCGAGAAATGGGGCACCCGCTTCATTCTCGCTCCACACAGCTCCGGCGACGGTCGGGAACCTACGACGCGCGAGCGTCGCGGCGGATCAGGGCCGAGTCCAGGAAGTAGCCCAGGCCTAGCGTGAAGGGGATAGCGCCGAAAGCGCCGGCGATCAGGGCGTCAGGTTCGACTCTGGCGATAATGCTGAAGGTCAGCATGTAGCCGACTGCGCCGGCGATCAGCAATATGCCTGCACGCCGGGACTTCGCCATCTCGGAGAGTTCGGGTTCCATGGGGACGCTCACGCCTCGTTGCATGGCTGCCAGCCGCTCTTCGGTGCGGAGTTTGCGAACGCGATAAAAGGTGTACATTCCCAAGACTGCTGTGGGCATTCCGAAAAGCATGACGATTGCTGCGAGACCAGTAAGTCCTTCCATGGCAGTTCTCCTTCCTAAGGCGCTGGGCGCGCGTGCCGGAGCTGAATTCGCTTTCAAGTAAAGATACGTAAATCGTCGCGAAGAAGTTCCCCTTCCGGCCAACTCACGGCAGCGGGGACGCTTCCAAGGAAGTTGGCGCCCCGGCATCTCCAGGGGTCGGCCTTCTTGAGGAAAATGAAATCGAGAAACTCTCACAGGATGAATGTCTTGGCGGCGGCTGGCTGCCTTGCGGTTCTGGTTATTGGGCAGGCGCTCGTCGCACAGGAAACAAGGGAAAAGGTGACGGTCGACGACGTGGATCGCACTTTCATGGTCCGGTTGCCCAAAGGGTACGACCCGCAACAGAAATACCCAGTCGTGATGCTGCTGCATGGCATGAATCAGGACGCGGACGACATGGAGCGGCTGACTCGCTTCGGTGCACTGGCGGACAAGGACGGCATTATTGCGGTTTATCCCATTGCCTTGCACGGGCGTTGGAACGTGGGGGTTCGGCCGCAGGAGCAGCAGTCGATGACCATGGGGCCCGGGAGGCATGGTCATTCCGGCGGCGGAGGTTACCCGGGTGGGGGAGGTTATCCCGGCGGCGGAGGCTACCCACGAGGGGGCGGAGGTTATCCGGGCGGTGGGGGACAGCAGCCCCAGGGCCGGCAGCCCAGCGAGGAGAGAAGACCCGCTCCTGCCGATGACATTAGTTTCTTCAACCAGATGCTGGATCAACTCGGAACCAGTTTCTCGGTGGATGCGTCGCGGATCTATGCGGTGGGTTTGTCCGAGGGCGGCTTTATGAGTCTGCGTCTGGGGTGCGCCCTGGGCGACCGGATTGCGGCGATTGCCGCGGTCGGTGCGGCGATGCCGAAGACCATGATTTGCCTGCCTCCGCGTCCAGTGCCGCTGCTGATGATCAACGGTACGTCGGACCCGGTGGTTCCTTATGGAGGCGGCACGGAGCACAACCTGAGCCTGGCAACCCTCTCTGTCGAAGACAGCGCCAAGGCGTGGGCAAAGATTGACCGCTGCGAAGAAAAGCCGGAGCGCAGCAAGATGGCGGCAGGCGCAAAAGGCGGCATGGAAACTAAAGTCGATACGTACAACGGCTGCCACCAGAACGCGCAGGTGATTCTCTACAGCATAAAGGGCGCCGGTAACACGTGGCCGGGAGGGGAGCAGTATGAAGCTGAGAATACCATTGGCAAGACGAGCCAGGATCTGAATGCCGACGAGGTGATCTGGAGTTTTTTCCTAACGCGGAAGCTGCCTGGGCAGGGCGCAGAGCCGAAGTAGGGAGGGCCTTCGATTTTACGGGGTCATCTGAAGCTCCCCATATTCGTAAAAGAGCGCGAAAAGGCGCACGCGCGATTTCTTACGCGATCGTTCGGAATTCCGCCAAACAAAAACCCCACCCTCTCGCAAAGGAGCCGAGAAGGGTGGGGCACTCAGATCTAGCGGTTGTCGTCATCTCCGAACGGCGGCGTGAGGCCGGTGTAGTCGCCGATAGCCTTGGCATCGTAGGGGCCGTTCAGCAGGTTAAAGCCAGTGCCGGATACACCAATTCTGCCCTGGCTCCACACGATGTTCTGGTTCGGGTCCACCTCAATGACCTGCATGTTGTACTGGTCACTGATGAGAGTGTTGCCGTTTTTCAAACGGACGCCTCGGGTCGGAAGTGGGGACGAGACACTGCCGGGTCGAGTATTGGTGTTGTAGGTCCAGACAGGGTTGCCGTTGGTATCAACTTCGATGATGCGATTGTTGTTGGAATCGCTGATGAGGGTGTCGCCGTTGGGCAGGCGGCTGGCGAAAGCGGCGCCGTTCAGCTGGCTGCAAGTGGCGCAACCGTAGCTCCAGACAATATGCTTTTTGCGGTTGACCTCGATGACGCGATTGTTGCTCTCGTCGGCGATTAGGATGTGCCCGTTGTCGAGCAACTCCGCGCTGTTGGGATTATTGAGCTGGTTGTGGCCATCGCCGGCGACTCCGGTCTGGCCATACTGCCAGACGATTTTCCGGTCGAGGTTGACTTCGATGATGCGCATGTTGCCCTGATCGGTGATCAGAATATGCGCGTCGGGCAACCATGTGTTCTGCACGGGAGTGTTGAGTTGGTTGGGGCCTGATCCAGTGACGCCTGCCTGGCCATACTGCCAGATGATCTTGCCGTCGGGCTCAACAATCATGACCCGGTTGTCGGCACAGCCGTTGGGGCAAGTGGGCTCCGCGCCTGCGGGGACACCGGTTCCGGCGACCAGAGTGAAGGGACCAATGCGCTGCGCGTCGTTGACGCCGACCACCGAATGCGGTCCCGCCACACTCGATCCGTTTCCGAAGCGCCACACAATCCGGTGGTTCTTGGGATTCACCTCGATAAGGCGGTTGTTGTACTGGTCGGAGATCAGGATGTTGCCGGGGGTGTTGAAGTGATTTCCCTGGGCTTGGGCACAGAGCGCGCCAGCAGCGAAGAGCGAGGCCGCGCAGGTCCAGGTTTGCAGTTGAGACAGTTTCATGACGAATCCTCCTGTGGCAATGCCAACTGAGTTGGACGTGAACTTCTTCCGCGCCGCCATCCTGCGAAGCCGAGACGCAGGGCTGGGCATTTATGCGGGAACACGCGCGGTTGGCGACGACCCAACGGTGGGGCGTGCTGGAGGTCAGTGTGGGTGCGGGGTGCGAGGGAATTGTCAGCAGAACGTCAAAAGCATGTCACTTCTTGGTGATCGCCAGCGCTAGCGACTTCACTGGAATTCCGGTTAGCCGATGGACTTTCGCAATTCGCGGCGCAGAATTTTCCCCGAGGCGGTCTTGGGTACAGTGTCGACGAAATGCACCTCGCGCGGTTGCTTGTAATGAGTGAGGCGGTCGGCGACGAAGGCGCAGAGTTCATCGCCGAGTTTGCTGTTGTCAACAAATCCATCGCGCAGGGCGACGAAGGCGACGGGAATCTCCCCTGCTGCAGCATCGGGACGGCCAACCACACCGCACTCCTTTACAGCGGGGTGTTCCAGCAGGACGGCTTCGACCTCCGCGGGAGCGACGGGGAAGCCTTTGTACTTGATCATCTCCTTGCGCCGGTCGACGACTCGATAGAAGCCTTCGCGATCGCGGGTGACGATGTCGCCCGACCAATACCAACCGTCGCGCAGCACGGCCGCGGTGGCTTGTGGTTCCTTCCAGTAGCCAAGCATGAATTGTGGTCCGCGCATGACGAGTTCTCCGGGTTGGTCCGAGGCCGTTTCGGTGAGGTCGTCGGGAGTATCCGCGGGATCAATGTCGGTTTGCGAGAGTACGCGGCACTCGGTTTCGACCAGAGGATGGCCTATCGAGTCCGGGCGATAGAGAGCTTGATCGAGAAAGCCGACGTGCGTCACCGGAGATGCCTCCGTCATTCCGTATCCTTGGCACACCAGGATGTTGGTGAGAGCCGTGAACCGCCGGGCAAGGTCGGGAGCGAGCGGCGCGGCTCCCGACTTGACCCAGTGGACTTTGTGGTCGCTGGGAAACCCTCCAGCTTCAGCCGCCTGGCAGAGTGCGTTTATGGCGGGCGGGACCAGAGGCATCATGGTGACGGCTTCATCGACGATGAGTCTGGTGAGCATCGGCACATTGAAGCGCGGCACGATGACGAGCTTTGCGCCCAGGATCAGAGCGGGATTGAGAATCACATTCAGGCCGTAAATGTGGTAGAGCGGAAGACAGCAGAGGATATGGTCGGCGGCGTTGAGCTTGGTGGCATTCGGACCGAGCAGTTGATACACGTTGGCGACCAGATTGTAGTGCGAGAGCATCACTCCCTTGGGCAAGCCCGTGGTACCGCTGGAGTAGGGAAGCGCGGCCAGAGTTTGTTCGGAAGATTGATCGGGCTGGGGATAGACCGCGGTCACGGGTTGGAGCAGGTTGGAGAAAGGCTCGGTGCCAGGCGCTGACTGGCGAGTCGTATAGACGCGGCGCAGGTTGGGCAAACCATCGAGGTGGATGCCTTCGATGTTTCCGCCATCGGTAATCAAGAGGACGGCGCCGGAGTTTTCAAGCTGATAGCGGACTTCGCGCTCGCGGTAGGTGGGATTGAGAAGAGTGGGAATACCTCCCGCCAGCTGAATAGCATGGAATGCGGTGCAGAACTCCCAAGAGTTCGCGAGGAAGATGGCAACGACATCGGCGGGCTTGACGCCAGTGGCGATTAGACCGCGGGCCAGTGACTCAACCGTTTCTCCATATTCGGTGTAGGTCAGGTGGCGGCCGCAGGAAGCATCCACTAGAGCGGACTTCGGCCCATGGCGGCGGCAGGAGTCGAGCACGAGATCGTGCAGAAAAAGGTTGTGGGCGTCAGCGTAGAGTTGGGTGCGGAGCATTCCGGGAGAGATTGTAGCGGATAGCGGTGAGTTCGAACGAGGCCGCGCTAACTGGCCAGCTTGCGCAGGAACTCCTGCTCGTCCATGCGGTACTTGAAGGCTTTGCGGCCATCGATGAAGACCACAGGGACTTCGTCGTTGAACTGGCGACGTAGGTCGGAGTCGGCGTCAACATCGACCTCTTGCCAAGTGAAGCCGCCGCGGCGCGAAAGCTTGGATAGGCTCTCTTTCACCACTTCACACAGGTGGCATCCCTTGCGGGAATAGATCACGACGTTGCGGGACTCCGGCATGCCCCGGAATTTTAGCGCGAGGAAAAGGCGTTTTCCAGCAGGAAAGTGCATCGGCAAATGGATTCTTCGTGCTCAAAAGGAGGTCCGGTGGCTGGACCACTGGAAGAACCCTCGCAAGCGTGCTAGGGACGGTGCCGCGCAACGTGATTCCAATCATTGTGCGCGATAGGTCCTTTTCATAATCACCCATACAGAACCAAGGTCCTGTGCTCGGGGCGCTCGCGCGGTCCTGGGGGACGGGAGGACGCTAGTGATCGAGCGACGTGGTCACTCTGTTCTCTGCATCGCTAATGATCCCGTAAATTTGAATCTGCGCTGTGCGCTATTGGCCGAGCATGGCTGGAGAGTGATCAGCTCGGGCAGCGGGCACGAGGCCGTCATCCGGTTCGGTCAGGAAGTTGTGGACGTCGTGGTGGTCGATCTCGACGGCGACGGCTCGGAAGCGGCACTGATCACCGGAGAACTGAAGCGATTGCGGCCGGCAGTGCCCGTCATCATTGTGGTGACGGACAAGAAGGCTCTGGCGAACGGAGCGACTCAGTAAGCGAATGCCGTGGTCCTGAAGTCGCAGGAAGCGCAGTCTGCTTGGCGCCCTGAAAGCCTTGTTGCCGCCACCATAGAACTCGGAAGTCAAATCGACTGCACTGAAGACGGCCTGCGTGGAAGACCTTTGAGCTTGTAGCGCCAGCTGTGGGCAACAGGCGGTAGAATTCCCTGCATGCAGGACCATTGTTCTAAACCTCTTCTTGGGAAAACTGCGCTCGTCACCGGCGGAGCCCGGCGGTTGGGGCGAGCGTCGGCGCTGGCGCTGGCACAGGCCGGAGCGGACGTTGCCATCACATTCAGGAACTCGGCGCGCGAAGCCCGCGAGACCGTCGTGGATCTGTCAGGGCTCGGAGTGCGGGCGTTCGCCCTGCGCTGCGACGTCACCGATGAGGCGAGCGTGCGCGCGACGATGAGAGAGGTGGGGCGCGAACTGGGTCGCATCGACGTTTTGGTGAACAACGCGGCGAACTACGAGACAGTCGAGTTCGAAGAGCTTACGGTGCGGCAGTGGGATGCGATGTTTGCGTCCAATACACGCGGGCCGTTTCTTGTATCACGTGAGGCTCTGAAGTGGATTCGGCGGAAGCGCGGCAAGGGCGCCGCGGGCTCCCCGCTGGAGGCGAAGATCATCAATATGGGGTCTCTGGGTGGGCTGAGGCCGTGGGCCACGCACGCGCACTATTGCTCGTCGAAGGCGGCGGTGCACATGCTGACGAAGGTCATGGCGAAAGCCCTGGCACCGGAGATTGCGGTGAACGCGGTGGCTCCCGGGATGATCGATCTGGGAGAAAAGTCGGCAGCGGCCTTCATGCGGCGTATGGCCAAGCAGACGCCCATGCGGCGAAACGGGCGTGGGGACGAGATCGCCCAAGCGGTGTTGTTCTTCGCGACGGCGCCGCAATTTATTACCGGCCAGATTCTGGCGGTGGATGGCGGCATCGGGCTGTAACGCGAGTCAGTAGGAGTTTATTAAGACCTCATGATGCGGATCAAGGCTTCGCTTGAGCGATGCCGTCAGTTCAGCGCCTAGAGGCGCGCTGGGCCACTGAAGCACGTAAACCCATGCCCTGATAAAAGTTCTGAGGTTTCCAGGTAGATCGCTAAGCCTCCGCCGACGTGGGATCGATGACCAGTTTGACCTCGGAAACCCGGTTGGCCGGGAATCCACCTTGCCGGGCGTGCTCCTGCACCATTTCTTCGTTGGGCGCGATATAGACGCAGTAGATTTTGTCCTGGGTGACATAGCTGTGCAGCCACTGGATCTTCGGGCCAAGGTTGTTCAGCACGCTGCAGGACTTCTGCGAGATCGCGATGACCTGTTCTGGGGTAACATCGCCAACACCGGGAATGTCGCGCTCGATGACGTATTTAGGCATGTATCCTTCTCCATGATGGGAGGCGATAAGGGGCGCCTCACTGTCTGCCGGGCACCGATTTTAGGCTAAGGGGCGGAAAATAGCCATTGCCTCATGGGCGCGGTATATTGAGGCTAATGAGGAAACCGAAAGGCAGTTCTTCTCCTGGGGCAGCTCCTTCGCAAGTGCGCGACTCTATCCGCCCAGCGTCACAGGATCCGCGCGTCGCCGTGGCCATAATGGCGGCAGGCAAGGGAACCAGGCTCAAATCGCAACTTCCTAAAGTGTTACATGAAGTCGGCGGGAAGCCGCTACTGGAGCACGTGATCCGGGCGGCGGTGCGAATTGTTCCCGCAAAAGATGTGTACGCCATCGTCGGCCACGAGGCCGAGCGCGTGCGGGCGGCAATGGAGCACACAGGAGTTCAGTTTGTGCTGCAAGCCGAGCAACGGGGAACCGGACATGCACTCCTAGTTGCGCGGGAGGCTCTGGCAGGGTACGACCACGTCATCGTGCTCTCGGGAGACGCTCCGATGATTACACCGGAGACGATTGGACGCCTGCGCAATTTCCATCTGGAAGAGCAGGCCGCGATGACGCTGCTCAGCGCCGACCTGGAAAATCCGACCGGGTATGGCCGAGTGCTGCGAAAGACTCCGCAAAGCGCAGAGGTGCGGGCCATTGTCGAAGAGAAGGCGGCAAGTTCGGCGCAGAAGAAGATTCGCGAGATAAACTCGGGCTTCTACGTCTTTGCCGTGAACCTGCTTTATGGCAACATCGAAAAACTCTCAACGGCCAACATCCATCACGAGTATTACCTGACCGATATGGCCGAGGTGCTGCGCAAGGCGCGGCAACGTGTGGTGGCGTGGAAGACGGCCACGGCGAGCGAGGTGCTGGGCGGGAATACGCGCGCGGAACTGGCCGAAATCGACGAGCAGATGAGGCTGGCGAAATGTCGTCAATTGATGGCAGACGGCGTCACGGTGTTTTATCCGGCAACCTGTGTGATTGACACGGACGTGGAGATCGCGCCCGACACGGTAATCGAGCCCTACGTGCAGTTGCTGGGAAAGACGCGCATTGGCACTGCCTGCCGCGTACGGTCCTATTCGGTGATTCGCGATTCCGAGATTGGGGATGGAGCGCTCATCCGTCCGGGATGCTTGATGGAAGAGGCGCGGATCGGCACGGCAGCGGTCGTGGGCCCCTACTCCCACCTGCGTCCGGGCAGCGAGATCGGTGAAGGCGCCCACGTGGGAAATTTTGTCGAGACCAAGAAGATCAAGCTGGGCAAGGGATCGAAGGCGAATCACCTGACGTATCTGGGAGACGCGGAGATTGGCACGGGCGTAAACATCGGCGCGGGAACGATCACCTGCAATTACGACGGGGTCCACAAGCACAAGACCGTGATTGAGGATGGAGTGTTCATCGGCAGCGATACCACCCTCGTGGCGCCGGTGCGTGTGGGCAAGGGCGCATACGTGGGAGCGGCGTCATGCATCACGGACGATGTTCCCGAGGATTCCTTGGCAGTGGGGCGCGCTCGGCAGATTGTCAAGGAAGGCTGGGTACGCGCGAAGCGGTCGGCCCGAAAGAAGTGACCTCCGCTATACAGGTACTCTAACCTTCTGACTAAAATCCCCACTTTTGCCGCAGAGGACGCGTCAAAAGTGGGGCACCCGAACGATTCCTGTTTGCCGGCTAGTGCGATACCGCTGCGAACAGCTCCGAATGCATCAGCGACTGGAACTGCTGATCGCTAGCCTTGAAGTGCAATTGCAGGTTGGAGCTATCGGAGTCGACGGTGGTATTGTCCACCGCGACTTTCTCGGCGGGCGTCGCGTTCATTTTCTTATAGAGGATTCCGGCCTTGACCAGCGATGAAAGAGTGCTGGCGGTCATGGTGTCGGAGGTAATTACGGTCAGATCGAAGTTGACCCCACTGTTGAAATTCATGGTGTAACGCGAACCCAGCAGCCGTTTCTTCACGGTTTCATAGTCGGCGACCTTGGCGGCATCGCCGAGGGCGGAGCGCATCATGTTCTGCGTGCCCTGTTGGTCGAGAATGCTCCATACCGGTGCTGAGTCGACGCTGGTCATCATGTCCGCCATGTTCCCGTTGGTGTCCAGTCCCATCACTTGGCCGTCGTGAGTGTCGAGGGCAACGCGGATTGCGGTTGCGTCGCCGAACAAGAGCGTGCTGTCATCCAGAAAACTCATGACGAACCCGCCGTCCATCGGATAGATCAGCGCGGAACCGTATTTCTTGGGAACGAACTTCTGCAGCTTCATCTTTTTGAGCACGGACTTCATGTTGAAGGGTCCGGCCGCGACGCCAACCCCTTTGACTCCCTGCTTCCCGGCGCGGAACGAGGCGAATGTCAGCGTGTCTACATCCTTATCGGGATCGATGCCGATGTTCTTCAGAGCAGCCTCGAACTGCTTGAGGTTGTCGGGTAGAACTTGCTTCTTCAAGGACATTGCGGTGGGTGAGTCCCGGAGGGTGCGGTAGTCCACCGAGATCAACTGCAGCAGATCGGCAGGAACGCAGGTGCGCGCCGACGAGTTCAGCGGCATAGCGTACGCCATGCTCACGAGAAGAAGAGAAGCCAGACAGATCTTGAAAAGTTTCATAATGCCTCGAATCAGAAAACAGTCAGGGTTGAGTGTGCTGTTAATTGGATGCACGATCGGCTCCTGCCGTTCCTCGATCGCTTTATTCTATTTTACTTCGAAGCCCCGGGAATGGAACAAAAGTACATGCCCGTTGACGGCTTGGAGTACCGGGGCAGCAATCGTTCAGATCCTTGCTACGACCGCCTAGTCGTCGTCGGGATCGGTTCTCGGGCTCTTGTCATTGAGAAAGTGGGCCGCATCCAAGGGGGCGTTGATGGTCTTGAAAGGGATCGGCGTCTGGGCAAAGTTGAAGCAGTCGGAAAGGTCGTCCGCGTAGGCATCAGCGTAGCCGAGCGACGGCAGACTGAAAGTCTTCTCGACGAGGTTCAGAATGCTCCCGAAGTCATGGTTGACGTGAGAGATATACCCGGCCTTCGCGTACGGCGAGACCACGATCAGCGGCACGCGGAAACCGTACACGTACCCCGATCCCCAACTGGTGCCGTCGTTGAGGATCTTCGGTGGCGGCACGTGATCGTACCAACCTCCCCAATCATCCCAGGTAATGATGATGGCCGTGTTCGACCAGTAGGAACTGGTGCCGATCGCGTTCACGATGGAGGCCACCCAGGACGGGCCCCCCGTGTTGCTGGCGGATCCGGCGTGGTCGGAATTGCCGCCGGTGGGAATCACCCAGCTGACTGGGGCGAGTTTCCCACTGGTGATGTCGGTGAGAACCTGTGTCTCCGGGATGACGACGCTGCTGGTCCAGTCGGAACCGGTGCAGGCAGTCGCGTTGGGGGGCGGAACATTCGGTCCGCACATGTGCTGAATGGCATTCGGGCCGGTCCACAGAGATCCGGCGGAGGGGGTGTAGTAGCGCCAGTTGATGCCTTTGGTGTTGAGTTCGTCGGTTAGCGTGGGATGGTCCGCGCAGGGGTACATGGTGCTGGACTCGTTGCCGGAGGGGTCAATGACAGAAACAAATTCACCGGGCGGAGACAGACACCCCGTGTTGGTCCCTGCGTGCGGGACGCCCCCGCCGTTCTCTGCAATGAACAGGTTACTGGTCGCAGTCGGCGCCGACGTGCCGGAAATAATGAACTGGTGGGCAGGGAAACTCGGCCCCTGATTGGTCTGAAACATGCGATCGCCAAAGGTGTACTGCTCGGCGAGCTGAAAATAAGGCTGAACTTCCGCGGCATTCACGTACCAGAATTGGGGATTGGGAGGCGGGCAGTTCGTGGCAGTTTTTGAACAGGAGTATTTGACCATGTCCGCTCCGTCCATCTTTCCGCTGTCATACATCGCCACGAACGCCGCGTGCGCGTGGCTGAGGTCGTAGTCGACTCCCAACGAACCGGCACTGAGCTGGATGGTCTGGCCGAGAGAAGTGAGCCCGCTGCTGGCTATATCGGCGCCTCTGGCCATCAACACCGAATCGTGAAACAGATTGTCGGGCGTGCGGTTCTCTTGAAAGACGATGACTACATGCTGGATCTTTCCCTGGGACGGAGGAACCGCGATTGTGACCGAGTTGCCGCCGCAGCTGTTCAGGCTGAGCAACAGAGCGCCCGTGGAGAGCAGCAGAATTGAAAGAGTTAGGAACGCTGTGCGTTGCATGGTCCACCGCCCTGACGCAGAGGCGCCGCGCAAGTCCGATATACGCTAACCCGGATGACACAATATCCACTCGGTGCCGCCGAAAATGATTTAGTGGCGTGGCTCGCGATGGTTGCCGAAACGCTGCGACCAATGTCTCTACGAAAGGGCGGCGGCGCGGCGGCGTACCTCGGCGGCGAAGGCCTCATCTTTCAGCGACGCCAGATTGATCTCCACGTTGGCGAGGGCGCCGGTGCAGGCCGCGCCCGCCAGGGCCACGGCCGTGGTTAAGTCGGACTTCATGTTGGGGTTGGTGATGGGATCCAGGGATTTCGCGATCTGTGCGACTTCGTGGGCTTTCTCGGCGACCCCCAGTGGAACGGCCGTCGCTTCCTTAAGGGCAGCTTCGATCATCGCCTCGCCGGATCTTTCATCCGTGGCCGTTTTGGCTTGCTTGTAGGCCTTCATGACAAAGTTGTAGGACTCGGCGTCGGCGTCGACAGCCGCTTTAAGTTCTTCGCGCAATGGGGTGAGGCGAGCGATGGCTGCGCTGAGTTGCGATTCAAACTGGAGGTAGGCTTTCCTGCCGCGCGACATGGAGGCGACCATCGCTGCGAGGCCGGCCGCCATGGCTGCGGCAGCAGCGGAGGCGCTGCCGCCGCCGGGAGTCGCCGTCGGGGCGGCAAGTTGCTCGACGAAAGGTTCGACCCCGGCGCGCAGGCCACCGACCGCCATCTTGCCGCCCATGACGGCGGCAAGGCGGTTCTCCAGAATCAAGGACGAATCGAAATTCTCCACCTGCAGGAACCATTCGGCGGCTTGCTCTAATGCTTTCTTGGGGATCAGACCCACGATTTCGCTCGACAGCGGCGTGACACCATAGCGGCCAGCTTCCCGCCTGACCATCTCAAAGACGCGGTGGACGGGTGTTTGCTCGAAGTCGGTTAGGTTCATCGAGACTTGGGCCAGGCCGCGCACCAGGAAGCCGGCACCTTTCACAAATCGCATGCCGCCGGTTGAGAAGCGCACTGCCTTGGCAATTTTCTTGGCGATGTCGACGTCGGGTGTGTTGAGGAAGACGTTGTAGGCGATGAGAAACTTGCGCGCGCCGACCACCGTTGCTCCTGCCGTGGGATGCACTCGAGGCTCGCCAAAGTCAGGACGGCGCGCTGGATTGGTGGCAATCTCAGCGCGAATGCCTTCGAACTGCCCGCGGCGAATATTTTCCAGGCCCTGGCGTTCCGGAGTTCTGGCGGCGGCCTCATATAGATACACGGGAATCTGGTAACGCTTCCATATTTCCTCGCCGACGTGGTTCGCCATGGCTACGCAGTCTTCTATGGTGACGCCGTCGATAGGGATGAAGGGAACCACGTCAGCTGCTCCCATGCGCGGATGCGCTCCGGTGTGGAGGTTGAGGTTGATTAGCTCGGCCGCTTTACCCACGCCGCGGATCGCGGCTTCCTGAATCGCTTCGCGTTCGCCGGCCAGTGTGATCACGCAGCGGTTGTGGTCGGTGTCCATCTCGCGGTCCAGCAGGTAGACGCCGGGCATCTTCATTGCGTCGATGATGGCGTCAACTTTGGTTTTGTCGCGGCCTTCGGAGAAGTTCGGAACGCATTCGACGAGCGTGGACATAAGTAGGAAGAATAGCTGGGGGCGAGACGCCGCCGCAACTCGGGTGGGAAATCCCTATGAGCCTGGGTGGTTCCTGGTCCGATTCTTTCACTTCACGACAGTCGCGTGATCCCCGGGAACCCATCGAATCCCGCATCGAAGGTCAGGATTCGGTCCATTCCATGTTGCTCCATCACCGCCAGATGCGCGGCGTTTACGCGCGGAGAGGCGCAGGTAGCCAAGGACAATTTGCTTGGCGCGCTCGGCAACTGCTCCGTCAACCGGAAGGACTTCATCCACCACGTTGAGAAGTGCGTCGAAAGCCGGTTGGATGTCGTGGCGGCGATTGATGGCGACGTAGCGATGCAGAATCTCCTGCGGGACTTGCGCGTCGGTGACCAGGCGCTCGCGCCGGCTGACCAGTTTTTCCGGCAGTCGCTGCGCATCGGTCTTGAGTGGCCCCGGCGTTCCTACGAGATGCATCTGGACATTGGAGTCAATCAGAATCACGGCTGCTGACCTGCGGAGTATCCCCGCTCGATCTCCGCCAGCATAGTATCAATGTCGGAAGTCGGCGATTCATGCCGCGCGGCAGCTCGGATGGCTGCAAGCTTTTTCTCCGCGTCGCCGAGCGGTTCGCGGCGGCGAGCACGCGCGAGCGCCTGGCGGGCCCACTCTGCAACCGACATCTGGCGCGATCGTGCCGCCCGCTGAATCTCCCGTATTCCGGATCTTGCAGGAAGTCTCTTAGCCATGTCATGAGTCTACTTGACTCATCATGATGAGTCAGGATCATAGCCGTCTGGCGCGGTTCACCGCCCGCGATCGCGTCCACCGAAGAACTTTCCCACTCCCAGCCTTACCTGCACCGTGTTGATTCCCGGATTCGGCGTGGCCAGGCCGGCGTTCGAGATGTGCATGTAGCGGAGCTCAAGGCTCACGTTGCGCTTTGCACCGAAGATATGCATGCCCAGCGCGGCCTGGTCCATGAAATTTACCGTGTTCGTACCGGTTGGAACGCTGTGATCGGTGAACAACACGCCGCCGGTAAGCTCCAGGTAGGGTGAGAATCGTCCATGGCGCTGGAAGTTCCACTTGAGGCCAAGCGGGTCGAAGCCCACGCCAAAGGCGGTGTTGGCCGGCTGGAAGAAGAGGAACACCGGAACAGCGTCGACCGCATATTCGAACCGTCCGCGGAGAAAGCCGGGTAGATGCAGGCCGGTGAGGACCCACCCGTAGCGCAGTCCGGCGTTAAAGACGCCGGTGTCGCCGCGTCCGCCACTCACCGAATGTCCGCCACCCGCCCAAATCTGGACCTCGTGGCCGCCTTGTTCCGGACCGGCCTGGGCGAGGAGGGGCGACGCGACCATAAGAATGCAGGAGATGAACAGGGAAAATTTCATGACTTTGATTCAGCTCGAGGCCGGTAGAACCTCGAGGTGGAAGATTCACGATACAGGAACGGGAAGCGACGCGCCAAACCGCATGCAGACGCGCGCTGAAAGGAGGTTCCTCGACTTCGTTCGGAATGATCGGACGAGATTAACCCTCGCTGTTCGTCGAAGATTTGCCTCCGATCGTGGGTCGCTGGGCCACGAGTTGCATCAGGTCCCGAGCAACACGCGAAGTGTTGTGGCGGGCGACCAAGCCCTCTTCCAGATATTCCCCGAGAACGGGTACTACGCCGAGCGCCTCGACGGCATCGAGATCATTGACGATCTGGCAGGCGCCTTCGCTGGCGTACTTCTCTTTCAGTTCATCCGAGGCAGGAGTCTGGTTGACCAAGGCGAAGTCGAAAATTTGTTTCTGCGCATGGCGATTCAGCGCGCGGATATGATCGGCGGCGGTCAGCCCGAGGCTCTCGTTGGCCTGAGTCATCAGGTTGCAGATGTAGACCTTGGTGGCGGGCGATTCGACGATGGCCTGCGCAATGCCACGCACCAGCAGGTTGGGGATCAGGCTGGTGAAAAGCGATCCGGGACCGATGGTGATCAGGTCGGCGTTGGCGATGGCCTCCAGAGTCTGCGGCATGGGACCTACGTTCGGAGGGACGAGAAACAGTTCCCGGATGCGTCCCTTGCTGGCCGTGATCTTGGTTTCCCCTCGGACGCGCGTGCCGTCTTCCATGAGCGCTTCAAGTTCAATGTTTGAGGTCGTCGCGGGGTAGATGTGGCCGCGGGTGAGAAGAATCTCGGAAGAGAGTCGCACCGCTTCTGAAAAGTCCGAGGTCAGGGAAGTGAGTGCCGCGAGAAACAGATTGCCGAAGCTGTGGCCTTCGAGTCCCGAGCCTTTTTCGAAGCGATGGCGAAAGAGCTTAGAAAGCAGGGCTTCATCTTCGCTGAGGGCGACGATGCAGTTGCGGATGTCGCCCGGGGGAAGCATGTTGAGTTCCTTGCGCAGTCGGCCGCTGGAGCCGCCGTCGTCACTGACCGTGACCACCGCGCTCAGATCACGGATGACGGGCAAATCCTGCGCTGCGGCAACCTCCACCGGAGAAAGCACAAAGCGCTTGAGTCCCTTGAGCAGGGTGGAAAGTCCGGTGCCGCCGCCGATGGCGACCACGCGGAGACCGCGCTCGCGCGTGGTCTTCTCCAAAGAGAGGGACTCGACGGTTTTGATTTCCATTGCGAATGGCCTCGCAGGCTGGCTACGCGGGCTCTTCTTCGCCGAGGTCGCCGTCGGAGCCGAGTTCGGCGCCGGGATCCGGGTAGAGAAGTTCCGTGAAGCGCGGGTCCTCTGCCAGGTTCTGGAAGTCGGAATCGTTGCGCGCCTGGAAACGCAGCTGCGCATTCAGACGCAATGCCTCATCGAGACGCTTGAGAGAATCCTCGACGTGGCCTGTAAGGCAGTCGAGCGCGGCCAGTCCGTACACCACATAGTCGGCCTTGGCATTCTGCTTGAGCAGTTTGTCCAGATGCTCGCGCGCGGTCACGTAGTCGCCGACATTCATCAGCGAGACGGCGAAGTCGAAGTGTTCCTCGGCGCTCTTAAACTGGGTTGCCGCGGAGCGTTCTAAATGCTGGGTGCAGATGTTGAGATGAACGTGGGCGCGGTCGGCCAGTTCCTTGCTGGAGCCCGCAATCACCTTTTGAAAATGAGGCTTCGCCTTGTCGAATTTGTGCTCTTGCATGGCGCGCAGTCCGGCTTCGTAGCTCTGCAGTGCCTGCGTGTAACGTGGATCTTCCGCCACGGTCTTTTTCACGGTAGGTTTCTGAGCCATGTGCAAAACTCTTCCTGTGCTCTTGGTAATGGGGAACTCCTTGATATTGCGCTTTCGATCCGAGCAGTAAAGTATCACCCAAACAGTGGGTGGAGGTCCAGTTGGCCCAGGGGCTTCGGAGCAGTGGGTTGGCTCGTACTCGCGATTTGGTGTTCGAACGCGTCTCACACAGCGGCTAAAGCCCGCTTCTATGGTCCTGAACGGCGCGGCTGAGGCCGTCCCTGCCAAAACCATTCCGCTACCCAAGACCGTCTAGTAGACCAGTTCTAGTTCATGGTTGCGGCCGACTGCAGGTTCATCTGCTTCCACTCCCCCTTGATGATTCCAGCGCGGATCTGCGTGGCCGTCTTTCCCTTCTGGTGCTGCTGGTAGGAGTAGTAGAGCTCCTTCAGGCATGTATCGCACTGGGCGCCGTGTGTGTTCTCAAAACAGCTGTGCAGGCTGTTGTGGCCCATGCGGTCGCAATAGCAATAGCATGGTTGCTGGTGAATCACGTTCGGGATCTTCGCCGCGAGTTCGTAAGCATGGGTTTGGTAAGGATTCTGCGCGTCGGCTCCCCATAGGTCGGCCTTGGTCAAGATAGGAGGCAGCTTCGTCCCTTTAGGCGGGGGCGCGGCGTTGTAGGCCGGCACGCCTCCTTCTTCCTGCGGCGAAGCCCACTGGGCTGACATGCTCAGGGTTACCAGGAAGAGGAATGCCAGGGTCAGGCTGCGGTACACGATCTTGTTCTGGAATAGGCGGCGTGTCATCGGATGTCCTCGCGTGCGGTTATTGTAACCCGGCGCCGAAGCAGGCTGAAAGTGCATGGCGAGAGCCATGTCCTTACGATTCGAAGGCCCCGACACAACCCTGCCCGCCAAGACCGGATCTGTATACAATAGGAAAACATGCCAGGGACGCTTTCAGACCCGAATCCAGCCCGCGAGACCTTAGCACCAACGCCGTCTGTGAGCGCGGCGCCTCTACCGGGACCCACGACTCCTGTCCGCGCGGGCAATGGCATCGGCGTCTGGGTGCGCGACCTGATCATCTCCTTGGCGATCTCGGCCTTCATCATCATCTTCCTGTACCAGCCCGTGAAGGTGGAGGGAACCAGCATGATGCCCTCGCTCGAGGATCAGGAACGGATCTTCGTGAATAAGTTTGTGTACCGGCTGGAACCTATTGAGCGCGGAGACATTGTGGTGTTCCGGTATCCGCGCGACCCTTCCAAGAGTTACATCAAACGCGTGATCGGGATGGCGGGCGACCGCATTCGCATTGACGGCGGTCAGGTGTATGTGAACGACGAAGCCCTCGACGAGGACTACGTTCCTCCGGCCTACACGGATTCGCGCTCCTACCCCGAAACGACCGTTCCGGCCGAGTGCTTCTTCGTGCTTGGCGACCACCGCTCCATGTCGAACGACAGCCGCGATTTCGGCGCGGTGAACCAGAGTTTTATCTATGGCAAGGCCGTGTTCGGGTACTGGCCAATGGAGAAACTGGGACGGGTGCGGTAACTTCCGTCTGGCATCCCTGATTTTGTGGGTTTCGTGTTCGCTCCCGGGAGCTTTGCTCGCGTTCATCCCTACCTTTTGCGTTCTCACCCGTCTGACTGGTGACGAGAGCCGACACATGACAAAAAGCATCTCGATTTGTCTCGCAATCGTATTTGCAATGGGCTCGCCCCTTCTGGCCGGAGCCCAGGCTGGTCTGGACAGCCCCGCGCCAGAATCTGAGGGCATCGCCGCAAAACCGCTGCGCGACATGGAAGCCGCCGTTCGCGCCGGGGAGTTCAAGAAAATCGGCAGCGTACTCATGGCCCGTCATGGCAAGGTCGTCTATGAAGGCTATTTCGAGGGGGACGCCAGTACGCTGCGTGATACCCGTTCGGCCACCAAGAGCATCACGGATGTGCTGGTCGGCATTGCGATTGGCGAGAAGAAATTAAGCGGAGTTGACGCTCGCGTCTTGGCATTGCTGCCCGAACACGCGCGGAAGATGCAGAACCCCGATCCCCGCAAAGACAAGATCACGGTGGAGGATTTCCTGACCATGTCGTCGCCGTTGGAATGCGACGATTGGAACGATGCCTCCCGCGGCAACGAAGAGCGCATGTACGTGATCGAAGATTGGGCGCAATTCATGCTGGACCTCCCGGTGCGCGGGCGTATGCACCTCGGCGAGCAGCCCGAACCAGCGCCCTATGGCCGATATTTCAGCTACTGCACGGGTGGAGTCTTTACCCTGAGTGAGGTGCTCCAGAAGGTCACGGGCGTGCGCACGGACCACTATGCACAGGAAAAACTGTTCGAGCCGCTCGGTATCACTGACGCACAGTGGGTCTATTCGCCGATGAATATCCCCCAGACCGGCGGGGGCCTGCGGCTAACCAGTCGGGATCTTCTGAAGATTGCCGAACTTTATCGTAGGGGTGGCACCTGGCAGCGAACCCGCATCGTTGACGAGGCCTGGGTGAAAGTGTCGACCCAACCTCACGCCCGCATTGACGAAGACACCGAGTATGGCTACCTGTGGTGGCTCAAGTCCTTCAAGTCGAACGGCAAGGGCTTTCCCGCGTTTTATATGAATGGTAATGGCGGGAATAAGATCGCGGTTTTTCCCGCGCTCGACTTGACCGTGGTCATTACCAGCACAAACTACAACACCCGTGGCATGCACGAGCAGACGGAGAAACTGCTGACCGACTACATTCTGCCGGCGGTCGGGCCGTGACGGCGGAATCCGTTTATATCCACAGATTTCTTTTTCGATGGCGTGTTCCGCTCTTGGCCGCCGCGGCAATCCCTGATAAGATTCTGAAAATCCACTCACCGGAGCGAGAATGCAGGCTATCCTTGCGCTGGAGGACGGCAGAGTCTTCCGAGGCAAAGGCTACGGCGCCAAAGGCGAATGCTACGGCGAAGTCGTTTTTAATACTTCCATCAC
>JBARBI010000216.1:0-1710 GCA_049792875.1 Candidatus Sulfotelmatobacter sp.
TCGACGAGAAGCTTGCGCTGTTGCGCGATGCTTCCCATCACTTGAACCAGTACGGTATCACCAGCGTGGTGAATGCCACCGGCAATCTGGCCGAGATCCAGCTTTATGCCGCCTTGCGCGATCGCGGCCAACTGACGGTGCGCACGCGAACTTCATTCGGAGCCGTGGCCGTGAATCATCACCTGACGCCGGAATTTCTGACGGACCTCGAAAAGGCGCGCACGCTCTACCACGACGATTGGGTTTCGGCCAATCTGGTGAAATTCTTCGTGGACGGCGGCACCGGACTGATTCCCCCGCTGACCTACGAGCCCGCAGAATACAAAAAGCTTGTCCTCGAACTCGACAAGCGCGGGTACCAGATCATGACTCACACCTATCGTCCCGACTCGTCCAGGCTCGTCGTGGATACGTACGAAGAGGTAGAGAAGGTCAACGGGCCGCGCGACCGGCGCCTCAGGATCGAGCATGGAGATTTTCTGCCCGCGCAGGATATCCCGCGGGTGGCGAAGTTTTCCATGATCACCAGCATGCAGCCGAGCTTCTGCTGCGCCGACAATGGCTCCAACTACGACCCCAAGGATCACACCACGACCGACCGCTGGCAGACCCTGGAGAAGAGCGGCGCCCGGCTGGCGTTCGGCAGTGACTGGCCGTGCATCTGGCCGCCGGATCCTTTTGTGGCCATCCAGGAAGCGGTGACCCGCCAAGTCTGGAAGCCGGCGAGCGGTAGCGATTTTCCGGGAGGACTGTTCGACGGCGCCGGACAGCAGGGAGACGTGACTGCGGGGAGTGTCTACACGCCCGAAGAGCGCCTGACGGTCGAACAAGCCGTGAATGCGTATACGCAAGGTTCAGCCTATGCGAGATTTTCTGACGATCGACTGGGGACGCTCGAAGCTGGGAAAGACGCCGATCTCGCCGTTCTTTCTCAGGACATCTTCTCGGTGAAGCCCGAGGAAATCGCCAAAACCAAGGTCCTGACAACGATGGTTGCGGGCAAGGTCGTGTTTGCCGAAGGGAAGTAAGAGTCTAAAACCGCGGAATGAGTTTGTCAGAAGGATTTGGAGTCGGAGAATGAGCCGGGGGAGAAAAGCCGGGTGCCCCATTTCTCGCGTTCTTTGCGAGAAGTGGGGCTTTTGGGTTCGCCCATGGAGGAGTGGTGCTGCCCCCACTTTTCGCGAAAAGCGCGAAAAATGGGGCACCCGGGTCTTGGGTTGTACTCGGGTCTGGGGTCGGAATTAGGTCCGCGACAGAAATTAAATGGGCCGGCAACCAAGAAGCGGTGACATTCCTTGGCTATCGGCCCATTCGATCCTGAATTGGATCGGAGGTGATAGTTCAATGCTAATCCTCTTTTGGCCGAAGTCAAGGACTTATGTGCACAAAATTGCAATCTCTAACGACGGCGGACGCTCCAAGTCTCTAAATCACACATTCTTAACAACTTTGGAGGGCACGAGTATCCGCCGCACGAGGCTTCAAAAGCGGGCTAAAACGATGTTCTTCGCGTTGACACAAACTCCTTGGGGACGTTAGACTTGTCAGTTTCCATAGCCCTCATTATTCCGGTCTATATCAGCACCGCATGGATCAGACGCTTCAACAACTAGGGGAATTACTGCTCGGAGCAGTACCGACGGTGATTCTGCTGGCGCTGCTTTACGCGCTCTACACCGCGATCGTCCACAAGCCGTTGCAGCGCGTGCT
>JBARBI010000217.1:0-40275 GCA_049792875.1 Candidatus Sulfotelmatobacter sp.
CGACCCCTTCCCATCCTTCAACCCGCCCTTCCAAACCGCACTGGCCTTGCGTTGCATTGATCGTCTCCTGATTATGATGTCTAAAACTCGTCCCCAATTGTAGACGGAACCCAGCAACCCTGTCAGGTCATGGAGAGTTTTTGGGGAACAGCACGCTTTCTGAAGCCTTAGCGTCAGCGCTGCCGGAGAATACAGTTTTGGAGTTGGGTTTTGGAGTTGGTTTTGGATTCGGGTTTCGGAGTTGGGTTTTGGAGTTGGTCTTGGGAGATGGTTTTGGAAGGTGGTTCGTGGAAGGGCGCGGCTTCAGCCGTGCCGTCGAAGCCTGAGAAATGATTTGGGCTTTAGCCCCTGAGGTTTGCTTCTTCGTGCGACGTCAAATTGATCAGCTGAAAGCTGACGCCTGATCGCTGACAGCTCTCTTCAATAGAAATCCGAGCAGCTCAAATAAAACCCGCACTGCGGACACTTCAGCTTGCATCGGCTCTCGCGCAACTTCGACGAGCAGTTCGGACAATATTGCCCCGGATCGGCCGCCTTCCCTCCCGCCCCATGCCCGCGTTCATTCCCCTGCGCCGCAGTTGGTGCCTCGCTCATGTTCGCTGACCGTACCCCGCGCGCCCGCCCCTCGCAAGTGCAAATCTCGATTCTGCAACGGATGAACCTTGCGGTTCAGCCCCCACGCCCTCACGCCGCCCGGTCGCTCACCGCCGGCACGGTATTGCTCCAGCAGTCGGCCATCAGTCGCCACACTCCCAGCCTCCGCCACACTTTCACATAGTTCCCGCGCTCGGGCTCGATCGTTCCATCCGCCTTCCGCACTGCTACGGAAAAGCGTCCGATCTCCATCGCCATGTCGCCGGAATGTTCCACCCGCGTGGTTTCCAGACGCAGGTCGCCGTACCCCGAATCTCCCAACTGGCGCAGCAATCGTTCCACCGCCTTCTGGCCGTGCGCCCCTTCATGGTGTGGGGACATCAGCACGCCGTCGCTGGCGTACAGGCCGGCAGCCTGATCGTAGTTTCCTGTATTGAACGACGTTGCCAAATCCTGCGTAAGGTCGCGCAGTTGGGACTCCACGTCGCGAAACGGGCGAGAATCTACCGCGGAACTCGTATAGGGCCGGTACATCTACTACCTCCTGGGGGAAGGCACCGGCCGACTCGTCGTTGGCCGCAAAACGAGTCAACCGAAAAACCCGCTCATTCTAGCGCAAAAATACCTTGTGGATGGAGAAAAGTTTTCCTCCGGCGATTCAAAAAACAAATCGGAGAAATTGGGTGGGGACGCTATCTCTCGAACGGTGCCGAGCGACTGGGCAGCCGCAACACTCCGGAATCACCAATCACCCTGGAAACAGGCTTCGACGCCTTCACTTCTGGATTCTCGCGATCCGCAATCTGCCTTTTCACGCGTTCCATCAGGAACACCAGCTTCTTGGATTCCAGATCCCTTTCTGCCTGCTTGCACATCTTCTGAAAATCCTGCGGTGCGTAGGTAACACGATTTGTCATAGGGGGATGATCCTCGTGTACGGAGAAGCCATAGCCTACCCTATCCCCCTCGGCTTGCCAAGGCCTCAGAACTACGGCCAAGTCACCTCGATTCCTGCCAGTCCGATGCCAGCCCCCGACCAGCCCCCGGCCGCCATTGCCTCCGGAGGTACATGACCTTAGTGACCGTTGAGCCGTCGCCCCATTTCCACGAAAATCACTGCAAGGCCGATTCCGCCTTGCGGGAGAAATCGTGTGTTCCACCGTCATCCTCTAAGCGTCTGTCTTTTCCTGGCGGCCAGCGTTTCGCTGGCGGCTGCCCGCGATCTTGCTGTGGTCTCGAACAAGGCCAACGCGGTGTCCGCCATCGCTCTCCCGGACTTGTTGAAGGTCTGCAAAGGCCAGACCAGCCGCTGGCCTGACGGCAAGCCCGTCACCTTCATCATGCGCGCCCCCGCCGCACCCGAAATGAAATTGTTTCTGGAAAAAGTCTATGAGGTCCCGGAAGCCCAGGTGAAGGAACTCATTGCCTCCGCCAACCACGGACGCATGGGGCATCCTGCCGTCATGATCGTCGATTCCGATGAAGATCTGGTCAACAAGGTCGCATCCATCCCCGGCGCCATTGGCGTCGTGGACGTGTACGCCATCAACAGCAGCGTCTCGGTCGTTAAACTCGCCGGCAAACTGCCGCTCGAGCCCGGGTACCTGCTGCACGGCAACTAGCGCATTGCCAGCGCGGCGCTAATAGCCGCGCCCAATTGCATGAGTACAGAAAAGAAAGCTCAAGCCGCCGCCGCTGCCGCCGACACGGGAACCGGCACACGTGCGCCCGTCAATGCGCCCGCCAGCAAGGTCACCTTCACCCGCCGCTTTCCCCGATTCGTCATCGACGTCCGCCTGCAGGTCAGGATGTTTCAAGCCGGAGAGTTCCGCACCTGCTGGGGACACTCCACCGAAATGGGACAGGACGGCATTGGCGCTACCCTGACCGGCAGCCTCGAGCCCGGCGAGATCGTCACTCTCGAAATTCCCCTGCCCCTCGCTCCCTATCCCATCAAAGTACGTGCCATCGTTCGCTACCGCCAGGGTCTCCGCTACGGATTTGAATTTCTCACCCTGAACGACGGCCAGCGCGACACCATCCAGCGCGTTTGCCAGTACCTCGCCACCAAAGCCTAAGAACAGTCCATTCTGCGAATGTGTCGTTCCCTCTGCCGTGATCGGACATGTCCCTAAGGCCTCTTTCCGCCCCGCATCAAGGTCGCGGACAATGGCTGCACTATGCGCTGCCCCTGTTCAGCCTGGAAGCTCTTCCCCTTTCTTTCCACACTTCTTGCCCTGGCGCTGTTCCTGACGGCCTGTACTGGCCTATCTAATACCACTGCAAATACGGGTGGCAATGGGGGCGGCAATAGCGGCGGCGGCGGCACCGGCGGCAGCAACTTGGCATGTAACGTCATGTCGGCTGGGCAGACGGCGAGTCTGAACGGGTTCGTCCCTTTCTCCACTGGCAGTTTGTGGAATGCCGACATTTCCGCGGCACCGCTAGACCCGAATTCCAACACCATCATCAGCAACTGGGTGGGTTCGGTGAACCTTCATCCCGACTGGGGCACCGATCCCACCTACGGCATTCCCTACGTCGTGGTCAACGGGAGCCAGGCCCTGGTCAACGTGAACCTCGGGGCCTATGGTGGCGAGAGCGACCCCGGCCCCATGCCGGTCCCGTCGACCGCTCCGGTCGAGGGCGGATCGTCCAGCACGGGCGATCGCCACGTGCTCGTGCTCGACAACGGCAACTGCTTTCTCTACGAACTGTATAACTCGTCTGTAAATTCTGATGGAAGCTGGAACGCCGATTCGACCGCGGTATGGGACCTGCTCGGCAACGAGCCACGGCCCTACACCTGGACTTCGGCGGACGCGGCCGGACTGCCGATTTTTCCCGGCCTGGTGCGCTACGACGAAGTCGCCGCGGGCAAGATCCAGCACGCTTTCCGCTTCACGCTGCCCAAGACGAGCGCGGCCTTCATCCCTCCCGCGTCCCATTGGGCAGCTACGTCCAGCGATCCTACGTCGCCGCCGATGGGCATGCGCCTCCGTCTGAAGTCCAGCTACAACATTTCCGGCTTCTCTACCCAGATGCAGGTGATTCTTTCGGCGATGCAGACCTACGGCCTGATTCTCGCCGACAACGGCAGCGCTCTCTTTGTGACGGGAGTCTCCGACAGCCGCTGGGGCTCCGACCTCGACTCCCTGAAAACCGTCCCGGCCTCGGCATTCGAAGTCGTGCAGATGAATCCCGTGTATACGAACGCAAACTATCCCACGGGTTCAGCGCCCACGATCAGTTCTTTCACGGCGTCCGCCACGCACGCTTCCTCGGGAGCGAGCGTGACCCTGTCGTGGACGACCACGAGCGCCGACTATGAAATCGTTTCGCCGGGCCTCGGAGCGGTTCGTGGAACCAGCGCAACCGTGGCCCCAACCGCAACCACTACCTACACTCTGTATGCGACCAACCAATATGGCCGCACCTCCGCAACGGTAACCGTAACCGTTCCGTAGGAACTGTGTCATAGCCGCAATATCCCAGGAATCCGCGCCTATCCCGCGGCAAGATACACGTAGCGTAGAACAAACAGCGCCGTCAGAATCCAGATCACAACGCTCACTTCCCGAAACTTCCCCGCCGCCACCTTCACCAGCGTGTACGAGATCAGCCCCAGACTCAGACCCGTCGCAATGCTGAACGTCAGCGGCGTCGCCACCAGGGTCACAAAAGCGGGAATCGCTTCTGTAAATTCTTTCCACTCCACGCGCGCAATCGATTCCGTCATCAGCGCGCCCACCAGGATCAGCGCCGGAGCCGTCGCATACCCTGGAATCGCCGACGCTAGTGGCGCACAGAACGCAGCCAGCAGAAAAAGCCCCGCGACAAACACATTGCTCAGTCCGGTCCGCGCTCCCGCAGCCACTCCCGCTGCGCTCTCGATATAGCTGGTCACCGTCGACGTTCCGGTCAACGATCCAAAGATGGTCCCGACGGCGTCGGAAACCAGCGCCCGGCCCACGCGGGGAATCTTGCCGTCCTTTACGAAGCCGCCCTGCTCGCAGACTCCGACCAGGGTGCCCACGTTGTCGAAGAGATCGACAAACAGAAAGACAAAGACAATTTCCAGGAGTCCCAGATGAAGAGCCCCGCGCAGATCCAGTTGCAGCCAGGTCGAAGAAGGATGCGGGAATGAAAAAATCGCTGTGGGCCAGTTCCCGATCCCGCGCAGAATTCCGAGAACCGTCGTGGCAAAGATGCCGATCAGGATCGCTCCACTGATTTTGCGCGTCATCAGAATGAGCATGATCGCAAGCCCCACGCAGGCCAGCTGCGCCTCGTGATTGGCGAAGCTGCCAAGGCTGACGAACGTCGCTGAATTCGCCACCACCAGTTTGGCGTTCCGCAGCCCGACAAAGGCGATGAACATCCCAATGCCGCCTGCCGTCGAATACTTCAGGCACTCCGGAATTCCATTGACAATCTGTTCCCGCACCCGCGTGACCGTCAGAATCAGAAAGAAAACGCCCGAAAAGAAGATGACCCCGAGAGCGGTGCGCCAGGGCACGTGCATGCCCAGGCACACCGAATACGTGAAGTAGGCATTCAACGACATGCCCGGCGCCAGCGCGATGGGATAGTTCGCGTACAGTCCCATGACCAGCGTGGCGGCGGCCGACGCCACGCACGTGGCAAACACCACGCCTTCGACCGGCATGCCCGCTTGTGCCAGGATCTGCGGATTCACCACCACGATGTAAGCCATCGTGATGAAAGTGGTCACCCCGCCAAGAAACTCGCGGCGAACCGTAGTCTGGTTTTCAGCAAGACGGAAGTATCGTTCGATCAATCCCGGTCCCCGATGTCGCAGAATGATCCGACATTCTACGGCATTCGCACCCCCCCATGTGGCGACAGCCGCCTCCGGCCGTCCGGCCCGGACGAAGTCCGCCCCCGCGAGCGAGAGCGCGGGTGCCCCATTTTTGCCGCGTCTTTTGCGCAAAAGTGGGGATTTTCGATAGAGCGAGCGCTCCGAGCGGACCAAGTCCCCGCCCCTTTCACAATCTCTCAGCGTGGAGCGGTGCCTTCGGCCGACCCCTCCAATTCCTCGTTGCGCATCGCCGTCAACTCACCCGCGTGACGAAGTTCCGGAAACAGCCACGCCCACACCGCAATCACCACCAGAGTTCCCACTCCTCCCAACACCACCGCCGGCACCGTCCCAAACCAGTGCGCCGTCACCCCAGACTCAAACTGCCCGAACTCGTTGGAAGTCCCAATAAAGATCATGTCCACCGCAGTAACGCGTCCCCGCATTTCGTCCGGCGTGGCAAGTTGCGTGAGCGTGGCCCGGATGATGACGCTGATCATGTCGCTCGCTCCCAACAGCAGCAGCGCAATCAGCGAGACCGTAAGGCTGCGCGACACGCCGAAAATAATGGTGCAAATGCCGAATCCGGCAACCGACCAAAGCAGTGTCGGCCCCGACCTCCCGCGTAGCGGACGGTGTGCCAGCAACACCGCCATCAACGCCGCCCCCACTCCGGGCGCGGTCCGCAGCAGTCCCAGACCCCACGGCCCCGTATGGAGAATTTCCCGCGCGTACACCGGCAGCAGCGCAACCGCTCCTCCCAGAAGTACCGCAAACAAATCCAGTGAAATCGCGCCCAGGATCAGCCTCTTCCTCCAGATGTAGTGGAGCCCCGCAAACACGGTTTTCAATGTCATGGGCTCGCGGGGGCGCGCCTTTACTTCGGGCTTAATGCGGAACGAAGAGACCGTCGCGCCGATCGCCGTCAGCATCGCGATCCCGTACACCACCGACGGCCCGCGGAACACCGCATACAGGATGCCGCCGAACGATGGCCCCAGAATCGTTGCCGCCTGGAAGATGCTGGCATTCCATGCCACCGCATTCGGAAAGTGTTCTTCGGGGACAAGCTGCGGCAGAATCGACCGGCTAGCCGTGCTGTTAAACGACCGCACCACCCCGATCAGCACCAGCACCACATAGATCGAGCTGACCGACCGCACGCCGCGCTCTGCCAGAGCCAGCAGCAAAGCGAAACAGACCGCATATCCGCCGTAGCAGGCCGAGAGCACGTTGCGCCGCTCGAAGCGGTCGGAAGCGTGTCCGGAGATCGGGAACAGCAGAATTCCCGGCAGAAATTGCGCCAGCCCGACATAACCGAGATCGAGCGGCCGCTTGGTAATCTCGTATACTTGCCACCCCACGGCCACAGCTTGCATCTCGACCGCTGCCACGATCAGGAACCGGGCAATCTGGAACAGCACGAAACCGGGATGCGTGAAGGCAGCACGTCCGGCTCTGGCATCGGCGGCGGCAGGCATGAACTAATTACTGTGCCACAGAATGCTGAAATGTTGCAGGAGAGTGTGCAGCGGACACCCCCTGCTTTTGACTTTGATTTTGATCTTGAATCTTCGCTCGCCCCGCCCCGTCGGCTCACGCCACCAGTGGAGCGTTCGCAATTCCCTCAGTCCCGAACACTCTCCGGTATCGCTCGATCTCCGCCGCCGGACCCAAGGCTTTGGAATAGTTGTCCGAGAGCTTCACCGCCGGCCGCCCTTCCACGTTCGAAACCTTGCAGATCAAGCTGATGGGGTCAAATCCCCCGCCATCGTTGGGATTGCATCCCCGAAAATCATTCGTCAGCAGAGTTCCCCACCCGGCGCTGAACCGAACCCGGCGTCCTGGCGTCCATTTATGGCGGTCCTCGAAATCAGCCGCACTCAAGAAATCGCCTGGCCCCATACCCCTTGCCAGACTCCCGCCGAAATAAGCGTGTAGTCCCAGAATCTGGTCCACGTCTAACGTGTCCGAGGCAATCAGGAGTTTCTCCCGCGGATCCCGGCTCCGCCCCTTCAGCCATGCGATGTATTCATCCCCCGCGACGTACGGATCCTTGCTGTCCATCCGCTGCCCGGTCCAGTCCGCCACCCAGTCAGGCGCACCCGCGAGAAACTGCGTCGTGCCAAACGTGTCCGGCAGCATTACCTTCAGAGCGCTGTCGTAGGTCTGCTGCCACAACTCCAACACGCGGTACTGCGACGCTTTCAGCGCCACATCATCCGGCGCCAGCGCGGCCATCACCATCGGGATCTCATGCGCATTGGTTCCAATCGCTTCCAGGTCATGTTTGTGAGCCAGGAACGCATTCGACGTCCCGATGAAATTGCTCCCGAGATTAGAAGCCATCGCGTTGACCACATATTCCTGCCACAGAAAACTGTGCCGGCGGCGTGTTCCAAAATCGGCCACACTCAGTTCCGGAACCCCACGCAGCCGCTCGATTTTGCTCCACAACTTGGTCTTGGCCCGGGCATACAGAATGTCGAGCCCGAACTCGCTCAGCGTCTTCAGATGCGCCCGCGTCTTCAACTCATCGAGAATGGCCAGCGCGTAAAGCTCCCACATCGTGGTCTCAGTCCACGCACCCTCAAAAGTCAGGTGGATCTGTCCGTCACGCACCAACAATTGATAATCCGACAGCCGGAAATCGTTCTCCAGCCACTCCAGAAACGCCGGCTCGAATATCCCCCGCCGGCCATAAAACGTATTGCCGGCCAGCCACACCAGTTCCGACTTTCGAAACCGCCGTCCACGCACATGCTGCAACTGCACCTTTAGCTCTTCGATATGAATGATGTCGGCCATGCGCACGGAGGCATGGCGGTTGAGCAGAGAAAACTCCACCCGCGTCTTGGGAAAATGCTTCCAGATGAACTGCAGCATCAGCAGCTTGTAAAAATCCGTGTCGAGCAGCGACCGCACCACTGGATCGAGTTCCCAGTTGTGGTTGTGCGCCCGTTCTGCAAAGTTCACGATCATCGAAGGAAAGAGCCCCTCACTGGAAGTCTAAAAGATGACAGTCTAGCAGTTTGCCGCAAAATCGGACTTTGGGTGCTGCAGCGCTTTCACCGCTGCGCTGACTCTTTTTCTCTCAGTGCGGGCTTCAGCCCCCGAGGTCGTCCGCTCAGGCCCTGGCAAACTGCCCGGCGCATCGGGGATTCAACGTCGGTTTGTCCTCTTGTCCTCCCAGGCAATGGACTTTGGTGTAGTCTCCTCCCTTGCCAGCTGAGGCATAATCGACTTGCTCGAATCGCATCACTCCGCTGGAGACCATCTACATGAAACGCCTCGTACCGGGTTTCGCTCTGTGCCTGTTTCTGTTGCTCACCATCTCAAGCCACGCGCAAGCCAACCAGACTCCCGCCGACGACGCCTCCGCCGTGCGTTCAACCGTCACCAACTATATCGAGGCCTATTACACCGGCGACGCGCGCCGCATGGAGCAGACGCTCCACCCTCACTACCTGAAGCACATGATTCACGGGGACATTCCGATGCGGGAGAAAACTGGTTCAGAAATGGTGCGGGAGGTTCGCTCCCATGGCATCCCCGACATTCCCCAGGCGCAGAGAACGGAACAGGTAACCGTGCTCGACGTCGCGGGAACCATCGCTTCCGCCAAGCTCATCACCCCGGGCTGGGTGGACTACGTGACCCTGTCGAAGTGGAACGGTGAGTGGAAGATTCTCTCCGTAGTCCAGCGAATCGACAATTAGGAAGAGGTGTCTGCCCTGCTGCGCCGCTAATTCGCGGCATAAATCCACCCTGTCATCCTGAGCGAAGCGAAGGACCTATGGAGTTGATAGCGCGAGTCCACCGGTCCTTCGCTGCGCGCCGGATGACAGTCCCCTCTGCCGGGGGCCTACCCCTTCGCCCCCACAAACTTCTGCTCCAGTCCCTCGTACACTTCCTCCGCCCGCCGCAGCGCTTCCTGCACGTTGTCGCAGATGTTTTCTTCCCCGATGACTTCCGCGAACTCCGCCTGATGTATCAGTTGGGCGGGCTGCTCGCGCGCTCCGCACAGAATGAGCGTCCGCTTGCTGGCGTGCAGTTGCTTGGCAATCTCCTCGATCGCAAACAGCCCCGTGGCATCGAGAGCCGTCATGTTTCGCAGTCGAAGGATCACCACCGGCGGCAGCTTATGCAGGTTAGCGGTAACCGCCCAGATCTTGTCGGTCGCCCCAAACAAAAACGGCCCGTGAATGCGGAAGATCGTCGCGTAATACGGAATGTCCTTGTCCTGCAGAATGTGTACCCGCCCGTCTTCAACGTAGTCCTCGGTCACTTGCGAGACGGTGGTGGTTGAGGCCACCCGGCTGATGAACAGCAGCGCGGCCAGTATCATCCCCGCCTCGACGGCTACAGTAAGATCGGCAAATACGGTCAAAGCAAAGGTCACCACCCAGATGCTGATGTCTGTCTTGGTCAGCTTCAGCAGTTGCGGAATCTCCCGCCACTCACCCATGTTGTAGGCAACGACCATCAGAATCCCGGCCAACGCCGCCATCGGGACATAGCTGACCAGCGGCGCCGCAAACAGCAGAATGCACAGCAGCGTGACCGCGTGGATCATCCCCGCCACCGGTGACTGTGCCCCGGACCGAATATTGGTCGCCGTCCGCGCGATCGCTCCGGTTGCCGGCAATCCGCCAAACATCGGCGAAAAGATGTTGGCCACGCCCTGTCCAATCAGTTCCACGTTGGGATTGTGCCGGTCGTTGCTCATCCGGTCTGACACCACCGCCGACATCAGCGACTCGATCGCCCCCAGCATCGCTACCGTGAAAGCCGGCCCCAGCAGTCCGTGAATCAGGTCCGTGCGGAAGTGGGGTACTTGCCAGTGCGGCAGGCCACCCGGAATTCCCCCGAACCTCGTCCCGATCGTCTCCACCGGCAACTTGAAAAAATAGACCGCACAAGTCGAAAGCAGCAGCGCAACAATGGGTCCCGGAATGCGCGGCGAAAGCCCCCGGCAAGTAATCAATGTCAGCAGGGTAAACACCGCGAGCGCAGTCGCTTCGAACGATAGTGTATGAAAGCTCCCGGCAAGCGCTTCCACCCGGAGCCAGAACACGCCCGGAACTTTGTCGAGGTGTAGCCCGAAAAAATCTTTGACTTGCGTGCTGGCAATCAGTACCGCAATCCCGTTCGTGAAGCCGATCACCACCGGCCGTGGAATAAATTTCACCGCCGTCCCCAGCCCCGTAACGCCCATGATCACCAGGAGGACGCCCGCCATCACCGTACACATGAACAGTCCGTCCACCCCATGTAGCGCGACAATCCCCGCCACCACCACGACAAACGCGCCCGTGGGACCACCAATCTGCATCTTCGACCCGCCCAGCGCCGAAATCAGAAATCCCGTGACGATCGCACAATAAATCCCAGCCTGTGGCGTCAGCCCAGACGCAATAGCAAACGCCATCGCCAAGGGCAAAGCCACCAGCCCAACGGTCACTCCAGCAATCAGATCAAGTAGAAATTTGTGCCGGTCGTAGTCACGAAGACAAAGCACCGACTTCGGAAGCCAATGATCATTCAGGAAAACACGCGCCATTCTCCCATTATCGCCCCGGTTCCCGGAATCGGGTAGATGACCGAGGTGCGCGGTAGCTGATTGAGGTGGCGCACCGAACTCACGTAGCGGCATTCTTCAAGGTCGACTCCGCCTGTAAAATCACCCCATGCACCTCCTCCCCACCCTGGGATGGCTAGCCTGCGTCGTCTATTCGACCATCCCCCTGTTCTGGCTGATGGTTCACCCGCGCGCCCATCGCTGGCGCGCGCGTGAGGGATCGCCTTTCCGCGTGCTGGTCCCCGCCTGGATCGTCATGTGGGTCGGCATCGGCGCGCTGACCGGCCCGTGGAGAACCGCCGCACTCTATTCGACCCCGTGGACTTGGCTCCCCTCCGCGCTGCTGTTCGCGGCCGGCATCTTTATTTATTCGAGTTCAGGCGCGCACTTCAGTTGGGCCCAGCTCGGCGGCCTGCCGGAAGTCCGCATCGGACATCGTGATGATC
The DNA here is from genome assembly GCA_049792875.1 of Candidatus Sulfotelmatobacter sp. Classification (GTDB taxonomy): domain Bacteria; phylum Acidobacteriota; class Terriglobia; order Terriglobales; family Acidobacteriaceae; genus Sulfotelmatobacter. Next base: position 11,444 of record JBARBI010000217.1, read on the forward strand.
GCCTCGTCACCACCGGCATCCGCTCGCGAGTCCGCCATCCCGTCTATCTCGCCCACCTCTGCGAAATGCTGGCCTGGAGCATCGGCACCGGTCTGGCCGTATGCTGGCTGCTGACGGGCCTGGCGGTCGTGACCGGCGCGGTAATGATTCGCATGGAGGATGCCGAATTGGAAAAGCGCTTCGGCGCCGAATTCGCTTCTTACCGCCAGAGAGTCCACGCCGTGGTGCCAAGGCTGCGCGCGTAGTCGTTCGTGCCCTTAATTTAGAACGTATCGTTATAATCCAGTTTGGTTGCCCGTGAGAGCGGACTGCCGATAGAGTTTGCGTGAGAATTGAATCTCCGGGAGGGGTGGAACAGCATCCTCTAAACTCCAGTCGCGAAGCGGCGGCAGAATGCAGCCAACCGCCTGCCCTGAGGTTGTCGAAGGGGCGCAAGCCGTGGGCAGAAAGTGAGAGATGAGGTAGCCCCGGAGGGGCGAAAGAATCGTTACGACAAAGTCTCCGAAGGGACGGCACAGGTTCTCACGCACATTCTGATCGCTTCCCCATGCGCTTCGAACTCTTCATCGCGACCCGCTACCTGCGCGCCAAGCGCCGCCAGGCCTTCATCGGCATCATCACCGGCATCTCCATCGCCGGCGTCGCCGCCGGCGTCGCCTCCCTCGTCGTCGCCATGGCCATCACCAATGGCTTTCGCCAGGACCTCCAGCAGCGCCTGCTGGGCTCCACATCCCATATCAGCCTGCAACGCATCGCGGATGACGGCATCCAGAACTGGCCCGCTCTCATGGAGCGGCTTGCGAAACAGCCGCATGTCGTCGCTGCGGCTCCGGCAATCTTTGAACAAGTCCTGATCTCCCGTGGCCCGCGGGCGCGCGGCGCGGTCCTCAAAGGCATGATCCCCAGGTACGAGCGGAAAGTAGGCGACCTGCTAACCACGGTAAAACAAGGTTCGGCCGACGCCTTGGAAGAGACGTCTGCCGATGCCCATGTGGGCGCGGGCGACTCGCCCGCGCTTTCCGGAACCGCTTCTCAAACAGACTCCCCCGACTCCCTCGCCGGTGTCCAGCAGCGCATCTCCGCCATGCCACCCATCGTCCTCGGCAAGGACATGGCCGATAACCTCGGCGCCACCGTCGGCTCCACGGTCCTGGTCACCAGCCCCCAGGGCGAACTCACCCCCTTCGGCATGGTCCCTAAATACAACCGCTTCCGCGTCGTCGGCATTTTCACCTCCGGCTTCTTCGACTACGACTCCAGTTGGGCCTTCGTCCGCCTGTCCGACTCCCAGCGCCTGTTCGGCCTGGGCGACCTGATTTCCGTACTGGAGTTCAAAATAGACGACATCTTTAGGGCCGACCAAATCACCACCCAGCTCGAAGCCGCGGCCGGCAAGGGCTTCATGGCCACCAACTACCTCGAGCAGAACAAAGCCCTGTTTCATGCTCTCCGCCTGGAGCGCCTGGTCACCTTCATCACCATTGGCCTCATCGTCTTCGTCGCCGCCCTGAACATCCTCATCTCTCTCATTATGATGGTCATGGAAAAGTCGAAGGACATTGCCGTGCTTATGTCCATGGGCACGCGCCGGGCGCAGGTGCGCAACCTCTTTATTGCGCAGGGCGTGCTGATCGGCGCCCTCGGCACTGCCATCGGCCTGGTTCTGGGCTACGCCATCTCCTACGCCGGAGGACATTACCACATGATTTCCCTTTCGCCCGAGGTCTACTCCATCGACTACGTGCCATTCGCCCCGCGCGCGATCGACGGCGTATGGGTGGCCCTGTTCGCGGTCCTGATTTCATTCGTGGCAACGCTGTACCCGTCATGGTCGGCTGCCCGTATCCTTCCCGCCGAGGCCCTGCGCTATGAGTGAGAACTTCTCGGCCACGGGTTCACCCGGATTTCCAAGGATGCGGCAGGAGTTGGGAAGCGCACGGCTTCACGGGTTGCGGAAGAGCCACAAACCCATGCGCGACCGTGGAACAGCGCCCTTCAAGGCCCGTGGAAGAGCGGCCCTTCAGGGCCGCGTAAAGCGCGGGAAATCAATCTGGGCTTTAGCCCTCGTGGTCGTTGTTGCTTCGCCCGGCCACATTCTTCCCCAGCCCCTTCAGTCCTGCCGCTTCAAGCAGCGGAGAATGCGGGCTTTAGTTAGCCCCTGAAGCCAGGGCGTGCATTTGTGATCGCAATCACATGACACTGATTTCGCCCGGTGTACAGTCTTTGGAATCACGGATTCGGGAATCGGCAAGCCAGAAACGATTTGATCGCGGTACGCACTAATCTCAAGGATAACGGCTGGCGGATACGGGCCCAACAGCTAGGTCGCGATCTTCCGCACTTTAGCCCCTGGAACGAAAGGCACACAACTTGCATCTAACCCAACAAGCCTCGATGCTGCGGGTAGAAGGCCTGAAGAAGGTTTTCCGATCCGGCGAATCGGATCTTGTGCTCTTTGAAAATCTGTCGTTTGATGTAAAGCAAGGAGAAATGCTCGCCATCGTGGGAGAGTCAGGAGCGGGGAAGAGTACCTTGTTGCACATCTTGAGCGCGCTTGATCGTGCTTCCGCAGGTGACGTATACTGCGCCCACTTGCGACTGAATTCGTTATCGCACGACGAAGCTGCGGACTTTCGCAATCGCGAAACTGGCTTCGTATGGCAGTTCCACTATCTGCTGCCCGAATTCACGGCTGCAGAGAATGTGGCCATGCCGTTGCTGCTGCGAGGGCAAACATGGCAGCAGGTCGAGCCAGAGGCTTCACGCTGGTTGCGTGAGGTCGGACTGGAGCAGCGCGCACATCATCGCTCAGGCGAGCTTTCGGGCGGAGAGCAGCAGCGGGTAGCTCTGGCCCGCGCGCTCATCACCGGCCCCAAGCTGTTGCTGGCGGATGAGCCCACGGGAGACCTTGACGGACAAACTGCGGAGGCCGTTTTCGCGTTGATTGCGCGGCTGCATCGCGAGCACCAACTCACCTCCCTCATCGCCACGCACAACTTGTCGTTTGCGCGCCGCTGCCATCGCGTATTAAGGTTGCAGCGCGGACGCATGGAGGAGATTGCCCCGGAGTCGTTGCCGGCGTGAGCGCGGTGGAAGAGCCCGCGTAAGCGAGGAGCGAGGTGGAAGAGTCAGCAAACGTGAGCGACGTGGAAGAGCCGGCGTAAGCGAGGGAACAACGTGACCGACGTGGAAGAGCGGCCCTTCAGGGCCGCGTTAGGCGGTCCAAGATGTCGCGGGCTTTAGCCCCTGAGGCGAAAGATTAGTAAGACAAAGTGCAGAAAATTAACGACAGAGGGCGTTGCCGGAGGGTTCTTGACAACCGTACCTTCGGTAACGTGATCAAAGAGTTGCAGAATCGTTTCAGTGCTTGGGTTTTGAGGCCCTTTGATTGCATAATGTAGGGATTGGCACAGGAAACGGCATTAGAATAAGGTCAGTAGTTCCAGGGGTCCGGGTTCGGTCGGGCGAGCAAAGGTTCTTCTCGACCAGGAAGGTCAGGGGGAAGGGGCATTATGTTTGAACGCTATACGGAGAAAGCCAGGCGCGTCATCTTTTTCGCACGCTACGAAGCCAGCCAGTTCGGGTCTCCTTATATCGAGACTGAGCATCTGCTTCTCGGACTCCTGCGCGAAGACAAGGCCCTGACCAATCGTTTCCTGCGGTCCCATGCCTCGGTCGAATCCATCCGCAAGCAGATCGAGGGACACACCACCATCCGCGAGAAGGTCTCGACTTCGGTCGACCTTCCGTTAAGTAATGAATGCAAACGGGTTCTCGCCTATGCCGCGGAAGAAGCGGAGCGCCTTTCGCACCGCCACATTGGCACGGAACATTTGCTGCTGGGTTTGCTGAGAGAAGAAAAGTGCTTTGCCGCCGAGATCCTGCACGAGCGCGGCCTGCGCCTCTCGACCATCCGCGAAGAGCTGGCCCGCAGCACGCAGGAAAAAGCTCAGCCACAACGCCAGCGGGAAAGCTCGTTGCTGGCGGAATTTTCGCGCGATCTGACCCAGGCTGCGATGGACAACCAACTCGATCCCCTGGTCGGCCGCGAAGGCGAAGTCGATCGCGTCATCCAGATCCTCTGCCGCCGCACCAAGAACAATCCCGTGCTGATTGGCGAGCCCGGCGTGGGCAAGACTGCCATCGTTGAAGGACTGGCGCAGCGCATCGCCGATGGCGAAGTCCCGTCGTTCCTTGCCGACAAGCGCATCCTCGCGTTGGACCTCTCGCTCATCGTCGCCGGCACCAAGTACCGCGGCCAGTTTGAAGAGCGCCTCAAGACCATCATGAAGGAGCTGATGGAGTCGCAGAATTCCATCATCTTCATCGACGAACTGCACACCCTGGTGGGCGCAGGCTCGGCCGAAGGCTCGCTCGATGCCGCCAATATTCTGAAGCCCGCATTGTCGCGCGGTGAAATCCAATGCATCGGCGCCACCACGCCCGGCGAGTACCGCAAGTCGATCGAAAAGGACCGCTCGCTCGAGCGTCGCTTCCAGGCCGTCAAAGTTCCGCCGCCGAATGAGACCGACGCCATCAAGATTCTGTTTGGCATCAAGGATCGTTACGAGAAATTCCACGCCGTCACCTACACCGACGAGGCCATCAACTTCGCGGTCTCGCACTCGAACCGCTACATCCCGGATCGCTTCCTGCCCGACAAGGCCATCGATCTGGTCGATGAAGCCGGAGCGCGCGTCAAGCTGCGCCAGACTTCCCTGCCAGAAGAACTCACCGAAGTTCAGAAGCGCATCAAATTTATCGTGCATCGCATGGAAAACGCCATTGCGAACCACGAGTTCGAGAAGGCACGCTTCTACTCCGATGAAGAGCGCAAAGAGCGCGAGAACCTGCGCGCCCTTCGCGAAAAATATCATCTCGACGAGTCTTCCACCGGCGTAGTCAACCGCGAGGACATTGAAGACGTCGTCTCGCGCTGGACGGGCGTGCCCATCACCTCGATCAAGGAAGAGGAAACGCAGAAACTCCTCCGCATCGAGGAGGAACTGCACAAGCGCATCATTTCGCAAGACAAGTCCATCAGCGCTCTGGCGCGCGCCATCCGCCGTTCCCGCGCCGGCCTGAAGAACCCGAACCGTCCCATCGGTTCGTTCCTGTTCCTTGGCCCGACGGGCGTAGGCAAAACCGAAGTCGCGCGCACCCTGGCGCAGTTTATGTTCGGCACGGAGAAAGCTCTGGTCCGCTTCGATATGTCCGAGTTCATGGAGAAACACTCGGTCTCGAAGCTGATCGGCTCGCCTCCAGGATACGTCGGCTACGAAGAGGGCGGCCAGCTCACCGAGCGCGTCAAGCGTGCTCCGTACTCCGTCGTCCTGCTCGACGAAATCGAGAAGGCGCACCCGGACGTCTTCAACATTCTGTTGCAGGTGTTTGAAGACGGCCAGTTGACCGACGGCCTCGGCAACACGGTCGACTTCAAGAACACGATCCTGATCATGACCTCGAACATCGGCGCGCGCCACCTGCAGAAGCGCGAAGGCCTTGGCTTCCAGTCGTCGAAGGAAGACATGATCTCGGACAAGGTCGAAGAACTGGTGAAGGGCGAAGTCAAGCGCACCTTCAACCCCGAGTTCCTGAACCGCCTCGACGAAATCATCCTGTTCCTGGCTCTGGGCGAGAACGACCTGATCCAGATTCTCGAGCTCATGGTCACGCAGCTCAACCAGAACTTGGCGCAGAAGGCGATCACGGTCACTGTGGCCGACGATGCCAAGAAGTGGATCCTCAACCAGACCCTCACCGACCGCAGCTACGGCGCGCGCCCGTTACGCCGCGCCCTGCAAAAGTACATCGAAGACCCGCTGTCCGAGGCGCTGATCCAGGGCACCATCACCACTCGCCCCGCCTTCATCGAGGTCTTCCTGGAAGACAACAAACTGTTCTACCGCCCCGTCGACGCAGAGAAGGCGGAAGGCGTCCTGTTGTACGAAAACTAACTCACGTAGGGGCGGACGCATTCGTCCGCCCCCGCAAGCAAAACGCTTGTGTGAAGCGTGTGTGTGAAGCGTGCCGTGAAACAGCCCCGGACGAATGCGTCCGGGGCTAAGTATTTTCCTGCAACCCCGCAACCCGAATCGTCATCCCCGCTTCATCCAGCCCACTCCCCCGCCATGCCCAACGATATTGTCGCCAGTCGTCGACCAGCCCTTTCCTGACCGGATTCTGAAGAACATACTCAACCTTCGCATCCAACCCCTCCGAGCAGCGCAGTACTGGTCAAACGACTCCTCCTGCCAAACCGCCCCGTGCCGTCCCACTTGCTGATTAATCCTCCGAGCGGCAGAGCCCTTAATACCGCGCATGATGTCGATGAGAGAAAATATCTGACGCCGACGTTGATCGATCAAAGGAGTCAGAATCATGTGCACATGATCGGGCATCACCACCGCGACGTACAGCTCGTACTGCCAGCGATGATGATGGCAGCAGCAGGAAAGTACAATATCGCGAGGCCAATCCGGCAACACCCTCCGGAACTTGGTCACAAACGTGATGAAATGCGGCTTGAAATCCCTCTGCAAGTGGCAGATTGCGGCGGTAGAACAGCATGCCAAGATTCTGTCACGCAGGAAAGCCGGCAGAGTCGCTGAGATTAGTAAATTCATTCCGTATTCCCAGCATGGGAATCCCGGCCAAGACACAACTCACGTAGGAGCGGACGCATTCGTCCGCCCCGCGAGCAAAGAGAGGTTGTGAAGCTTGCCGGTGAAACAGCCCCGGACGAATGCGTCTGGGGCTCCATGATCGTCCCGCCTGAATTTCTTTGCGACCTTTCCCGCCCCGAAATAATCGGACTGGCATGCACAAGATCAACATCGCCGAAAAGTTCTCCCAGATCTCCGAATACTGGAAGCCCTACATCGCCGCCGAGCTCAACGGCCAGCATCTGAAGCTCGATAAGCTCAAAGGCGAATTCATCTTCCACCATCACGAGAACGAAGACGAAATGTTCCTCGTGGTCAAAGGCCGTTTCCGCATGGAATTTCGCGACCACCACGAATGGATCGAGGAAGGCGAGTTCATCGTGGTGCCGCGCGGCGTCGAGCACAAACCTGTCGCCGACGAGGAATGCTGGCTCCTCTTGTTCGAGCCCGCGTCCACGCTAAATACTGGCAACGTCGTTAACGAACGCACCCAGCCCGTCCTGGAGCGTGTGTAGTACGACCGGCCTCGGAACGCTTCTCCGAAGCGCCTTCGCACTCGCGGCTTCGACAGGCTGACGAACGACGGAATGTCTGCATGACCGAGCAAGGCGGCGCTTTCAACGCCGTGGAAAGCGATTGCATCAACTGCGGGCTTTAGAGACTGCGGGAGAACTGCTTTTCGGGAGAAGGGGTGGAACGGAATCCTTAGCATTCCAGCCCCAAAGGGGCGGTAAGTGAAAGCCCGGCACGGGAGTGCCGGTAGAAGTGGGAAGAGGAGGCGAGTCCCGCCGGGACGGCACGAGTTCTCACGCACCCCCTGAGGTCAGCTCGCTCTTACGCTTTCCCAACGAATATCTGGGATACTTATAAGAGACACATTCGATTCATCAAACCCATGGAACTCACCGTCTATTCCGCCGCCGGATGCCCCGACTGCCGCGAGGCCAAGCGCTTTCTCGCCAAGTACAACATTCCCTACAAAGAAATCGACGTTGCGACCACCCCTGGCGCCATCGACGAAATCGTAAAGCGCACTGGCAAGCGCGCCATCCCCCAGTTTGTAATCGATGGCGAATGGGTCCAACCCTACCGCCCGGGCAAAGGCTTCCTCTACGAAGAAATGTCCAAACGCCTGGGAATCAAGAAGCCGTAATCTCAGTTTTCCTCAGTGCCCCTCGGTGCCCTCTGGGGTAAGGGCTTTTGACTACCCCGCCTCGGCTACTGGTTAGATATCGCACGTACATCGTCTTCAGTACCGTGGTAAACCCGCGCCAGACGGGCGAAGATAACCCTTCCAAGTCCTCGGCCTCGTCGGCGCCCCCCCCGCCGCCCAAGAGGCTGAAACAGAACGACTTGGAGCGAGTTCAAGGACGTAACTCCGACACCTCATGGCCGATTCCCAGCTCCACGAGCCTCCGACTTCCGACCTCCCCCCGAACCAAGTCCCTCCGTCGCAGGAATCCACCATCGTTTCCGACAGCTGGCAGCAGATGGTGCAGGCGGTCTTGGGAGTCGTCATGCTCCTGGGAGCCTTCGCCATGGTCCACTACTACGCACCTCTGGCGGCGCAGAGCGAGCCCCCTAGCGATCTCCAAAAGCAGGTTTACGAGCTGACGGCGCAGGTGGAGCAGCTCAAACAGGATCAGGCCATGCCCGCCGTCGTCCTCAATCGCTATCGCAATTCCATCGGATACATTTATGGTGTCTATCAGGTAGGTTTCGCTAACCAGCGCCCCGTGATCCGCGCGCGCGTTTCCGGCACAGGATTCCTGGTAGGCAACGGCCTGTTAGCCACCAACCGCCACGTCGCCGAACCCTGGTATGGAGACTCGGAGGCCCAGAAGTTAATCGATCAGGGCGCCACCGCGATGCTCGAGAATCTCGTGGTCTTCTTTCCCGGCTCGCCCACCCCGGTCAATCTGTCACCCGCATCGGTCTCGAAGACTTCTGATCTAGCCGTACTCCGTGCTGAGAGTTCCGACGTCGTCAGCGGTCTTGCCGCATTGCCCCTGGCACCGTCGCCCGGTGCTCCTGGGCAACTGGTCACCGTGATCGGCTATCCCATGGGGATTGCCGGCATGGTTGCCAAGTCCCCAACCGGAATCTACGAGCGCCTGGCCTACCGCCACAATGACCTCAACGCGGCCAGCGAGTTGGCGGCGCTCTCCCTGATTCGTCCCTCCACTACCTGCGGACATCTTGGCGACGTCGTCGGCGACAAGCTCATCTACGACGCGCCCACCGCCCACGGCGGCAGTGGCGGACCCGTATTCAACACCCGAGGCGAAGTCATCGGAGTCAATTCCGCCTACATGGACGGATTCTCCGGCGGCACTCTCGGCGTTTCCGTGGACTCCCTCCGTCCCTTGCTGCAGGAAGCCCAAAACCCACGCTAGTCCGGAGTCGCAGTCTTTCTTCGCGGTCCTCGCCCACCGAAGCGAACTCTGCAGCGGAAAGCTTTACTCCCCTTCCTGCAAGCCGGTGTTACGTCATGGCGACGTCCAGCATCCACTCCGCAGCCATCGCTTTCTGTGTTTCAGCGCGGTTCGAAACCTAACTCCGCGTGCCCTGACCCACTCCAAATGAATCCAGCACGTCCCGCAGCGTTACGACCCCCTCCAGTTCTCCGAATCTTATTTCGAGGTAGTAAGCCATCCCGGCTCCACGACATGCTCGTCGTGGAATCGTCGCAGCCTTGCCGCAAGAATCGCGCCGCGTCCCAAATACCCCACAACTTTGCGATCGTCGGCGCGATCGACCACAGGCAAGCGCCCGATGTCAAAGCGCAAGAGTTTTGCTGCCGCCTCTGACACCAGTTCGTCCGGATACGTAACCACGAGGTGAGTCTTGCCCGCCTCCTGCACCGTCATCCCGCCGGAAGGATCTTTGTCCAGCGCGCGCATGACATCGCCTCGGGTTATGATCCCTACGAGCTTGCCCTCCGCGTCCAGAATCAGCAGGGCTTGGCGCCGGATCACCGCTGGATCGTGCTGCCCGATCCTCTCCGCCAGCACTCCCACCTTCGTATCGGCTGGGATGACGGGCGCTTCCCTCTCCATCGTCTCCCCGACGGTCGCCTGCGTGAGCGCGTCCGCTTCGTAGTCCTGATGCACCCGCAACCCGCGCCGCGCCAGCTTCTCCGTCATGATCGAACTGTTGGGCATGAACAGCATGGCGATCCCATCGGCAATCACCCCCACCAGCATCAGCGGCAGCACCGAGTTGTAATCCCGCGTAATCTCGAACGCAAAAATGATGAAGGAAAACGTCGCCCGCGACGCCGCCCCGAACACCGCGCCCATGGCCACCAGCGCAAACGCGCCCGGAGAAAGGTGCGCCCCCGGGAACACGTGATTCCCCACCATCGCGAACAGCCCGCCCATCGCCGCGCTCCACAGAAACGTCGGAGCCAGCAGCCCGCCCGACGTCCCCGATCCCAGCGAAATCACCAGCGCCGCGAACTTCGCGATCATCACAACAAGCAGGATCTTCCACACCAGTTGTCCGTTGAGAATATCCCCGATCGTGTCATATCCCACCCCGAACACACGCGGCACAAAGAACCCGATAATCCCCAGGCCCAGCGCCCCGGTCGCCGGCCACCACAGTTCGTCGAACGGAAGCTTTTCGAACAGGTCCTCCACCCAGTACAGCGCCTTGCTCAACCCCACAGCGGCCAGTCCGCACAGCGGCCCCAGCACCAGGTAAAACGGCAATGCATGCGGGATCCCGAAGTCCATGGCTCCCACTTGAAACATCGGTCCCGGACCCAGAAGCTGCATGTGCACCGTGGTCGCCAGCGTGCTCGCAATGACCAGCGGAATAAACGATCGCGACTTGAATTCAAACAGCAGCAACTCAATCGCCAGGATCACTCCTGCGATGGGAGTGTTAAACGTCGCCGACATTCCCGCCGCTGCGCCGCACGCGAGCAGCACCTTCCGCTCGACCGCGGTTGTGTGCAGCACCTGTCCCACCAGCGACCCGATCGCTCCCCCGGTTTGAATGATCGGCCCTTCCGCGCCAAACGGCCCGCCTGTGCCGATCGCGATGGCAGCTGAGATCGGCTTTAGAATCGCGACCTTCGGCTCGATGCGGCTGCGGTTCGTCAACACCGCTTCCATCGCCTCCGGAATGCCGTGCCCCTTGATCTTCGACGACCCGTACTTGGCCATCACTCCAACGATCAGCCCACCGATGACCGGAACCAGAATCACCCACGCGCCCAGATGATGCGACCCGACACTCCTGAACGTCGTCGACCACTGATGAAAGAAAAAAAGATTGGTGAACAATCCGATGAGCTTATAGAGCGCATAAGCCACCACGCCCGCTACCAGCCCGATGCCCGCCGCTAGAAACGAAACCAGCACGATGCGAAACTGTGCCGGCTGCGCGCCCGACCACGATGGAATGGTAGGAACGGAGCCCCGCTCGTTTTGCTTGCCCGTGAGCGCTGCGTTTGGGTTATTTTCGAACCGTGCTGCGTTTGGGTGGCGCAGCGCTTTCAGCGCTGCGATGAAAGACCATCCATCAGAATGGGCCTTAGCCCCTGAGGGACTTTGACTCTCGCGACCTTGGTTCATCATGAAATCAGCTCTTGTTCGCAGCAGAGGGCTTCCGCGCTCCCTCTTTCTCCGCCGGCATCAGCCGGCGCAGCGCCGCCACCAGATCCGGCGCCGCCCTCCGCAACTCATCGTGATGATGTAGCGCCAACTCCGCCAGCACCTGCTCGCCCTTCGAAGTCAGCGCCAGCAACACCTCGCGCCGGTCGTCCTGCGCCCGTTCCCGCCGGACGTACCCCCCGGTTTCCAGCCGGTTGATCAATTCCACCGCGCTGTGATGTTGAATCTGCATTCGGTTGGCCAGTTCCCGGATCCGCGGCCGCACCCCCTCCGGCATCCCTTTGACGGCCAGCATCAGCTGGTACTGCCCCCGCTCCATCCCCGCCGCTTCCACCGCCTGCTCACTGAATCGCAAAAACTTCCGAATCTGATACCGGAACTCGGCCAGTGCCTGGTAATCCGACAAAGAAAGCTTCTTCATGCCGCCGATTGTATCGTCCCGCGATAGTCCTTCGCTATCATATCGTGACCCGACATATAAAAGAATCCCTCCGGTGCTTCTCGCGCCTTCGCGAGAGGGTGGATGGAACTGGAATCCGTTCCTGGTTCCGGGTGCCCCATTTCTCGCGCGCTCTTTGCGCGAGAAGTGGGGATTTCCGTCGACGCGCTGACCCTCCGCCAAAGAAAGGCCGAGTTTCCCTTCGTGAACCTTCGTGGTTAAAGCTCTCAGCCACTCCCCGCCGCTAGCCTCTTTCCCCGCTGTCCATTTAGAATCCTTAGTCCGCAAACAGGAGACCGAACCGTGATCCCGCGCTACACCCGCCCCGAGATGGCCCGCATCTGGAGCGACGAAAACCGCTTCCGCACCTGGCTGGCCGTCGAAGTCGCCGCCACCGAGACCCTCGCCGAAGCCGGACTCGTCCCCAAAGACGCGGCCAAAGCCATTCGCGAACGCGCCGACTTTCGCGTCGAACGCATCCACGAGATCGAAGCTGAGGTTCGCCACGACGTCATCGCCTTCACCACCGCCGTCGCCGAAATCGTCGGCCCGCACGCCCGCTGGTTCCACTACGGACTCACCTCGAACGATGTTGTCGACACAGCGCAGGCCCTGCTCATCCGCCAAGCCTCACAAGTTATCGCGCAAGACCTGCAGCGCCTCGCCGAAGTCCTCGAGCGCCGCGCCTGGGAGTTCAAGGACACTCCCATGGTCGGCCGCTCCCACGGCATCCACGCCGAGCCCATCACCTTCGGCTTCAAGCTCGCCAACTGGTACTCCGAGACGCAGCGCAACATCGTTCGCTTCATGGCTGCCGCCGAAGACATGCGCGTCGGTAAGTTCTCCGGCGCGGTCGGCATCTTCGCCCATCTCACACCGGAACTGGAAGAGAAGATCTGCGCCCGCCTGGGACTGAAAGCCGCCGCAGTTTCCTCGCAGGTGATCCAGCGCGATCGCCATGCGCACTATCTCGGGACGCTGGCTGTGATCGCGTCCACGCTGGACAAGATCGCTACAGAGGTTCGCCACCTGCAGCGCACCGAAGTCCGCGAGGCTGAGGAGTTCTTCCGCGAAAAGCAAAAGGGATCGTCCGCCATGCCGCACAAGCGCAATCCCGTAACCGCCGAGCAGATCAGCGGCCTCTCGCGCGTAGTCCGCAGCAACGCCCAGGCTGGACTCGAGAACGTCGCCCTCTGGCACGAACGCGACATCTCCCATTCCTCCGCCGAGCGCGTCATCCTGCCTGACTCGACGACGCTGGTTGACTATCTCTTGAGCAAGGCCACGAACCTGATCGACACCCTGTTCGTCTATCCCGAGCGCATGCGCACCAACCTCGAAAGCACGCGCGGCCTGATCTTCAGCGGACAGCTGCTGCTCGACATGGTCGAACACGGCGTTAGCCGGGAAGATGCCTATCGCCTTGTGCAATCACACGCCATGCGAGCCTGGAAAGAAAATCTGGATTTCCATCAACTCGTCCTGGGCGACAAAGAAATCACCAGCAAAGTTCCGCGTCAGCAGCTCGAGTACGCCTTCGACCTGCAACGCCAGCTGAAAAACGTAGACAAGATTTTCGTCCGCGTGTTCGGGCGGCAGCGAGCCTCAACCACGAAGGGCGCGAAGGTTCACGAAGGAAATCGTCAGCAGAAAGCGGCCGGGCTGCGCAAGGCTGCGGGGAAGGGGTCCGGCAAAGGTTAGAAAAGTGGAGAAGATTATCGGCGTCAGCGCCGCGACGAGAATGCCGGCGCAGGCAGTGGATCGGCTGGCGTTGCCCGCGGCATTGCGAGGCACGTGCAACAGCGGCGCTTCAGCGCCGCGTCAGAGGCCCGAGAAAATGGAACCGAGTCCCGCAGGGACGCCACGAACGTAGCGCGAGTTTGGAATGAAACGACATCAGCATCGCGACCCGCCTTTGCAAAGAACGCGAGAGCCTGCGCTGAGCGGAGTCGAAGGGACGGGCCACCCTCAGTTGGGTATTGGAGAGGAAAATAAAACCAAAGGCTGGGGCACCCGTCCTTCGCAAAACCTGAACAGCAGGTCCCTCGACTCGCGCAAAGTACGCGCTCCTTCGGGACGACAATTTCAAAATCTGACAACTTGAAAACCTGGGGCGGACGAATGCGTCCGCCCCTACGTGAGCTTTTTAGCTGCAGCCGCTGGTGCTGCCGCAGGACATGCAGCGGTAGCAGCTGCCGTTTCTCGTCATGATGCTGCCGCAGAAGCTGCAGCTAGGGGCATCGCCCATGTCGACCAGGCTGGAGAGCGCGTCGGCGGCGTGGAGCGGACCGGCTTCGGGCTTTCGGCTTCGGGCTTCCGGACTGCTTGCGCCGTTCCCCTCTCCGACGCCTTCGGGCTGCGCGCCTCCTGCGGGCCGCAGTCTCAGGTTGTCGAACAACATCTGCTGCTGGCCGGTCAGGAAGCGGAGTTGCAGCCAGCGGAAGATGTAGTCGGTGATCGACTTGGCGTAGCCAAGGTCGGGATTGCCGCTCCAGCCGCTGGGCTCGAAGCGCGTGTGCGCGAACTTTTCGCAGAGCAGGCGTAGCGGGACTCCGTGCTGCAGCGCGATCGAGGTGGTCAGCGCGAAACTGTCCATCAGGCCGCTGACGGTCGATCCTTCTTTCGCCATGGTGATGAACAGTTCGCCGGGCTCTCCATTGGGATACAGGCCGACGGTGATGTAGCCCTCGTGGTCTCCGATCTTGAACTTGTGCGTGATCGAAGCCCGCTCTTCCTGCAAGCGATGGCGAACGGCGCGGGGAGGAGCGTTCATGTCCTCTTCCTCCGGCGGGCGGAGGAATGCGTCCACCGCTACGCGAGACGATTCGGCAGTCTTGGTGCCGGCGGCGCTGAGCGGCTGCGACTTCTTGCAGCCGTCGCGATAGACGGCGACCGCTTTCAGGCCGAGTTTCCAGGCCTGGAGGTAGGCTTCGGCGATTTCTTCGACGCTGGCGTTCTCGGGGAGATTGACGGTCTTCGAGATGGCGCCGGAGATGAAGGGCTGGGCGGCAGCCATCATGCGGAGATGTCCCATGTAGGCGATGGAGCGGGTGCCCTTAGCCGGCTTAAAGGAGCAATCGAAGACGGCGAGATGCTCGTCCTTGATGTGCGGCGCGCCTTCGATGGTGCCGGTAGCGTCGATGTAGCTGACGATAGCATCGGCCTGATCGTGGTTGTAGCCGAGCTTGAACAGCGCCGTCGGCACGGTGTTGTTAACGATCTTAATCATCCCGCCGCCCACCAGCTTCTTGTACTTGATCAGGGCGAGATCGGGCTCGATGCCAGTGGTGTCGCAGTCCATCATGAAGCCGATGGTGCCGGTGGGGGCCAGGACGGTTACCTGGCTGTTTCTGTAGCCGTGTTTTTCGCCGTGGGCCAGGGCTTCGTCCCAGCATTGTTTGCTGGACTCGTAGATGCTGGTGGGGACGTTTGCTTTGTTGATTCCGTTGACGCTTGCGCGGTGCATGCGGATTACGTCCAGGAAGGGTTCGCGGTTGCTGTACCAGCCGGGGCAGGCGCCGCCGGGCATGGTTGAGGGTGTACCGGGGGCGCTCGCTTCGCTCGCGGGACGGACGAATTCGTCCGTCCCTACGTGGGCATTGCTATGGGTTGGGGTAACGCCAGCTCCCAGGTTTGTTTCTGACAGATTCTTTTTTGTGGCTTCGGTTGCTGGGACTAAGGGGGGGCATTGTTCGGCGATGCGGCTTGACTGCAGGTAGGCTTCGCCGCACATGATGGCGGTTACGCAGGAGGCATAGTCGCGGCCGGCGTCAGAATCGTAGGGGAGGCCTGCGGCCATCAGGAGTGCGCCTAGATTGGCGTAGCCCAGACCCAGTGGGCGGTAGTCGTGCGAGTTGCGCATGATTTGTTCGGTGGGATATCCGGCGTTGTCAACCAGGATTTCCTGCGCGGTGATCAGCACGTCTACTGCGTGACGGTAGGCTTCGACGTCGAAGGTGCCGTTGGGCGCGAACTTCAGGAGATTCAGACTGGCCAGGTTGCAGGCCGAGTCGTCTAAGAACATGTATTCGCTGCACGGGTTGCTGGCGTTGATACGGGCCGTGTTCTTCGAGGTGTGCCAGCGGTTGACCGTGGTGTCGTATTGCATGCCGGGATCGCCGCAGTGCCAGGTGGCTTCGGAAATCTTGCGGAGGAGTTCTTTGGCTTTGTAGGTTTTTACGACCGAGCCGTCGGTGACTGTCTTGGTGGAGAAGTCGGTGTCGCGGACGACGGCGTACATGAAGTCGTCGGTGACGCGGACGCTGTTGTTGGCGTTCTGGAAGAAGATGGAGGAGTAGGCGTCGGAGTCGGGATGGGAGCCGTCGTATCCCATGTTGACCAGCGCGTGGGCCTTGGCTTCCTCTTTCTGCTTGCACTCGATGAACTCGATGATGTCGGGATGGTCGACGTTGAGGATGACCATCTTGGCGGCGCGGCGGGTCTTGCCGCCGGACTTGATGACGCCGGCGAAGGCGTCGAATCCTTTCATGAAGCTGAGCGGACCGCTGGCAGTGCCGCCGCCGGACAAGGTTTCTGTAGAACCGCGCAGGGGAGAAAGATTCGTGCCGGTGCCGCTGCCCCACTTGAAGAGCATGCCTTCGGTCTTGGCGAGCGTGAGAATGGAGTCGAGAGAATCTTTGACCGAGTTGATGAAGCAGGCGGAGCACTGGGGCTTGGAGTATCCGGTGACGCCGAATTCGACTTGCTGGGTTTGCGGGTTCCAGTGCCAGTTGCGGCCATCGGAATTGGGCTCGATACGGTCGCATCCGACGTTGAACCAGACGGGCGAGTTGAAAGCGGCGTACTGGCGGACGAGGATGTGGACGAGTTCGTCGTGGAACGTGGCGCCGTCTTCGGGAGTGCGGAAGTAGCCTTGCGCCAGGCCCCAGTCGCGGATGGTTTCGGCGACGCGGGCTACGAGCTGGCGGACTCCGGTTTCACGCTGGGGAGTGCCGATTTTGCCGTGCAAGTATTTCGAAGCCACGATGTTGGTGGCGGTCATGGACCAGTCTTTGGGGACTTCGACGTCTTTCTGCTCGAAGATCACGTTGCCCTGCGCGTCGGTGATCTGAGCGAGGCGGAGATCCCATTCGACTTCGGTGTAGGGGGACACGCCGGGCTTGGTGAAGAAGCGACGGAAGGAGAGGCCGGAGGGCTTCTTCTTGGGGACGGCCTGGTTCGGGGCTGCGGTTTCGGATGTTACGGTTTTCACTTCTGCCATGGGGCTCTCCATTAATTAGATTCTATGCGGGTTGCGCCGATTCAGGCGTCCGGGCTGGCGGGCGGGGAATCGGAGTGGTGCTTGGGTGTCTCAAAGATCTTCTTCCGCCCCCTTCGGGGCTGGGCCTTTTTTGCAGCCCCACCCACAGCTTGCGCTGTGGGCTGCAATCTTGCGCCGCTTCGCGGCTACGTTCAGCGGCTAAAGCCGCGATTCAATTTTGCACTCTGCGGCACGGCTTAAGGCCATGCCCTGATACGAATCTTCGTCGCGGCCCTAAAGGGCCGCTGCGCCACCTCGCGCTTGCGCGCGGTGCGCAACCTGATCCCTTCCGGTCAGAAACCGGAGGGGAATGGGGAGGGACAGTGAATGTTGGCGGCGGCGCCGGAGTCTAGCTGCGGAGCCGTTGCTTGTGGATGTGCCGGGGTGATGCTTGATTTCTCGGCTTGCCATTGCGGCGTGGTGGCGGCTGTGGCGGGCAGGAGTGCCCGCCCCACATGAACATCGTTTTCAAAGAGGCTTGGCTGCGCATCATTTGCGGGTGGGATGTACTCGGTTGCGGGAGTCAGTTCCAGGGAACTGGCGAAGTGGGAGCCAATGCCGGTAACTTTCTCAGTGGCGGAAACGATCCATTGATTGAGGGCGCTGCAGATGCTGCGACGCTGGGTCGGGTCTTCGATGACGACGAAGCGAACGAAGTAGCGGCCCGACACAAGGCGAGCGCGCAAGGGATTCTGGGTCGACAGCATGCGGTCGAGGACGAAGGCCATGTCGTCGTCTTCAAAGAATTGGGTGACGGCGAGCATGCGGCGGGCTCCTGGGGCGGCGGCAACGAGATCCAGCCCAGAGTCGCTCGGCTTGACCGGGTCTGAGACCCGGTCCCTCACCGCATCGGCAGAGCTGGGCTCAGGCGGGCGGACGAATTCGTCCGCCGCTCCCTGATTTGTGGCGGGGGATAGGCCCATGATTTCTTCGGCTACGGCGAAGACACCGGGTTTGCTGGGGACGAACAGGAGGCTGTGATGGGATTCGCAGCGGAACCAGCGCGACCAGTGAAGGCGGCGATAGTCGAGGGGGCGATCGAAACCGTGACGGGCTAACGATTCTGTAACGAGGCGAGTTAAACCTTCCATTGCGGGCTCCTGGGTCCTGCTGCCGTGTCGGAGAAAGAAAGTTCCCTAGGTCTGCCGACGGGCAGGTTACAGATGATTCTGCGTTGCACTTTCGGTTGTTGTCGCGCCCCGGGGGAGGGTCGGAGAACGATCACCGCACTTATTCGGCTTCGGCTTCGGCTTCCGGGATTCGGCTTCCGGAAGACCTAACTGCTTCAGTAATTTAAGGTTCCGGGCGCCGGGCTTACGGATCTGAAAGCCCGGGCGCCTGAGCCCTTTGTATTACCAGCGGAGGGCGCCGAGTCACCTCTGGCTGAGCGCGGGCCGCATGGTTTCCCTTACCACTTTCGACTGCTTTGGGAATTCCGTCTCATTCCCGTGAGGCGGAATTTTGTTGCTTGGGATTGCAAAGTTACTCCCGCAGATTGTGCATGTCAAGAGGGAAACACTACAGGTTGTATCCCTAGCAATGACGGGCTTGATGCGGGGTTAAGGCCTGGTTTTCCACATTGTGGAAAACGGAGGGCCGTTCCGATTTGTTGATGTTGAGCCAGGATTCCCTTCTTGGGACCGTAACTCACGGCAGGGGCTGGGGTTGCCGCGAACGAGCATGCCAGTCTGACGGTTGCCCTACATCAGGCGCAGGCCTGCAGCGGAGGCACGGCGATCGCGACAGGGCTGCGGGAGTTTGCGGCGTACGCGAGCCGCGCGATCGGGCGTGGCCATATCACTCGGCAGCATATTGCGGCGGAGTGCATGGTGGCCGGTCACGGTGGCTTCGTCGAGTGGGTGGCGACCGGCTGGGGCCTTGGCGAGCTTTACCTCCTCAACCTCGACCTGCTCAACCTCGATGGCCTCAAACATGGGGTTGTCCAGCTTTGGTTCGTCGATTCCGGATGAGGAGCTGGTGGATTCGTTCGGCAGCGGCATGGAGACGTAAATGTCCTCGAAAATCTGGCGACGGGCAATGCTGAGTACACCGTCGGAAGATTCGACGAGGTAGTCCCCTTTACGTCCGCAGTGCTGGCGGCCGAGGTGGTCGACGAAGCTAAGACTGGAACCAAGTTGTTTAGCTTTGACCAAGAAACGAGTGCGGTAAGTCTTCCATTCTTCTGATTTCATGTGGCGCTGCCCCGGGTGCGATTGTTGCTGCGTAAAACCGTTGAATACGATCCCTGAAACGAGGTCAAAATGTTTGTGAGAGCGAAGGTGACTGTACGAGCGAATTGGTCGCGGGTCAATTCAATATTTTTGGTGCAGTTGAGGAAAAAGATTGCCATGGATTCTCACGAACCGGCACGCATGAAGAAACCGATCAGGGACAGGTCTTCGGGCCGCTGAATGGTGGTCGTTCTTGTGCGAGCGGTGATGAGCCGGGAAAATCTGGCAGAGTGAGCAGCCGGATTGTCCACAGGGTATGCACAGGAAATGCAGAAAGGCAGTTGCCAGTTTTCGGGAATCAGGAGTCAGTTGTTGCCGTAGGGCTCCGGGATTAGGCGCAGGTCTTGCGTTTCACCATCAGGAGGCTTCCTTGAATCGCAAAATCGCAGGTCGCATTTTCACGTTTGTCTGTCTGCTGCATTGCAGCTCTCTCTGGGGACAGGCGACAGCGGGAACCAAAGTCGTCGCGCTGCGGTGTGGAACGCTGCTGGATGAGCGTGGGGATGCGGGTCGCAAGCATGTTGTGGTGGTGATTGAAGGAGAGAAGATCAATTGCGTCCAGTGCGGAGGTGGTTGATCTGTCGCGCGAGACTTGGTGTATCGGAAGCCGTGAACGATCTACCTTGGGGGCGGACGCATTCGTCCGCCCTGTAAAGAGAAGGGAGCGCCCCGGACGAATGCGTCCGGGGCTACGTGTTTCGTGGTCTGAAACTATGTGCGAATTCTTCCAAACAAAAGGGCCCGCTTCGATTGCGGGGGCTTGAGGACGTCCGGCCTCGCCTTGGTTCCGCTTTGCTGTGCTTGGCGGGACGGCCGAAGGCGGCCGTTCCCACATAAGCAATGCCTTACCGGTGCGCTAATTCTGGCTCGTGCGCTGATTTGCCGGATTTGAGGGTGGCGTAACGCTTGTTGATCTCGTCCCAGTTGATGACGTTCCACCAGGCGGCGAGATATTCGGGACGGCGGTTGTTGTATTTCAGGTAGTAGGCGTGTTCCCAAACGTCGTTGCCGAAGATGGGATAGAGGCCTTGGGAGATCGGGCTGTCCTGATTGGGCGTGCTGATGATTTGCACTTCGCCAGTGGATTTGCCGGCCAACCAGACCCATCCAGAGCCGAATTGCTTGGTGCCGGCATCGTTGAACTTGGCTTGGAAATCTTTGAAGTTGCCGAATGTCTTTTGAATCGCGTCGGCGATGGGGCCGGTGGGATCGCCTCCCCCTTTGGGCTTCATTATTTTCCAGAACATGGTGTGGTTGACGTGGCCTCCGGCGTTGTTGCGGACGGCCGCGCGGATGTCTTCGGGGATGGCGTTGAGGTCGCGGATGAGGTCTTCGGCGGACTTGCCGGCGAGTTGGGGATGTTTCTCGAGGGCGGCGTTCAGGTTTTTCACGTAGGCGCCGTGATGCATGTCGTGATGCAGAGTCATAGTCTGCTTGTCGATGATGGGTTCGAGTGCGTCGTAGGCATAGGGAAGAGCGGGTACTTCGTGAGCCATGGTGTTGTCCTCCTGGTATAGGTATTGAGATGACGGTGGGTGGCGTTTCGATGCAGGGGATGCGATCCCATCATTATATCGCGTTGCGATATGGCCGTGGGGTGAGGTGAGCGGCGCGGATTGCATAGGTCCTTCGGCGGGCAAAGAGCGCCCGACTCAGGATGACAAGCGGCAGGATGATGAGCGGAGGGAGATTACTTCTTTCCCAGGAGGCGGATTCTTGAGGTAAAGGCGCGGCCTTGTTGAGCGCTGAAGGTAGGGAGTGGGTGTATGGGATCAATGATGTTGTTTACGACGTAGGGGTTAGCGTGGCCGGTGATGTTGTCGAAACCGGCGCGGATGGCCCAGTAGTAGCCGAAGAGATGAAAGCGTTTTTCGAGTTGGAGGTTAAGGGAAAAATAATCGGGGAAGCGCTGGGCGCCGGGGGCGCCGAGAAGTTGTTGCTGGTCGGTGAGGAGGTTGAAGGGGAATCCGGTGCGGGCTTCCAGGGAGTAGGCGACTTCGAGTTGGTGAATGACCGGCATTTTGAATAGGGGGAAATATCCCCAGGAGAGGAAGCGGTTGGGTGTGTCCCAGGGATAGGGGCCGGGTTGTTGTGGACTAAAGATGGGGTTGTCCACATTGAAGTCGAGGACCTGGTTGGAGTGGGCGCTGGAGCGAGTGTAGGAACCCATCAGCACATAGGTCTCGCGAAAGTTGTGGCGGAGGCTGATCTGGAAAGCGGTGTAGTGGTCTTGGCGCGTGTTCTGCAGGATGAAGTCGCCGAGGGATGTGTTGGTGAGGGTGTCGTACACAAATCCGTGGGTGCCGCGGCGTTGCATGAACTCGGCTTTCAGGTAGATGGCGGCGGGGAGTTTCTTTTCGAGGCCGAGGCTCCAGTTGAGGAAGCGTGGAACTTGAAGCGTGTCGTGGTTGACGGTGAATGTGGTGGCAACCGGTCCGGTGGTGGTGATGCAGCTGGCGGTGCAAGTGGGCGCGGGCAGGGAGTAGAAGGTGTCTTGGCGGGTTCCAGCGTAGGGACGGGCGATGAGGAAGATGGGTGTGGCGTCGTAGACGAGGCCGATGCCGGCGGAAAGTTTGGTGTTGCCGGAACTGTCGAGGACATAGGTTCCGGCGAGGCGGGGAGAGATGACCGGCTGGCGGACGATTTGGTCCCAGTCGAGCCGGATGCCGGGTGCAATCAGGAACCGATCGGTGAGGAGCCAGCGATCTTCGGCATAGGCGCTGATTTCGGTGTTGTATTCCTGATGCAACGGGGCCGGACCGAATGTGGAGTAGCGGGTGCAGGGGAAGGTTGAGTCTTGCGCGGCGGTGAGGCAGAGGTCGGGCTCGTTTGAAGGCTGAGTGTTACTGCCACTCAGGAACGAGATGGGCTGGCGGGCGAACTGCGCGTCATAGGAAATGCGGTCGAGATCGACTCCGACCTTGAAGTCGTGACGGCCGTGCCACTGGCGCGGCGGAAGAAACAAGTTGGAGAGAAGCTGCCAGCGGCGGGCATGGGTTTCGTCGGCGAGGTAGTAGTTTCCGCCCGTGGTATTGGGATTGACGAAGTAAGGAGTCGTTCCGTAGGGAGTGAGCTGCGCGTTGTATTGATCGAAGGCGAATCCGGTTTCGAGGAGTTGGCCTCCGACGAAATAGTGCTGGTCCTTGACGCTGGCGACGTAGGCGGATTCCACATCTTTCGGATTCGACAATTGCGGGCTCTGCGGGGAAAGGTAGACGTACTGGTCGTGCAGGTGATCCACGAGGAAACTGGTGGTGAGAATGTTGCGGCTGGCGAGGTTGGTCTGGACTTTGATGAGATCGCTGAAACGCAGGACGTGGTCGTTGTCGGCGTTGGCGGGAAGTTCGGTGTAGATGATGTTGTCGTACTCGCCGTCGAAGGCGTTGTAGAACCACGTCTTTCCCTTCTCGATGGGACCGGAGAGGGTAAGGCGCGGGATGAACTGGTCGAAGCGCCATCCGTTCTTGTTTTGCACGGAGGGGAGAAAATCGGTGGCGGCGAAACGGAAGTGATCGTCGCCGATTCCGGTGTTGAGACTGAGCAGGCCGCCGGATCCCTTGCCGGCTTCGGCAGGCTCGCGCGAGGGCTCGACCTTGATGGAGCGGAATGCGTCGGTGCTGACATGAACCAGGAGCTGGCCGTTGGCGGGTTGGGTGACGTTGAAACCGTCGAGCAGGGTGACGGTCTGGTACGTCTGGGCTCCGGCAACGTGTGGCTGACCAGCCTGGTCCTGCACGACGCCGGGAATGTAATTCAGGGCGTTGCGATAGTCGTGGGTGACGGGATAGACGATGTTGAGGACGTCGAGGCCGCTGATGGATTCCTGCGCGGTGATTTGTGCGGGATCGATGGCGGGAGGAGATTCGTGGACATTGACGACCTCACGCACTTCCTGCTGGTGTGAGATGGAGACTTCGATGGCGGAGCTGGCCGCGATTTGGACGTTGGGCTCGACGAGGGCGTAGAAGCCCTCCTTTTCGATCCGGAGTTCGTATTGCCCGGGAGGCAGCGAGGAGAACTGGCAGCGTCCGGTGAAATCGGTCTGGCATCGGACGGGGGGTGACGGTGGGGACTGCAGGAAGACGCGGGCGGAGGAGACGGCAACGCCGTTTTCGTCGATGACGGTGAGGGTGGGCGCGGGGGCAGATTGGGCCGCGGCGGTTGCCAGCAGGGCGAGCGTGAGGAGAGCACGCATGCGGTCAGGATTATTTTACGGTGGGATGCAGGGATGAGGAGTTGGTTTTCGGGGGCGAGCGCAAGCAGCAGCCGAGCTTCGCCCGGCCTGTCCGGGTCAAGGACCCGGACCCACACAACAATTCAGGAGCCGAGACTTCGCTCGGCTGGTCCGGGTCTGGAGACCGGAACCCACACGCCACTTCACTTTGCTTTTAACACGGTCTTGGCGGCGCCCATGTTTTCGTATTTGTCGTAGACCCTGACGACGACTACGTGTTCAGAGGCAGCGTCGTTCCCTGCCCCGGGGGTGGCTTTGAAGTCGTAGTCTTCGATCTTGGCATCCGAAATCTGGCCCACAGGCTCGACGTACTTCCATTCGCCCGCGTCGACTGAATACTCGGCGCGCTTGAGGGTGGAAAATCCATCTTCCGCCCGGAAGTGGACGTGAATCTGCGCGCCGTCGAGCGATGCGGTGAGGCTCTCGACACGCGGCGGCGTGGTGTCAACTTCGAAGCGGCGGCTCTCTTTGATCGCGGAGAGCGCCTCACCGGGCGAATGAGAAGGCGCGTCGGAAGCGACAACCTTCACCGTGTAACCTCCGTCGGGCAGCAAACTGGCGTCGAACGAGAATGCTTTGTCGGTCAGGTTGTCTTTCAGCAGGAGCCAGCGAGTCTCCCCGTCTCCGCGGTAGTAGACCGAGTAGACAAGTTGGTCGTCGTTGTCGTCGTGGGCGGTCCACTTGACGCCGATGGCATCGCGATCGCGGGTGCTGGGTACGGGCGACTCGAAATGGGCCCCGGAGGACCCGCTCATGTCGGTGCCCATACTGAGCCCCGGCGACTTCACCAGCGGCTGATAGCGCAGGCCGATCTGCACCTGGACGTCCTCGATCTCCGGCGCCACATTCTTGGGCAAATAATTCAGGGTAACGGTGTCGACCGAAGGCTTGGTGCTCCCTGCATGCAGCACGGCTTTCCACTGGGCGTAGCGCGCGGGTGGAACGCCCATCGCAGAGTCTTTGCTCAGACTCACTGGTTTCCAGGGACTCCAGTTGCGATCGGGATTGTCTACGTTGCCGCTGCGTGCCAATAAATCCACGTTACCCGTGCCACGGAATTCGGCTCGGCCCCAACGGGAGAAAATCTTGGCGTCGAAGACATCACTTTCATAGGTGCCTTCATTTTGCGGACCAGGGCCCAGGACAAAGATCTTTCCGAGGTTGCTGGTGGCCGCGTAGAGTGCGCCGCCGGGAGCCTTGGCGAAACCGGTGATCTGGGAGGCAGGAGCCTTCAGCAGATCGGAAAATTCGTCGAGCCCATCGATGGCAAAAACGTGACCCCGGTTTCCGGTACCGGCGAGGAGTTTGTTATGCGAATCGAACGCCAGGGCGTAGACGATGTCTTCCCGCGAAGTCCAAATTCGCGACGGGGAGCCATCGGGAGCAATCCGGTACACATCGGAGCCACCGGTAGCGCCTCCGCCGGGGAACGGGAACGGTCCCGCGGGAACGGTGCTGGGCGTGGTTGTAATGGTCATCCCCGGAGTCTGAGGACCGGGCGAGGCAACCCCTCCTCCCATCGAGATCATGGACGACGCGACGCCAGACGGGCTCGCCGAACCGGTCCGCTTCTCCCCGACACCCGCCGCGTAGATATTGCCTTCGTGATCGAGCGCGAGTGCCGTGATCTCTTTTTTGGGAGCGCCGTAGAGGACGAATCCTTCGCCCGCGGGAGAAATCCGGTAGACCAGGCCGCTGCCATCGGTTCCGGCAATTACGTTTCCCTGCGCATCGAGGGCGAGCACACGGATGTGCGTGTCGTCGCTTTTGAAGAATACGGAATGCTCCCCTTTCGGCGTGACTTTGTAGATTTCGCCGTGGTCTCCGGTGGCTACATATAAGGTGCCGGCCTTGTCGAGAACGACGTCCCAGATGTACTTGGTTCCGGGCGCGAAATATTCAGTCGAACTCCAGGAGGAATCAAGAGTGGGCTTGGCCGGATCTTTGGGAGCGTCTTTCTCGGTCTTGCTGTCGGCCTTGGCGGCGTCGCTTTTTTCGCGGGGTTTGTGCTCAATCTTGTAGACCTTGCCGTCGGGCGCCGTGGCCGCATAGATCACGCCGCCCGGAGCGACCTCGAGCGTTTGCACCTGCAGTTCCCGGGGTTCAAAGATGATGGTCGCCTGACCGTCAGGAGTGATGCGGTAGACCCGCGCCGGAGAACCGGTGGCGACGTAGACATTTCCCGCATCATCGGCGGCCACGGCCCAGATGTAGGTGGATGGCGTCGCGTAGAGCAATTTGAACGAGGGGGTCAGTTCCAGGCCGCCGGAACTGCGGATTGCGACTCCCGTGGCCGTGCCCTTGGTGAGGTCTTCGAACCTCGACTGCTCCCAGGTGCGGGTGCCGTCGGCGAGGAGGGACGGAGCGAGGCCGGTGATGGCAAGTGTGGAAAGTACAACGCCGAGAAGAATGGAAACGGGAACCCTAAGCCGATTCTGCAATGTCATACCTCGATTCAATAGTCATCCCGAGACGGCGGATTGCCGCGTCTCTTCCCGCGAAGTGGAAGGTTTCAGGGTAACACGCACAGTGGGCATGTAGCGCCCTCACCGCCTGTTCGAGAGGACATCTGGGTAGTAAAGGGTTTTTGGGGACTCTCGTAGAGAGGCGGCATCCCGAGGTCCCGGCGCAGTTCAGGGCTGGTGCGGGATCCCGCGTTGGTCTTTCGCGAACGCACTGCCTCGAACGCACTGCGGTACGGCGCGCGAGATCCTTCCCTCCGCCTGTAGAACGGCTCCGTCAGGATGACGCCCCGCGGGGGGTAGACCGGCGGAACTCAAGCTGCGCCGCTACCTACGGGCAGCCTGACGTCCGCAGGTAGAGTGGCGTGGTATCGTAAGATTTCATGGATTCCGCGCGTCAGAAACTGCTGAGCACGCTCGCCCACAAGTCATTCCGGCTGGGCGAGTTCAAACTCTCTTCCGGTGGGACCAGCGACTACTACATTGACTGCCGCTCGACCACACTTGACGCGAAAGGATCGCGCCTGACCGGCGAAGTTTTCTCCGAAGAGATCCGGCAGCGGGGATGGAAGGCCCGGGCCATCGGTGGGCTCACCATGGGGGCGGACCCCATCGTGGCAGCCGTCGCGGTGGTGAGCGGGGAACTGGACGGATTTCTGGTGCGCAAGGCGGAAAAGCAGCACGGCACGGGACAGCGCATTGAGGGCTTCCGCGAGAAGGGCGCGCGGGTGGTCATTGTAGATGATGTCTGCACTACGGGCGCGTCGACGGTGCAGGCGATTGAGGCGGCGCGCGAGTTCGGGTTCGAAGTGGTCGGGGTAATGTGCCTGGTGGAGCGGGAAGAGGCCAAGGGACGCCCGAACGTGGAGAAGGCGGCGGGGACGGCACCGTTCGTTTCCATCTTCAGCGCGAACGACGTGCGCAAGGAACATATCCTGCAGAACGATGAAACGCAGCCCGGCATTTTCGCGGTGGCGGCGGCGTGCGAGGTCTGCGGGAGGCCGGCAGTGACGAACAATCCGCGCAACCGGTGCGAGGCGCATAAGGCTTGAGCGCGCGTTCGCGGCGAGCGATTCACTTATGATTCAAACTCTGGAATGGACCGACAAAGGCGTGCGCTTCATCGACCAGACGAAGCTGCCGATGGAAGAAATCTATGTCACCTGCAAGACACATGAGCAGGTGGCGGACGTGATTCGCAACATGGTAGTGCGGGGTGCGCCGGCGATCGGCGTTGCTGCGGCCATGGGGATTGCGCTGGGCGTGAACAATTCTAAAGCCGAGTCGACCGGCGACCTGAAGCATGACCTCGACGAGATCTGTGACCTCATCGGCAAGACCAGGCCCACGGCGGTGAATTTGTTCTGGGCGATTCGCCGCATGCAGGAAAAGTTCGAGCGCATTCGCATCCGGCCGATTCCGCAGATCAAGCGGGATCTGGTTGAAGAAGCGCAGCGCATGCACGCGGAAGACATCGCAGCCAACCAGGCCATGGGACGCCACGGCGCCACGCTGATGCCGAGCGAGGGCGGAGTGCTCACGCACTGCAACGCGGGGGCACTGGCCACGGCGGGATACGGGACCGCGCTGGGAGTGATTCGCGCGGCCATCGAGCAGGGCAAAAAGATCCACGTGTATGCGGACGAGACGCGGCCCTTTCTGCAAGGCTCGCGGCTGACCGCGTGGGAACTGATGAAAGACGGCATTCCGACCACCGTCATTTCCGACAACATGGCCGGGGCGATAATGAAGCAAGGCAAGATCGGAGCCATCGTGGTGGGGGCGGACCGCATTGCCGCCAACGGCGATGTGGCCAACAAGATTGGAACTTACACGGTGGCCATTCTGGCGAAGGAGCACAACATTCCGTTCTATGTGGCCGCGCCGATTTCGACGGTCGATCTGGCGTGTCCCGACGGCAGCGAGATTCCCATCGAGCAGCGGAATGCCGCGGAGGTTACACACATCGCGGGGAAGCAAATGGTTCCGGATGGAGTGGAAGTGGAGAATCCGGCGTTTGACGTGACTCCTGCGAAGTACGTGGCGGCCATCATCACGGAAAAAGGAATTGCGCGGGCGCCGTACGAGGATTCCTTGCGCGGGCTGGCCGGGCAAGAGGCGGAGGTGCATCCGTAGGGCGGATCCTGAGCTGCATTGGTTAACTGAAAAACGAACGGGCGCCAGGCCCGTTTCCGGGAACCTAACGCCCGATCACACTCCGAGTTGCCCGGTCAGAAAATGCCGGGTATAGCGGGGACAGTTTGGTTCTGCAGCACCATCCCACCTGACACTTGTGCGCCGGCATCCCCCTGTAGAGCGTACGCCTGGTTCCCTGAAATCAGGTAGAACACCAGGCTACTCGACAACGTGCTCACTGACGCGGTGACGCGGCCGTTGCTGCTCGCAGAATACGTTCCGGTTAAGCACACGCCGTTCCCCGAGCCGCCGGCATTGACTTGCTCGGCCCAACCCAGATTGCCATTGCCGTCCGATTGGATCGTGCCGGTGCGGTCGATAGGAACCGCAGACACGGCGCCGCCCATCACGAACGCGTACTGACCGCTGAAGGTGCTATTGGAGAAGGTGCCGGATTGCAGATCCGTGGTGCCGTCCTCAACCCGCGCGGGATCGCTGACCACCAGAAGGAACGCTCGCGTCGGGCTGATCAGGTAAAGCACATCGTTGATACTGCCGGCGGCGGAAGTGCTCAGCGTCGTCGTCACCCGGCCACTGGAGGCCAGGGTGTAGGTGGTTGCAGCAATCGTCTGGCCCAGTTGGGGCGAACCGTCCCGTACCCAATCGAACGAGCCGCCGCTGATGTTTCCATCGCCGCTTGCCGTAATCTGGCCTACGCTATTCACGCCACCTGCCCCACTTGCGGTGGTATCGCCACGGCTACCAAATGCATAGCTGCCG
>JBARBI010000218.1:0-11828 GCA_049792875.1 Candidatus Sulfotelmatobacter sp.
GATGCTCCGCTGAACGTAAGGCTGGCAGAGTACACGCTAACCCTCACCTATGTTGGCAAGGGACCTGTGCAGATCGCGCCCGAGCCGCCCGCTACAGGGCAAGCGGCAGGACAACAGCCAGTTCAGGGAGGGGCCCCACCGGCAGTACCGCAGGAGCAGCCGGGCCAGCAACCAGCGGATCAGGCCACGGTTATCCTCATTGCTGCGGGGCCGGAAGAGTTCTATTTCGGATCAACAGGCGGCGCAATGAGAATTGCTTTTGTTCCAATTACGCCGGGGCCGCGGATTGTGGGGCTGGGCGATGTGCAACAGGGAAAGTTTGTGGAAGGCCGATGGCTGGTTGTTCGGCAGTTAGGCGGCGATGATACCGGCCAGGGCGAGATCCTGACCGTACGCCCGAACGCGGCCCTGCGCGTGACGCTCTACCGGTATGAATAGGTCGCTCGTGAAGTTTCCGGGAGTTTTGCACCCGTTGAGACAGTGTTCACTCTGGGAGGGGCGTTGGAATGCCGATCGTTGCTAGCGATGGCGAACGCATCTAACCGGAGATGTGGAATCGATCCCCAGAATCAGTTATTTGGATACCTGGAGATCCGAGTTCACGTCCACTGTCTGGCTTGGTGTCTTTGGTGTCTGTTTAAGCTCGAAATTGTAGCCAAACAGTTGAGACAAAAGAGGCAGTTGAAACAGGCGAGGTCGTAGAAATCGCCAGTATCCATGCGGTTTTCATGTATGTTGCTGAAGAGATGGCAGGATGCCAAAAACCACTGAGTGAGTGTCCCACCTTCTCCGCCATCTGTAAGGGTCATGCTCCGGCGTTGTTGTTTTTCAACCTCCTCGGTAGTCATGGCACAGATGTAACCGAGCAGTTGTCTGCCACTTCACATGAGGGAGCATTGTCTGGATCGCTGGCGGGATGGGCTTCGTTTGAGCCAAAGAGCGTCGCCTAACTATGCCCAATGGAATTGGGCCAGCTTGGAATCGCCCCATGCAATTAGGTTCAAATTAGGTTCAATTAAGAGGTTCGAAGAAAAGTGGTTTTGGTCTCTATTCGACACCACCAAAACGACTTAGGATTTTTGAAACTACGGTTCGGGACCAGGAGGCCGTTGGTTCAAATCCAATCGCCCCGACCACTTCTTTTAAAATCAATAACTTACTTTTTCCGAATCCCACCGAAAATGCGAATGAGCGCCTGGTCCAAAACCATCTGCTCTCTGTCTTATCTCCAGTCAGAGCGCGATCGTTCTTCTCTTGATTGATCGTGTTGGAACGAACGCCGGAATCATCGCATCAGCTTTCGATTGCCATTGGGTACAGGATTAAGGTTCTCCGACACGATTCGCAGTTCTAGGGTATGTCTAGATTCCAACTGGGGGGACGCCGATCTACGGGCCGTGGTTCCCGTCTCTTCCTGCCCTGTGGAGTTCTTTCGTCCGTCAACCGAAGGAGGCTTCTGTATACCCATCGAATAATTCGTGGACTGCGGGCGTGGCAGCCATCCTAATATGGTGAGATTTCCTGGCCGCGAAAACTCGGAGCAAAACGGGTCCGAAAATGAGGGATCTTTCGGACACAGGGCAAAGTTTCTGCTGGTTTGCGACACATCCGCCCCTAAGCCCACCCCCGACAGCTGTCTTATCATTTCTCTTGTTAATGTATCTAGTTTATTTAGAGTAATTTATGGATGTACGTAAATTTGCCGATTTTGTGCTTGACGCGACCGGCAAATTACCGTACAGTTGGCGAGAAGTAGAAGGGAGGCAGATATGGCCGTCGCACTGAGAGCTGAGCGTGTGGAAATCCGGATGACACCGGTGCAGAAGGAGAATATCGAGCGAGCAGCCAGTCTGCGCGGGACTTCGGTGACGGATTTTATTCTGAACGAGGTGCAGCCTGCTGCGACCGCGACGATCCAAGAGTTCGAGCTGTTGGATCTGCGGAATGAGGACCGCCGAGTATTTGTCGAAACGCTGCTGAATCCGCCGGAACCGAACGAAGCAATGAAGGCCGCCATCGCTCGACACAGAAAAATGGGACTTTAATCATTGTCCGACAATTTCAAAATAGAGCCGCTCGGAGAGCATCATGACCGAGCGGCTTTTTCTTGCGGCAAAGATCCCCTGGACCAATATTTAAGAAGCCAGGCCGGTCAGGCGGTCGCAAAGAATTTGGCCGCTGTCTTTATACTGACCCCGGACGGCAAAAAGATAGCCGGCTACTACACGCTATCGTCCTACACGGTCAAACTTGACGAGATCCCCGAAGGAATCGCAAAGAGACTGACACGGATGCGGGAGATCCCGGCGACTTTGCTGGGACGATTGGCGAGGAGCACGGAGTTTCGAGGACAGGGAATCGGAGAAATCTTGCTCGTGGACGCCCTAAAAAGAGCCCTTCAGAACAGCGCGCATGTTGCATCTTGGGCGGTCATCGTCGACGCGAAAGACGAGCAGGCGGCAGAGTTCTATAAGCACTACGGATTTGTTCTGTTTCCCAGCAGACCAAATCGTTTGTTCCTGCCGATGAGTTCGGTACATAAGATGTTTCCACAAGAAGCGGAAGAAACAAGCGCTCCCGGTTCTTCCGAGCAGCCTTGAAGCTAGCCCGCGTGGACTCGACTCGACGCTGTGCAATTTCGTGTCCGGTATCCGGACGGGCGCTGAGATTGAGCGCTTTTGCGAGGGCTGCCAAACCCGCCAGTCGGCTTTCATCGAGTAAGGCCTCGCCTTGGAAGGTTTCAACCCCTGTGTTGTGAATTTCCATCGTCGAAAAACACCTACGCCAAGTCGAAAAACACTCTCTCTGAGAGAATTGCGTCGAGAAACAACTACAAAACGTCGAAATATAAGTCAAACAATCCGAAGACGTCGAAAAACACTAATAACCGGATCAAGCAACTAGAACGACCCGAGATAGAGGCGCATGCCGTTCGCGACTCGGCAAATCTTGGTCGTCGCAGCAGGAATTGCTGTGGGGGTCAATTCCCTGAAAACGGGTGATGGTATGGATTTCTGCCACGTCGTGATAGCTTGCGCATTCAAAGAGATACCTCGTATCGACTCGCTCTGTTGTCGCAGGACACCTAGATGCAAACCATCTGCTCTCTGTCTTATCTCCAGTCAGAGCGCGATCGTTCTTCTTTTGATTGATCGTGTTGGAACGAACGCCGGATTTATCGCATCAGCTTTCGATTGCCATTGGGTACAGGATTAAGGTTCTCCGACACGATTCGCAGTTCCAGGGTATGTCTAGATTCCTACTGGGGGGTCGCACTTGCTGTGTCAACTACAAATAATCGGACGGAACAATGGGCTTCTTATAACCGATTAACTTCCGGTTAGCGCGTCAACCATCCAGAACGGCTCACTCCGGAGCGCTGCAAGCACGTCACGCTGGCGGTCGCCACGTGGCTGCGATCAGCCGCCTTCCCAAGTTGCGGGCAGCTAGACCGGGTGTACAATGCCAGCATTCCCAGCTCACGGAGGCTAACCGTGATGACTCTCGGGAGACTTGTGCGCCGTGGTTTCGGCGCGATCCTCGTATTGGCTTTTGCCGCCAGCGTCTACACCTTCGCTCAATCTAGTTCCACTCCGCCCAGTTCAGGGCCAGTCGATCCGGGCGTGCGCACTGGCCCGCCAAGCGCCGGCGGTCCGCTCAGCGGACTTACTGCGGACGAAACCGCCTTCTTCCAGGATGGCCAGGCGCGCTTCGCTGACATCGAAGTCGTGACCGGCGGCGCGAACAATGGCCTCGGTCCGCGCTTCAACTCCAATCAATGTCTCTCTTGCCACTCGCAGCCGACCTCAGGCGGCACAAGCCCCGCGCAGAATCCGTTGATCGCGGTCGCCACTTTGAACGGCGCAAAGAACATCGTCCCCTGGTTCATCACTGCCAATGGCCCAGTCCGCGAAGCGCGCTTCAAGAAGACCAACGGTGTCGCCGACGGCAACGTGCACGCCCTTTTCGTCATCACCGGCCGAGCCGACGCCCCCGGCTGCAACATCTCCCAATTCGATTTCCTCCCCGCCGGAAATCCGCTCACCGGCCAAGGCGGCAATCCCAACATCATTTTCCGCATCCCCACTCCCGTGTTCGGCGCAGGACTCATTGAAGCCATTCCAGACTCCGTCATACTTGCCAACATGCAAGCCAACGCCGCCGAGAAGTCGGCAATGGGTATTCGCGGACATGTCAACGCTCATCTTAGCGGCAACGTGAACCGCAGCGGCAACGACGGCACCATCACGCGTTTTGGCTGGAAAGCGCAAAACAAATCGCTCCTCATGTTCGCCAGCGAGGCTTACAACGTCGAAATGGGCATTACCAACCAGCTTTTCCCCCAGGAGCGCGACGAAACTCCCGGCTGCCTCTTCAACCCCACTCCCGAGGACACCATCAACTTCACCACCGCTGCCGGCTCCACCAATACCGCCGTTCTCTCCGACATCGAGGCTTTCGCCGATTTCATGCGCATGTTAGCTCCGCCCACTCCCGCTCCCGCCACACCCTCCACCGAAAAAGGACGCGCCACATTTGCATCGATTGGCTGCGTCCACTGTCACACGCCGTCGCTTAAAACAGGCGCAAAAATTGCCAGCGGTGCCTCCACCAACCCCAGCGCCGCCCTTTCCAATCAGACCGCCAATCTTTACTCCGACCTCCTCGTCCATCACATGGGCAAGGGCCTCGCCGACGGCATCACCCAGGGCGCCGCCGGGCCAGACGAGTTCCGCACCGCTCCCCTCTGGGGCGTCGGCGAGCGCGTCTTCTTCCTCCATGACGGACGGACGACCAACCTGGTGGAGGCCATCCGAGATCACAAGAGCCGCGGCAGCGAGGCAAATAAAGTCATCGAACGTTTCAATAGGCTGACTACTCTGGAGCAGCAGGAAGTCATCGATTTCCTGCGGTTGCTGTAGCGAGAAGAGCACTCTCAACCCCATTGCCAATCTGGGCCCTCAAACCCCGGCCATCGTGCGCCTACCGAAACTTGCCAATCCATTAGATTTCGCTTCGGTCGCATCTGAAGTTGGCAACGATAAAAGGTCCTCGGACACCATCGGCTCTGAGAAGTAAAATACGAGATCAAATGTCTATCGCAGCAGTACGTCCGGCTCCAGATTTACTGCGTCGTGTTGTCCGTCTGCAGATGCTAACAATTGTCTGGATGAGCATAGAAGCCGTCGTGGCGCTTGTTGCTGCTTGGACGGCGAGAAGCCCCGCCCTTCTAGGATTCGGCGGCGACAGCGCCATTGAACTATTCTCGGCGATCATTGTCCTTTGGCGATTTCGTTCCAAACCCGATTCTGCGGTGGCCGAAAAGTTGGCTGCTCGGGTGGCAGGAGGTTTGCTCTTCTTTGTCGCCGCCTTCGTCATCGTCAGCTCTGGATTGTCTCTCCTCGGGTATCGCGAACCCCAACCCAGCTTCGCCGGGATCATCCTGTTGATTGTGGCAGCCATCGGTATGCCGTGGCTGGCAAGTCAGAAACGGAAGCTGGCAACTCAAGTTGCGAGTGCGTCATTGAGAGCAGATGCAACCGAATCCGCTCTTTGTGGCTACTTGTCACTGATCGCTTTGGCAGGACTGTTGGCAAACCTGATCTTTCACGCGCCGTGGGCAGACCCGATCGCGGCCTTGGCCCTCGTGCCGCTCATCGCGAGGGAAGGATGGGAAGCCAACCACGCCTCGCGCCACTGCTGTAACTGATCTTCGATTTCATGCAGTCCTCGCGCGGTCCCCTCCGAGAACGCTGGTCCGAGCCTCTCGTTTTCGCTGGCGGCATCATCGGGCCTCTCCATCCACTACGAACACGCTGACGCTCCTGTTGTGAGGCTTATTTCAGGTACGCGCGCACGAGGCCCATCAAATCCTCCGTGAGTTCCGCGGGCGTTTGTTGCCCCCGGTCCGGATGCATGAGGTGTAGCTGGATGTGATCTTCCAGAATCTCCGCTGCGAAATGAAATGTGCTGCAAGCAGCGACTTCATGCTTTCGCAAAGAAACCCACTAAGGGAGGAAAACCTTTAGACCGGAACAGTGACGCCCTAGCGTGATCCGTTCAGGCAACAAGTTGCAGCGCAACAAAATACGACGAAGCGGTTTAGTCCAAACGGTTTTATCGAACGCGCGCCAGAGCATCGCGCCCACGCGCCCATCCTTCTCAAATGCGCGCCTCCGATAAAGCGCTAACGTCACTCGCTCGCAACCGGCCGTAATAGCCGGGGCGATCGGTTGCAGTCAGCGTGTTCGAACAATGTGTTGTCCCACAGCCATTTCGCCGAAAATAGCCTGCGAGGCACGCCGGGTGAATTCGATCGTGGAGTGGGCGTTAAGAGGAAGATTTCCGCTGATGGCCAGCTTGGCAATGCCGTGCACCAACGACCAAGCCGTCCACGCTAAGGGCAACGGATCGCCAGCCGGCAGATCGCTAGATTGCTGTGCGGCGGTAATGCAGTCGAGCAAAACACGAAACGCATTTTCCCCAATAGGCTGATTCTTGCAATGCTCGCGCAGAGCTGGAGGCAGATCGAACATTACGAGGAAATGCTGGGGCCATCGCAGGGCAAAGCTTACGTAGCCGCAACCGCACAACTGCAGTCGCTCCCGTGGTGACTTGCCCCGCGCCAGCGTCTTCTGCATCAGGGCGGTGAGCCGGTCGAATCCCTCCTCGGCTACCGCCACCAGAAGTTCATCCTTCCCCGCAAAATGGCGGTACGGTGCGTTGTGCGAGACGCCCGCACGGCGAGCAACCTCTCGCAGCGTGAAGCCGCGAGGGCCGACTTCGCCGATCAAAGCCACGGCGGCATCGAGCAGGGTCTTGCGAAGATTGGCGTGATGGTAAGGCTGCGGATCGCTCACGTCTAAATTCTTACCAGAAAATGTTGACAGCAGCAACTTCGTGGATCACAATGTTGTCAGTGTCAACATAGGCTTTGACGCCACAACCGCTGCGTTACGAGGAGAAATTGATGGCCACCGGAATTCCTTACAGGCAGGCAAAGCTGGCGGAACAATGGGACGCGATCGTGATTGGTTCTGGCATCGGAGGACTTACAGCAGCAGTGTTGCTGGCAGTGCATGGAGGGAAGCGTGTCCTGGTCCTAGAGAGGCACTATGAGCCAGGCGGTTTCACGCATACTTTTCATCGTCCAGGATACGAGTGGGACGTGGGTCTGCATTACATCGGCCAAGTTCAGGACGAGCGCTCCAGCGTGCGACACGCCTTCGACCACGTTACCGAGGGCAAGGTGCAGTGGGAGGCGATGCCGGAGGTATACGACCGGTTCATTGTCGACGGCCGAGCCTTCGATCTTGTCGCCGGACTGGACCGCTTCCGGGAAGGGATGAAGCAATCGTTCCCCCAGGAAACCAGAGCCATTGACCGATATATCGCCGCGGTTCACGCTTGCAACCGCGCCAGCGGCCTTTACTTCGCCGAGAAGGCAATCCCGGCGCCAGTAGCGGCGCTGGCGGGTAGTCTGATGCGTGTTCCGTACATGCGCTGGGCCAAGCGCACCACTCGCGAGGTGCTGGAGAATTTTACCAGCAATCGAGAACTGATGGGCGTGCTTACAGCGCAGTGGGGCGACTACGGGCTGCCACCCGGAAAAAGCAGCTTTGCCGTTCACGCTACCATCGCTGAGCACTATTTTGCTGGGGGCAGTTATCCTGCGGGAGGTGCGAGCACGATCGCGGCGGCCATAGTGCCGCGGATCGAGCACAACGGCGGCTGCGTGGTTACCAGCGCCGAAGTGGCGGGCATCCTCCTGGAAGGCAAGAAAACTGCTGGCGTGCGCATGACCGATGGGCGCGAATTTCGCGCACCGATGGTGCTCAGCGATGCGGGTGCGGCCAACACTTTTGAGCGACTATTGTCTTCAGATCTGCCCGCACTGAATTCGCTGCGCGGCCAACTGGGGAGACTCCCTCCTTCAAACGCCCATGTCGCCCTTTATGTCGGACTGTCGCGGAGCGATGCCGCGCTCGGTTTGAAGGGCACCAACCTTTGGATCTATCCATCGTTTGATCACGACGCAAATGTCGAACGGTTCACGCGCGATATTGATTCGCCATTCGCAAGCGTCTATATGTCATTTCCCTCAGCCAAGGACCCCGACTTTCAGCGGCGTTATCCCGGTAAGGGCACGGTCGAGCTCATTACGTTCGTTCCCTATGAGGCATTTGCTCGTTGGGAAGAAACGCGTTGGAAGCGGCGCGGAGAGGAGTACGAAGAGCTGAAGCAGCGGCTGTCGGCCCGGCTGCGTGCCGAACTGGAGCGGCAGGTGCCCTCGGTTGCCGGCAACATCGCCTACACGGAGTTGTCAACGCCGGTCACAACTCGCCATTTTATGAATTACGGCCACGGGGAAATCTATGGTTTTGCCTCCACGCCCGCACGTTTCGGCATTCGCGCGCTCGGAGCCAGAACCCCGATCCGAGGGCTCTATCTCACAGGACAGGATGTGTCCAGCCTAGGCGTGGTAGGCGCACTTTACGGCGGCATTATCAGCGCTTCCGTTGCGCTGGGGAAGAATCTGCTATCGGCTGTCTCAAAGCCATGGCAGCGCAAAATTTAGCTCGGTTTGCCCTGCCAGTAGAGAATCCGCAGTGCCGAGTAGGAAAGGCTCAGAACACATCGTGCCTGTCTCTCGTCATTCGCTCCGAATCGCCGCCAAGTGGCACGGTGCTTTCCACTCTTCCGTTAGCGGACTTATGAAAGAAGAATGGCGCACCAATTAGTGCACTTTCAGATCGTTGTCGCACGTAGGATATGGCCACCTTTCTCGGGAAGAGTATTTAACCGATTTGGAAAATAGCGGGCGGCTATCTGTGAAGGCCCCAAGTCTTCGACCTCACAAAACCCTAGTGCCATAAGTTTGGCGCGGAGTTCGTCCGCTTCAAAGTAGTTCAGCCAAGCTTCGCCTAACCGGGCAACATGCGTCGCGCGCAGCTCGTGGCTAACGCGTGCTTCCCCGGACAATGAATCCG
The DNA here is from genome assembly GCA_049792875.1 of Candidatus Sulfotelmatobacter sp. Lineage (GTDB taxonomy): Bacteria > Acidobacteriota > Terriglobia > Terriglobales > Acidobacteriaceae > Sulfotelmatobacter. The sequence continues at coordinate 8,991 of JBARBI010000218.1, forward strand.
GAGGATTGCTGTAGTCGAAAACTACTTGTGCGCCATTCGGGAGTTTCGCAATGAAACTTAGGGTCGACCATACAGCTTCCTTGGTCAGGTAGGGAACAACGCCAAGCCACGTGAAAAAGGTTTGCCGCGAAGGATCAAAACCTGCGATCGTTAAGCCCTCGGCCAAAGTCTGGCGTTCGAAATCGATGGGTGCGAAAGTTAGCGAACTCGGTATGGGGATAGCGGCATGTTCGAGGCGTTGGCGTTTCCAGTCTTGGGTGGCCGGATGGTCTACTTCGAAGATACGGAGATGATCACGAAGCGTGCTACGATACGCATACGTGTCGAGTCCAGCCCCGAGAACTACAAGCTGGCGCACACCCTGTTCGACAGCAGCCGATAAGGCGTCCTCCGCGAAGCGCGTCCGGACCGCGATGAAGATTCGCATCCTCTGTCTGGAGGGTTGACCCTCAGCTTCGCGAGCCACGGTCTCCGCGTCTTCACCCAGGATGGCCAGGGCAAGCGGATCGTTGAAGATGCAACCCTTTTCCAGGACCAGATGCGCGGCGCGGTTAGTGGCCGCAGCCAAGGCAGTCCGGCTTGGCGTTCCCGATTGCACGAATAGAGCTTAGCAAAACGCCAGTCGGGCAAGCTGCAAAACTACTAATGTCTGCCGCGGGTTGCGGCTGGCTAGTTGGCAAGCCGGAAGTAATGGCGCGAATCGGGTCTCCTGGAATTACTTCCGCATACCTCGTCGCCCACCAACAACCGGAAATTTGGAACCCTTTACCACACTCGATGGGTGTACTAGCAATTTGGGAATCGTCGAAAACAACGTTTTGCGGTTTTGGGGTCGGTGCACATGCGGACCTCCGTACGTGGCGGGAACAACGCTGTGTGTGTGGATGTCATCCCAAACAAAACTGTCCAACGTTCGGAACAACTTGGGCTCATCCCTGAGCTGGCTTCGCTTCGAGAATCCCAACGTTCCGAACCATAAGAGTGTCGCCCCCGACCGGGCACACCCGGGTCAGAGTGAATCTCGCTGCCTCAAGAAGTGCTCTCCACTCACGCTCGCTACGCTCTCTACCGCCGGTGACAGCAAGCATGTTGAGGTCGCTCATCAGGTGGCCTTCCAGTTGCGGATCTGGATGCGAGACGAGCGGAGGAAGGATGAATTCAACGATCAACAAACTGCCGTTCTGCGGAATTACCGCGTGGCAGTTCTTGAGAATGGTAACAGCATCCCCGTCCTGACGCCCGTGCAGTACATGTTTGAGCATGTACACATCGGCGCCCGCCGGGACCGATTGCATCAGATCTGCGGCGATTAGTTCGCATCGGGAGGAAGGATCTTCATCCGCAAAGCGCGATTTGGCTGCATCCACGCTGGATTCGAGGTCCACAAGCATGCCTTGCAGGTGGGAGTTGAGTCCCAGTACTGCAAGAATGAGCGACCCACCTCCCCCGCCGAGGTCAGCGACCACCTTCGCGCGGGAAAAATCCCATGCCTCTGCGATGGGAGCGTAATCTTCTGCCGGAGCCGTGCCCATCACTGCACGAAAAATCGAGTCAGCATCGGCGTCCTGCGACCAGCGAGAAGGTATCTTCGGATCGCGCACCTGTGAGGCCGGTTTGCCCGTTCGAACACAGTCGGTAAGCAGGGACCAGCTATCGGCGAGTAGATCCGCCCAGAAGATGACAGCCGCCCAGACGGACTGAGGCACATCCCTCCGCAGCGGTTTGCCAAACGGAGTCAGCCGAAAGTGTTCTGGCGTTGTCTCCTCTGTCACGCCGATGCTGGCGAGGGCGCGCAGCAAGCGATACAGAGCATCGGCATCTGCCTGACAGTTTTCGGCCAAGAAACCAACGCTACGTACCTCGTCTCCAAGTGCATCGGCAATGCCGAGACGTGCAGCCGCGCAAAGCATACGGCTGCGGGAATACGCCATTGCCATCTCTACGAGCCCTGTATTCGTCGTTACATTGCCGATGCCACCGCTGAGTTGAACCATGAGACACCCCAAATTCAGGGAGAGAATATCAGAGAAACCGCAGGAGATGCTGGAGAAGGAGCGCTGTTACGTAACCCGTACAGCATGGCGAGCCCCTGTTTATGAAAGACCTGTACTGGGCTTCAGTTGACGAGAAAGGCCAATGCGCTCTTGGAGCTGCCACAAGGAAGCTTGTCTTCTGTGTTTAGGGAGGATCGTTGGCAACCCGGAAACTATCCACGAACGGGGGTTAGTACCAGGCTGACGGCTCTCTTTTCCGCCGAGCTTAGGCAAGGTCGTAGCGATCAAGGTTCATCACCTTGTTCCACGCAGCCAAGAAGTCCTTCACAAACGCCTCCTTCGAGTCGTGACATGCATAGACTTCAGCGATCGCCCGGAGCTGCGAGTTCGAACCGAACACAAGGTCGACACGCGTGCCGGTCCACTTGATTTTGCCCGTCGCGCGATCGCGCCCCTCATACACGCCTTCGGACGTAGAGGAGGGCTCCCACTTCGTATTCATGTCCAGCAGGTTGACGAAGAAATCATTCGTCAGCGTCTCGGGCCGCTTGGTGAAGACGCCGTGTTTGGAATGCCCGAAGTTCGCATTCAGGACGCGCAGGCCACCGATGAGTACTGTCATCTCGGGGGCAGTCAGCGTCAGCAACTGCGCCCGATCCACCAGCAGCTCCTCCGCCGGCATTTGGTGTCCGTTCCGGAGGTAGTTGCGGAACCCGTCCGCGGTCCGCTCCATTACGGCGAATGAGTGCACGTCGGTCTGCTCCTGCGAAGCATCCGTGCGCCCCGGCGAGAAAGGAATCTTCACCTTGTGCCCGGCCCTTTTCGCAGCTTCCTCGACGGCTGC
>JBARBI010000219.1:0-2914 GCA_049792875.1 Candidatus Sulfotelmatobacter sp.
GTGCTGCCGATATCCACGCCCTGGTGAAACGCGCCTTCCCCGTTAAATGGGTCAAGGCGCTCACCGAAGCTGCCCGTCACCTGGCCTTCGATCGGCCAGAGGTTGGGCGCGGAGTTAGCGCGGGCCCAGTCGGCTGTAGTTGCGTTGCGAGTCATGCCCAGGCTGATGCCAACCGTGGCAGCGCCGGTGAGGGCGGAAGTGCGGAGAGCGCCAAGCTGGTCCAGGGAAGAACTGACCTCAGCGTCCTGAATTTGTTCTTTCGATCCCGTGACCAGGGCGGGCTGCGATTTCAATCCGTAAAGAGCCGAAACTTCACTGGCGATCGAGCCCAGAGAGGCGACTTGAACGTCACGTTCCTTGGCGACTTCCTCGAGACGGGAATAACGATCCTTCAACTGCTCTTTCTCGGTGCGCAACTGGTTGTAGTGCGAAACCTTGAGCAGCATGCGGGCATAAGAGCTGGCGATGCCGGTGAGGCTGAGGAATCCGATGGCGGCGCCGACTACGAACACATACAGGTAGTGGACGGGAATGGAGATCTTGCGCAGCTGGCCGTCGTCCCCGCGAGCCACAAAAAGGATGTAGAAGCGCTTATGCAAATGCCGTCCTTCCGGATTGTAATTCCGCTTTGACGATCAGGGCCGGAACTTCAGGCAAAGTTCTGAGGTTGCAGAAAGCCTGTTCGGACCACCTGACCATTTCGGGCCACGCTTCCCGTGTCGGGAATGAAGACTTCTTAACGCGCCCTTTTTCCACCAGAACCGAGGACCAAGCCGAAACCTGTTGTCTGCAATCGATACGCAATGCAGAACTTAAGCTGGTCCAACTTCGCTGACCAAAGTCTTGTGAATGTCTGGTAAAGGTAACAAACTAGGTTCCCCCTGTCAACGACGGGAAGCGGCATTAGAAGTTACTTAAGACGGGTAAGCAAATGTGGCAGGCGGGCAGATTACGTCGATGCCTTGTGTGGCGCTCCTGGGGCCGTTGCGCCGACCCTGAATTCCGGCGACGATGGCAACATCCGTAGGTGGCCTCGCTTATAGTGGTTGTCGTGCCGATTGCTGAAAAAGCGCTGATTGCCCAAATTCGCCACCTGGCGAAGTTGGCCAGCAACCCTGCCGTTCAAGCTGGAATTGGAGACGACTGCGCTGTGCTGCGACTTCTGCCGAGTCGAGCTAGGGGCCGAGGTGGGGAAACCGATACGCTGGTCACGACTGATTTTTCGTTGGAGGGAATCCACTTCCGGCGGGACTGGCATTCGGCGGAATCGGTTGGACACCGGTGCCTGGCGCGAGGGCTGAGCGACATCGCGGCCATGGGCGGGGAGCCGGTGGCGGCATTTCTTTCGTTGGCGCTACCCCACCAGCTGCCGCAGGGCTGGGTGGGCCGGTTTGCGCGCAGCCTGGTAAGCCTGGCAGAGCGATACGGCGTGACCCTGGCCGGCGGGGACACGGCAGAGTCGCCCAACGGAGTTCTCGCAGATATTGTTGTGGTGGGAAGCGTGCCTAAGGGGACGGCGGTGTTGCGGTCTGGGGCGCGTCCCGGCGACCGTGTTTACGTCAGCGGCGAACTGGGCGGCTCGGCGGCCGCAGTCTCGCAGATGCGCAAGACGTCCGGGCGGAAACTGAATCCGCGGGAGTATCCGCGGCATTTCTTCCCGGAGCCGCGAATCGAGTTGGGCCGTCTCCTTCGGAGAAAAGGCCTGGCCTCCGCGATGATCGATACCAGCGACGGACTCTCGACCGATCTGGCCCACATCTGCGAGGAAAGCGGGGTAGGTGCGGAACTGCAAGAGGAAGCGATTCCGCGGGCTAGCGTGGGCAAACCGGCGCGGGAAGTCGATCTGCAATTTGCGCTGCACGGGGGAGAAGACTACGAACTGTTATTCACCGCGCCACGCAGCAAGCGCATCCCATCCCACATTGCTGGCGTACCAATCACAATGATTGGACACGTCACAAGGTTTAAGAAGCTCTTCGTCATGAATGAGAGTGAAGCGGGCTACGTGGGCTATGAACTTAAGCCGCTGGGCTGGGAACATTTCCGCAGGTAGTGAGTACCTCGGTTACCTGTCACCATTCATGTATCTACCCCGCCGAGAAAAACGGGACTAAAGTAGGGATATTATGTCGTCCTCCCGAATTGCATGCCTCCGTGTTTTGCTTGTGCTGTTAACGATCGCTTTCACTTCTGCAAGGCTTGGCGCCGAAAAGAAGCCGCCGCCTCCGCCGCCCGCGCACGCCAAATCTCCAGTGCCTGCGGTCACCGATGAGTTCGTGCACAAGGAGTTTGGCGACAACTGTTCGCTGCTGGCGGGGCCTCCGCAGTTTGTCGGCGACCTTGACGGCGACGGCGTGGATGATCTGATAGTCGCCGCCCGCTGCAAGAATCCGATGGCCGACCAGGCGGAATACGGCTTCCACGTGACCGATCCGTACAACAGCTATATGGGCTTCGGCGACGTGAAACTGACTTCGACATTCAATTCCGACACACCCGACCGCAAAGGAGTTAGTCTGCTGATCGTTCACGGCGTCGGCCCTGAGGCTTGGCGGTCCAGCAAAGAGAAGCCCAAGTTTCTGTTGATCAACCTGCCCTTCCAAACGCTGACGGTGAAAAGGCTGGCGTTGAAAAAGAAGACTGTCCTCGGAATCTACATGGAAGAAAAGGGTGAAGGCGAAGCGACCTCGTCAGTCATTTTTTGGGACGGGAAGAAGTACCGCTATCAAGTACTTGGGTCGGACATGGAATGAACTTTGGATTCTCTACACCGGCGCCTCCGAACAGAATCCTTAGCTTGATCCAGACTTTGCGGAAGCTCTCTCCCTCGGCGGCGGAACTTTAACCCAGGCCATTCCCGCAGCGCTCGCCGCCTGAATGCCCATCTCCGTGTCTTCGAAAACCAGGCAGGCTT
>JBARBI010000220.1:0-3474 GCA_049792875.1 Candidatus Sulfotelmatobacter sp.
CGCCGGAAATCTCTGCGCTCATTCTTCGCCAGCTCAAGCGGAGTGCCGAACGCTTTTTCGGAGGCCCCGTCACGAAGGCGGTCATCACCGTCCCGGCGTACTTCAACGACGCGCAGCGCCAGGCCACAAAAGATGCCGGCCGCATCGCCGGCCTCGAAGTCCTTCGCCTGGTGAACGAGCCGACCGCCGCATCGCTGGCCTATGGCCTCGACAAGAAACAGAACGGCATCGTCGCAGTCTACGATCTCGGCGGCGGCACGTTCGACATCTCCATCCTCAAGCTGCATGACGGAATCTTCGAAGTCATCGCCACCAACGGCGACACCCACCTCGGCGGGGACGACATCGACAATCTGCTCATCACCATCGCCCTCGACGACATCCGCGGCGACCTCGCTCTCGACCTTCGCCGCAACGCTGAGGCCGTGCAGGCAATCCGCAAGACCGTGATCGATGCCAAGATCACTCTTTCTTCGCAGCCGTCGGTCAAGCTTGACATCGAACTGCCCGGCGGCAAGCGCTACCAGCGCGAGATCACCCGCGAGCAGTACGAGCAACTCATTCAGCCCGTCATCGATCGCACTGTCGGTCCCTGCAAGCAGGCGATGAAAGATGCCGGCCTGAAGCCCGAGCAGATTGACGAGGTCGTTCTCGTCGGCGGTTCGACGCGCATCCCCAAAGTTCGCGCGCTGGTGAAAGATTTGTTCCACCGCGAGCCGCACACCGACTTGAATCCCGACGAGGTCGTGGCCCTAGGCGCGGCCGTACAGGCCAACATCCTCGGCGGCGGCTCCGAGGCCACCGAGAACATGCTTTTGCTCGATGTAACCCCACTGTCGCTTGGCATCGAAGTCGCTGGCGGAGTCACCGACAAAATCATCCTGCGCAACTCGACTATCCCGGCGTCGGCCACGCAGTTCTATACCACGCAGATCGACGGCCAGACCAACGTGGCGATTCACGTGTTGCAGGGTGAGCGCGAAATGGCGAAGGATTGCCGCTCTCTGGCGCGCTTCGATCTCAAAGGAATTCCACCGATGGCGGCCGGGATCCCGCGCGTCGAAGTTAAGTTCCTGATTGACGCCAATGGCATCCTGCACGTTTCCGCGCGTGAACAACGCAGCGGCAAAGAGGCCGAGATCCAAGTGCAGCCCAGCTACGGCCTGACCGACGAACAGGTCGAGGGTATGATCCTCGACTCCTTCGACAACGCCGAAGAAGATTTCCGGCTGCGCCAATTGATCGAAGCCCGTGCTGAAACCTCCACGATTCTCGCCGCCCTCGAGAAAGGCAAGAAGAGCGCGGCCTGGGGACAACTCACCACCGACGAAAAGAAGCAGATCGCCAAGATGGAGAAGGCCTTAGTCGCGGTGAACGGCGAAGAAGATTATCAGGCAATCCGCAAAGCGATCGACGCGCTGAACCAGGGCACGATGCGCCTGGCTGAATTGATGATGGACAGCGCCGTATCATCGGCTCTGAAAGGCAAGAACATGGACGAGACGGACCTGGGCGAAGGCCCTACCGCCCCGCACCCCATGGCGAAAGCAGAATTTGAATAATGTTCTTGTTGTCATCCTGAGCGGCGTTCTTTGCCGCGAAGGACCCGTGCAACCGGCTACGACTGCATAGGTCCCTCGCTTCGCTTAGGAAACAACAGATTGAGGTTGAAAATGGCTGAGGAAAAGACACAAGGAGCTGGCACGTTGACTGAAGAAGCGCCCGGCGAAAACACAGTGCAGGTCACCTTCCTGCCCGAGGGCAAGACGGTCCAGTTTGAAAACGGCAAATTGCCTTACGAAGATCACGGCAAAGAGCAATCGCTGCTCGACGTGGCCCTGAACTTCGGCGTCACCCTCGACCATGCCTGCGGCGGCAATTGCGCCTGCACCACCTGTCATATCTGGGTGAAAGAAGGCGCCGAGAATCTCTCACCCATGGACGACGACGAGGCCGACCGGTTGGACATGGCCGCCGATCTCCAGTTAAACTCGCGTCTCGGCTGTCAGGCGCAGGTTACCAAGCCCGGCAAAGTCGTCGTCGAGATTCCCGCGTGGAATCGTAATTACGTCTCTGAGGAGCACTGAGGATGGCTAAGAAACTGACTTGGGACGACGCCATAGACATCGGCATCCTGCTTTCCGAAACACATCCCGAACTCGATCCGCTCGCCGTACGCTTCACCGACCTGCACCGCTACGTCACCGAACTGTCGGACTTTGTCGGCGATCCCAAAGCCTCCAACGAAGGCAAGCTGGAAGCGATCCAGATGGCCTGGAACGATGAAGTCCAGGATCGCACCCAAGGCTGACCTACTTTCATCTTCTATGGAGTCATCCTGACCGGAGCCGCTTTTCAGGGGAACCCGGGTGCCCCATTTTTGCCGCGTCCTTTGCGGCAAAAGTGGGTACTTTCGTCAGAGTAAAGAGCCCCAAACCCAATCGCACCCCTACCCCTACTTCCCCGCCTCCGCCACCTTCTTGTAGAACCTCTGCAGGGTGTAGAACGCCAGTTTGCGCTGGCCTCGATTCGAAATCAGCCCCTTGCGATTGTGATAGTCCTGCACGGCCGGAAGCATGCGGGCCGGAGCCCGAAAATCCATCAGGACCCACGGCGTCAACCCGGCCAGATTGGGCATGCGTTCCACCATGCCCAACTGATGCTGATACAAGTTGTCCTGATATTCCTCAGCCCATATCTCGTCCTTGTCCCCGTGTCGCCCGAACACCGCGCCGCCGCCACATTCGCTGACAATGAGCGGCTTATTCCACGTAGATTTCCACTGCATCTTATCGGCGTCCTCCGGGCGCCCCCAGTACCATCCGAGATATTCGTTCAGACTGAGAACGTCCAGCACCTCTCCCAGAGGATCGCTGATCGTCCGCACGTCTGGACTCGTGTCCTCCACGTGGTTCATCGCGGAGGTAATCAGCCGTGTGGAATCCAGTTCCCGAGCGTCTTGCGCCAGCTTTTTCAGAAACGTCAGGCGCTCTGGCTTCACCGGAGTTTCATTGGAGAGCGACCACAGGATAATCGCGGCGCGGTTATGATCGCGTGCAATCTCATCACGAAGTTGGGCCTCGGCATTCGCCAGGGTCGCCGGATTCGACCAGTCAATATCCCAATAGACTGGAATCTCCGACCACACCAACAACCCCATGCGGTCGGCCAGACGAACCTCATTCTCGTTGTGCGGATAATGCGCGAAGCGAACGAAGTTGCATCCCAGATCTTTTACCCATCCCAGCAGGGTTTGCGCGTCCTCCGGACTGAAGGCGCGGCCCTCGCGAAACGGCGCCTCTTCGTGCATCGAGATGCCGCGTAGGAAAATGGGCTTGCCGTTCAACAGGATGGTGGCTCCCTGCACTTCGATCGTACGAAAGCCGATTTGATCGTGGATTGTATCGGCGCCGCTGGTGAGGATCACGTCGTAGAGCTTGGGATGCGCCGGAGACCACCGCTCCAACTTCGCAC
>JBARBI010000221.1:0-13125 GCA_049792875.1 Candidatus Sulfotelmatobacter sp.
TTCCCACCTTCGGAATGCGGAAGGTTTCGAGCACCTCGGCACGTCCCTGGTACGTTTCCTTGATCGTCGGCTCGAGCAGACCGGTCATGGCGCGCTTGATCTCGTCCTGCAGTTCGTAAATGATCGAATGCAAGCGGATGTCGACTTCTTCCTGCTCGGCCAGTTCCTGCGCCTTGCGTTCCGGCCGTACGTTGAAGCCAATGATGATGGCGTTCGACGCCGAAGCCAGCAGCACGTCGGTTTCGGTAATGGCGCCCACACCCGAGCGCAGGAGTTTGAGCCGAACCTTCTCGTTCGAAAGCTTGGAAAGCAGATCGCTGAGCACTTCCACCGAGCCCTGCACATCGCCCTTCAGGATGATGTTCAGTTCCTTGGTGCCGGCGGTCTTGATCTGCTCGGCCAGTCCTTCCAGCGAGACGCGCGAACTCTTGGCCAATGCGGCTTCGCGGGATTTCTGCTCGCGGTATTCGGAAATGCCTCGAGCCTTGTCGCGATCCGCGACGACCACGAACTGATCTCCGGCCTGCGGCAGACCTTCCATGCCCAGAATCTCGACCGGCGTGGACGGAGGCGCGGATTGCAGTGCTGCTCCGCGATCGTCAAACATGGCGCGGATCTTGCCGTACACGTTGCCCACCACAAAGTTATCTCCGGCAACGAGCGTGCCGTTCTGCACCAGCACCGTAGCCACGGGTCCGCGGCCGCGATCGAGTTTAGCTTCCAAGACCACGCCGGTAGCAGCGCGTTCCGGAGTCGCCTTGAGTTCCGCAAGATCCGCGACCAGGCAGATCATTTCCATCAGCAGATTCAGGTTGGTTTTCTTTTTCGCCGAAACGTCGACGAACACCGTCTTGCCGCCCCACTCTTCCGGCACCAGACCACGGTCAGCCAGCTGCTTCTTTACGCGGTCGGGCATGGCATCGGGCTTATCGATCTTGTTGACGGCGACGATGATCGGAACCTCGGCGGCATGCGCGTGATCGATGGCTTCCACGGTCTGGGGCATGACGCCGTCATCCGCGGCCACGACCAACACCACAATGTCGGTGGCCTTGGCGCCGCGCGAACGCATACGCGTGAACGCTTCGTGACCCGGCGTATCGAGGAACACGATCTCGCGGCCGAAAGCCGGAGATTCCTTGTCGGTAATTCGGACTTTGTAGGCGCCGATGTGCTGCGTGATCCCGCCAGCTTCGCCTTCGGCAACGCTGGTAAGGCGAATCGAGTCGAGCAGGGTGGTCTTGCCATGGTCGACGTGACCCATGATCGTCACCACGGGAGGACGGGGCGTGACTTCAACCGCGGATTCCTCTCCGCTCGCAGCGGCCGCGTCAATGTCTTTCGAAGCCTGTTCTTCGAACGTGATCACGTTCGTCTCGGCTCCGAAAAAGCGAGCCATTTCGCTCGCCAGTTCGGCGTCGAGCGTCTGGTTGATCGTGGCGAAAACTCCGCGACCCAACAGACGCGAGATCAAATCTTTCGCGCGGATGTCGAGCTTCTCCGCGAGATCCTTAACGCTGATGCCTTCCGTGATCGTGATATTGCGCGTGATCGGCATCGGCTCATTCGACACCACCATGCGTGGCGGCGGCGTGTAGCCCTTCATCGGCCCTTCTTTTACGCCGCGCGGAACATAACGCTGGCCAGGCCGGCGTGCGGGCGCGCCCGGACGAGCGCCGGGGCGAGCTGGTCCCGGAGGTGGAAGCCCCGGACCAACCCCCAGTGGACGAGCACCCGCAGGCGTCGATCGCGTGGGATGCATGGGACGACGCTCACCCGGACGCAAGGGACGCGGCGGACCTCCACCGGGCACTTGCGGACGCGGGCGCTGAAAAATCGGCTGCCCCGGCACCGGACGTCCGGGCGCAGGACGCATGGTCGCTGCGGGCCCGCCGGCCTGAGCAACCGGCGCGACAGGGCGCGGCGGTGGAGCTTTGTACACCGGACGTGGTCCGGTCTGCGGGACAATCATGCGCGGCGCCGGAGGCTGTGGTGAGGCCGCCACTGCAGGCGGTGCCGCCGGACGCGGCGCGGCCACTGGAGCCGGAGGTGCGGCAGATGCAGTTACCGAAGGCGCGGCGGGCAAAGGTGGTGCGACCACTGCTGGCGCAGGGGGCGTCGCGGGACGCGGCGATGCGGCAACGGGCGGAGCGACTGAAGGCGTAGGCTGCGGAGAGAGAGCTGCGGGTTTCTCCACCACAGGCGCGACCACCTCGGGCCGCACCGCGGGCGCAGGCACTTTCGCAGCCGGGGCGGAAGGCACAATTGGAGGCGCCGTCGGTCTGGCCACCGGAGGCACAACCGCCGGCCTGGCAGCCACGGGAGCGGCAACGGGACGAGGAGGCGCCGCTGCTGCTTCCTTCTTTTGCGTGATGGCTTTCAGCACGTCTCCCGGCCGGGAGATATGCGACAAATCGATCTTGGTCTTGATTTCTTCTTCGCCGCGCAGCGGGCGCGCGGATCGGCCAGACGGCGTCTGCGCTTCGGACGAGCCGCGCAGGTGGACCCGAACCTTTTCCGCTTCATGCTCCTCGAGCGAGCTGGAATGGGTCTTCTTCTCCGTCACCCCGACGAGAGGTAGCGCGTCGAGAATGGCTTTGCTTTTAACTTCCAGCTCCCTGGCGAGATCGTTGATTCGAACCTTGCTCATCCGGCCTTTCTTGTACCCCGCGTTGTGCTTAGGTCTTCATCGCAGCCTCACGGAGTCAGCGTCCTGCACTCGCACGCCATCGAAGATGTCCGCGCGTGCCATCTGTGTCATGAAATGACTATTCAGTTGTTTCCGAAGCGGAGCCGTCTTTTGGCTCGTGTTCTTCGTTTTCGTCTGAGGCGGCTTCGGCTTCCGCCGTCGCCTCAGGAACCGCTGCCTGTTCGCCTTCCGCAGCAACTTCGCTGGCTGCCTCCCCGGCAGCTTCCAGCGGGGCGTCTTCCGGCACAGCTTCACCCTCTATCGCCACACCCTCTGCCGGGACTTCGCCTTCGAGCGCGCCCGCTTCCAGGCTCGCGAAGTAATTATTCACCGCGAGACTGATTTTTTCCACCGTTTTGGGCCCAATGCCTTCGATGGCCTCGAGTTGTTCCGGAGTCATATCGGCGAGGGCTTCCACTGTAGTCACACCCGCGGCGCTCAGCTTTTCGACCAGCCCTTCGCCCAGCCCGGCGACATTCTCCAGCGGGGTCGTCGGCGGCGGCGCCATCGCGGCCATTTGCTGCTCCACTTCCTGTCGCTTCTCTTCCTCGCTCTTGATGTCGATCTTCCAGCCGAGCAACTTCGCCGCCAGGCGGACGTTCTGCCCTTTTTTGCCGATGGCAAGAGACAACTGGCTGTCATCGACGACAACTTCCAGATGCTTGTCCGAGCTGTCAACTACCGTCACGCGGCTCACCTTCGCGGGCTGCAACGCCTTCTCGGCAAAGGTCACCGCATCCTCGTGATACTCGATGATGTCGATCTTCTCTCCGCGCAACTCGCGGATGATCGATTGCACGCGCATGCCCTTCATGCCGACGCACGCGCCCACCGCGTCCACGTCTTTGTCTTTCGACATGACGGCGATCTTGGTGCGCTCGCCGGCTTCCCGGGCAATGGCCCGGATCACGACCGTTCCGTCGTAGATTTCCGGCACTTCCGTCTGGAACAAGTGCTGCACCAGTTCCGGCGCGGCGCGCGAAACCACAACGCCCGGGCCTTTCGAAGCTCTTTCTACGCGGGCAATGACCACGCGCACACGCTCGCCAATGGCAAACGATTCCAGGCGCGACTGTTCCTTGCGCGGCATGCGGGCTTCCGCCTTGCCGATGTCGAAAATCACATCCGGGCCTTCGACCCGTTTCACCGTCGCGTTGACGATCTCGCCTACGCGCCCTATGTATTCGTTGTAAACCGTGTCGCGCTCGGCCTCGCGCACTTTCTGGAAAATGACCTGCTTCGCGAGTTGCGCCGCGATGCGTCCGAGAATGCCTTCGGTCACTTTCGGAATCAGCAACTCGCCGCCAACTTCGAGAGCCGGATCGGTTTTGCGCGCATCTTCGAGCGTGATCTGGAGGTTGGGGTCTTCCACTTGCTCCGGAGTCTCCACCACGGTCTTCACCGCGAAGGCGTTGATCTTGCCGGTTTCCTTGTCCAGTTTGGCGCGCAGATTTTCCTGTGACTTGTAGTACTTGCGCGTGGCCATGACAATGGCGTCTTCCACCGCGCTGACGACAATCTGCGGATCAATGCCTTTTTCCCGGCTGAGTGCGTCGATCGTGTTGTAGAGCTCGCTTGCCATAAAGTAAAAGTTTCAACGTTCCAAGATTTCAAAATCGCAAGGTCCTTGAAACCTTGCAACTTTGAAACATTGAAAACTCAGATCTCCGGCACCAAATTCGCCTTCTCCACGTTGGCGAAATCAATTTCTATCCTCGCGCCGGCCACCGCGCCCATTTTTTTCCGCGACTTGTGGCTGGCCACGCTTAGATCCAGCGTCAGGCGGCCATCCTTGAAACTCTCCAGCCGTCCTTCAAAGTGGCGGTTGTTGTCCACCGGTTGCCGTGTCGTCAACTTCAAGCGACTGCCGGTGAATCGCATAAAGTCCGCGGCCTTGATCAACTTTCGATCCAACCCAGGCGACGAAACCTCCAGCGTGTATGAACCCGGCATCACATCCTCGACATCGAGGATCGTGCCAAACTCACGGCTGAAGTTGGCACAGTCTTCGTGCGTAACCCCGGCCAGCGGATCCGTCCCCGCCGCAGGCTTATCCAGAAACACCCGCAGCATGCGCGCCTTGCCTCCGCCGAGGAACTCGATCTCCACCACCTCGAGCCCGCTCGAGGTCGCTACCCGCTCCGCGATTTCCTGCACACGTTCAACGTCAAGCGCCATGAATCCAGTAACTTACAGGCGATGGCGGCAACATCCGAAGGGCCCCAAATAAAATGTGGGCTTGCGCCCACTGGTGTGCTTCGCCAATTGCCGGTACACAGCAGTTCTCAGTTCTCTAATATACGCCCGTGAGTGGCAAAAGACAAACGGGGCGGGGCGGTAACGGGCATCGCCCGAGGGACAGCCGAGGGGGCTGTCCCCACGTAATCTTTCCGCGAAGTGATCGCACTGTCCGGTCTCGGTTGCTGCGATTTGCGTCCACCCTCAGCCATCTCTAGAATGAATGTTTACCCACACGGCTGGGATTCCTGAGAAATTTATGATTCATTTCCCCGTTCCTGAAGCTCTTACTTTCGACGACGTCCTTCTGCTGCCGGCTCGCTCCGATGTAATTCCGGCACAGGCCAGCACTCAAACCCAACTCACCCGCAACATCAGCCTCAACATTCCGGTGGTGAGCGCGGCCATGGATACCGTGACCGAATCGCACATGGCGATCGCGCTGGCGCAGCAGGGCGGCCTCGGCATTATTCACCGCAACCTGACCATCGAGCAACAGGCCAACGAAGTCGACAAGGTGAAGCGCTCCGAGAGCGGCATGATCGTCGACCCGGTTACGATGTCGCCTACCGACAGGGTTTCCGACGCGCTCGAGGTCATGCGCAAGTACAAGATTTCCGGCGTCCCCATCACCGAGCACGGCAAACTCGTCGGTATTCTCACCAACCGCGACCTGCGCTTCGAAACCCGCTTCGACATTCCTATCGACAAGGTGATGACCAAGAAAAATCTCATCACCGTACCTGTCGGGACCACGCTCGAAGAAGCGGAAAAGATCCTCCACCAACACCGGGTCGAGAAGCTTCTCGTCGTAGACGACAAGTACAACCTGAAGGGCCTGATCACGGTCAAAGACATCCAGAAAAAGCTGAAATACCCCAACGCCGCCAAGGATCCTCAAGGCCGCCTGCGCGTGGGCGCGGCCATCGGCGCTACCGGAGATTTCCTCGAACGCGCCCAGGAACTCGCGGAAGCCAAAGTCGACGTGATCGCGATTGACAGCGCGCACGGGCATTCCACCAAGGTGCTCGACGCCGTAAAGCTGGTGAAATCGAAGCTGCCCCACCTCGAACTGCTGGCTGGCAATGTGGCAACATTTGACGGCGCTTGCGAACTGACGCGCGCCGGCGCCGATGGCATCAAGGTCGGCATCGGCCCGGGATCGATTTGTACCACCCGCGTCGTCACCGGCGCGGGCGTGCCACAGATCACCGCCATCGCGGAAGCTTACCGGGCCACCAAAGACTCGGGCGTCCCCATCATCGCCGATGGCGGCATTAAATATTCCGGCGACGTCACCAAGGCGCTGGCCGCGGGCGCAAGCGCCGTGATGATCGGATCGCTTTTCGCCGGTACCGACGAAAGTCCCGGCGAATTAATCCTCTATCAGGGCCGCTCCTTCAAGTCGTATCGCGGCATGGGCTCGATTGGCGCGATGGCCCAAGGATCGAGCGAACGCTACTTCCAGAGCACCGAGGGTGATTCCTCCGCCGCAGTCTCCGCCTCCGACGGCGATTCTAACCGTCTCGCCAAGCTAGTGCCCGAAGGCATTGAGGGACGCGTTCCCTACCGCGGCTCGGTCGCCATGATCGTCCATCAAATGGTCGGCGGATTAAAGTCCGGCATGGGCTACTGCGGCTGCTCCACCATTGCCGAACTTCTGCAGAAGACGCGCTTCGTGCGCATCAGCGGCGCCGGCCTGCGCGAGAGCCACGTGCACGACGTCATGATCACCCGCGAGGCTCCCAACTATGCCATTGAGTAGTTTGGCCTTGCCGAGCCTTTGCTTAGGTGAGGACAGCCGCCCTCGGCCGTCCGGCCCGGCGCAGCCGGGCTGTCTCGCTTGAGCACCGACCGTCACCATGTTCTCAAGGCGTGGCTCGCCGCAATCCTGTGGCTGATCGTCATCGCCATTGAATCGAGCGCCTACCTTTCCGCCCACAATACCAGCCGCATCCTTTATCCCCTGCTACATTTTTTCTTCGGCATGGACCAAGCTCACTTCGAGCACTGGCACTTTTACATGCGTAAGGGCGGACACGTCTTCGGCTACGGCCTGCTGAGCATCCTGCTGTTTCGTGCCTGGCGCGAAACGCTTCCGGTCGTAGAAAACTCGAGGTGGACTTTCCGCTGGGTAACTCTGGCGGTGCTCGGAACGGCGTTGGTCGCCAGCCTCGACGAGTGGCACCAGAGCATCATCCCGTCGCGTACCGGGACCCCGCGCGACGTTCTGCTCGACACCTGCGCCGGAATTGGCGCGCAGATTCTCGTGTTTCTCTCGGTGAAACTGTTCTGAGATGCCCTGCATTGATTGGCGGCATGACTCCCCTAATATTTGTCATCCTGAGGAAAGCGTCTCTTGCGCTCCGAAGGACCCATGTACCCGCCGTCAGCGATGAAGCTGCCAGCGAATGCAGAGGTCCTTCGCTTCGCTTAGGATGACAACGCAAATTGGGAAAGGGAGATTTGATCAGGATCTGGGCTTGATCACCAGCAGGATTGCCGAGACGACCGCCAGGCCCGCGGAAAAGTAAAACGGAACTCCCGCCCCGTAATGCTTCCACAACTCTCCCGTGATCAGACTTGCGGCCAGTGTGGCCACGCTGGTCGCAAAGAAATACACGCCTAACGCACGCCCGCGCACTTCGGGACCCACGGTCTCAACGACCAGAGCCTTCAGTACGGGCTGTGTCAGGGAGTAATACAACCCGTAGACCGCCATCGTGATCCAAATCGCGAGCGTGGAGGGTGCCCGTCCGAACACGAAATAAACCGCCGCAAAAATCACATATCCGGCGGCCGCCATCCAGCGCCGCGAGAAATGGTCGCTGAGCCGTCCAGCAGGCCACGACCCAAGCGTGTACGTCAGATTGAAGACCAGCCCGAGCAACGGCGCCAACGCCACCGGGATGCCTACGTTCTGTGCCCGCATCACCAGAAACATGTCACTGGAATTCCCCAACGAGAAAAGAGTCACCGCAATCAGAACCCCGTAGAACGAACCGGGCAGCGGGTTTCCGAACGCAAACCAACCTCTTTCTGCTTTCTGTGTCGAGTTGGAATTGATGTCATCCGAGGAGTGGCTCGGGGGCGCCGTTTCTCGCGTCTTTTGCGAGAAAGCCTGCCCTGAGCGTGTCGAAGCGTGGGGCCTCTTGGTCTCGCGGATGCCGAACAGCGCCACTATCACACACAGCGCGCCCGGAACAGCAGCGGCCCAGAACACACCTCGGATTCCGAAACGCGCGAGCAGCACGAGTGCGGCGAGTGGACCGGCGATCGCGCCCGCGGAGTCCATCGACTGAATCAGACCGTAAGCTGATCCCAGCCGATCCTTCCCCACCGATTCCGCAACCATCACATCGCGCGGCGCCCCGCGCACGCCTTTGGCCAGCCGATCGGTGAACCGGATCGGCAGGACTTGCCACCAGGCGCTGACCAGGGCAAGCACGGGCTTGACGGCATTGGCGACGAAATATCCACCCACCACTAGCGGCTTGCGGCGGTCGATGCGGTCGGTCAGGTACCCCGAGAATAGCTTAGCGAAGGACGCGACACTCTCGGCGATGCCTTCTATCAATCCCAACTGGGCCGGGCCCGCGCCCAGCGAAACCAGAAACGCCGGCAGCACCCAGTACGCCATCTCGCTGGCCGTGTCGTTCAAGAACGACGTGATGCCGAAGGCGTAGAGATTTTGGGCGGCAGAAGGCTGAGGCTCGGCGGAGCGCGGAGGCATAGAAAGGTTTTAACACGGACGCTCGGAAGAAACCGGGAGGAACTCATCTAGAGAACGCTAGGGGTCGCACCCCGCCAGGCTGCGCCCGGCGGACAGCCGAGGGCGGCTGTCCCCACATTTTTGGGGTTTGACTGGGAACTGAGCTCTGCTTTTCAGTACATGGCGTCGTACTTCGTCACGACCCACTGGCCGCCTTTATGCTCCGTCGTGACGGTGAAGAGATCCTGATCAATTCCGGGCTGAGTCGGGCCCGCATTGCTCTCCCGCTTGCCGCGATAGTGCAAGATGATCAGCGGGCCCGCTTCTTCCCAATCCACCAGTTCCCACGAGAGCAGCGGGTGCTGCGCCTCACTGTTGCAGATGTAATGGGCATACTTCTTGTGGTAGTCGTGCTCCCATTTGGCCAGCAGATCGTCGCAGTGGCCGTCCCGCAACTCGCGGATGAACTTGTTCGCGGCCTTCTCGGTCGAGCGGTCGCGCAGCGGATTCATCTTGATGCTGACGGGCAGCCCGGTCAGCGGATCGTGATCCTCCGAGCGCGCCAGCACTGGCCCCTGATTGCTCAGCCACCACAGGTAGCCAACAAACACTCCCACCAGGAGAACTCCGGCGCCGGCAGCAATCCCGATTTGTGTGCGGGTGAAGGCCATTAGAAGGAGTTTAGGGAGCAGACGAAAGCGAGGAAAGATTACCAGTGGGAGACGCGGAGGGACATGTACGAGTGCGGCAAGCGGCTGGACGTTCTTCCCCAACGGTTCACAGCGAACCGCAAAATCTGGCGTGAAGATCACCAAGAAAAACAGCGCGGCCGTCGGCCGCGCCGTTCGCACAACAAAAGCATCTACTCTTTCTTGTCGTCGCTTTCGGCCGGCGCAGCTTCGCCCTGAGCCTGGGCTTGCGCTTCCGCCTCTTCCATGGCCTTCTTGGTTTCTTCGACTTTCTTGGCCCGGGCTGCGGCGCGCTTCTCGCGCTTTTCGTCGAGAACCTTCTCGCTGCCCAACAGTTCGAGGAAAGCCTTGTCGGCGCCATCCCCCTTATTCCAGTGGGTGCGGATGATGCGCGTGTACCCGCCGTTGCGGTCGCCGAATCGCGGCCCGACCGTGTCGAACAACTTCACCACGGCCTCGTCGGTCATCAGGTACGCCGCAGCCAGGCGCCGCGCTGCGAGGTCGCCACGCTTGCCCAGCGTAATCATCTTCTCGACAATGGGCTTCGCGGCCTTGGCCTTGGGAACCGTCGTCTCGATGCGCTCTTCCACGATCACCGAGGTGACCAGGTTGCGCAGCAGCGAGCGCCGGTGCGCGGTGTTCCGTCCGAGTTTATATCCAGCAACTTTGTGACGCATGGGAAACCTCAGGGGCTAAAGCCCCGACTCATTCTTGTCCGTGAGCGGCGCGGCTTGCAGCCGCGCCCCTTCAAACCAGCTACAGCTGGTCGTCCGGTCCGTAAGCAGAAGCCGGCAAGACCTGGTTCGACGTCGGCCCGGGCACGGCATTGCCATGCTCGTCGATCTTCATACCCAGGCTCAGACCCATCGAAGAGAGAATCTCCTTGATCTCGTTCAGCGACTTGCGGCCGAAATTCTTGGTCTTGAGCATCTCGGCTTCGGTCTTCTGCACGAGTTCTCCGATGGTCTGGATATTCGCATTCTTCAAGCAGTTGTAGCTGCGCACCGAAAGCTCGAGCTCCTCCACGGAACGGTTGAGGTTCTCGTTGTGGATCTCAGGCTTGCGGTCGTCCGACGACGAGGTGCCGGTTTCAATTTCTTCCTCGAAGTTGATGAAGATGTTCATGTGGTCCTTCAGCAGCTTCGCCGCCAGGCCGAGCGAATCGGCCGGCGTGATGGAGCCATTGGTCCACACTTCGAGTGTCAGCTTGTCGTAGTCGGTGATCTGGCCCAGACGCGCGGCTTCCACCGTGTAGTTGCACTTGCGCACCGGCGAGTGAACCGAGTCGATCGGAATGAACCCGATACCCAGGTCCTCATCGAAGTTCTTGTCGGCGGAAGTGTAGCCGCGCCCGCGCTTCAGGCGCATTTCCATGTCGAGTTTGCCGCCCTCACTGACCGTCGCGATGTAGACGTCTTTGTCGAGAACTTCGACGTCTCCGTCCGCTTCGATCATGCCGCTGGTGACCACGCCCGGCTGATC
This sequence comes from Candidatus Sulfotelmatobacter sp., assembly GCA_049792875.1. GTDB lineage: Bacteria > Acidobacteriota > Terriglobia > Terriglobales > Acidobacteriaceae > Sulfotelmatobacter. The sequence continues at coordinate 10,811 of JBARBI010000221.1, forward strand.
CGCTCGCAGGTAGATCGCCTTGGGCGCATCGCCCGCAAGCTTGAACGGAATCTGCTTCAGGTTGAGGATGATGTCGGTCGCGTCCTCGACCACGCCGGGGATCGACTGGAACTCGTGCAGCACGCCTTCCATCTTCACCGCGGTGACGGCAGCGCCTTCAATCGAACTCAACAGCACGCGCCGGAGGGCATTGCCCACGGTCGTGCCAAAGCCGCGTTCAAACGGCTGCGCCCAGAACATGCCGTACTTGTCGGTGAGGCTGGAGGTGTCGGTTGCGAGGCGTTTCGGTTTCTGAAAACCCTTCCAAAGCATGTGTCTCTCCTTCGGCCGTTTGGCTCAAAGCTGACTCCCTGAATCGGTCCGGACTCAGGTGGCTGCCCCATGTCTCGCTTTTTTTGCGAGACGTGGGGATTTTCGTCAGCAGAGGCTGATCTGGCTCGAAAATTGGACCTGCAAAACCATCACCACTCAGGACACGAAGTTTCACGAAGGACGTCGTGTCCTTAGTGGTTGAAGCCTTTACTTGCTATACAGTTCAACAATCAGCTGCTCGTTGACCGGCAACTGAATATCTTCGCGCTTCGGCAGCGACAGCACTTTCGCCTTGTAGTTGTCGCGATCAACTTCCAGCCAGCTGACCGTCGTTCCGTGGCTGGCAAATTCCTTCGCCAGTTCCAGCACGGTGAGCTTCTTGCTCTTCTCGCGGATCGCGATCTCTTCGCCCGCACTCACTTCATACGATGGAATGTTAACCTTGCGGTTGTCGACGGCAACGTGCCCGTGACGCACCAACTGGCGCGCCTGGCGCCGCGACTGGGCGAATCCCAAGCGGAACACAACGTTGTCGAGACGCCGTTCGAGTTGCTGCAGCAACTTCTCGCCGGTTACGCCCTGCGAGCGCGCGGCTTTCTCGAAGTAGTTGCGGAACTGGCCTTCCTGCGTGAAGTAAATGCGCTTGGCCTTCTGCTTCTCGCGCAACTGCAGGCCGTAGCCCACAATCTTAGCCTTGCGGTCCTTCCCATGTTGTCCGGGAGCGAAGTTGCGCTTCTCGATGGGACACTTGTCGCTGAAGCACTTTGCGCCTTTGAGGAACAGCTTCATGCCCTCACGGCGGCATAGACGGCAGACTGCATCGGTATAACGTGCCAAGTTTCTTCTCCTTTAGATGACCGGTTTACGGGTTTGGCTTCACCCTTCGTCCCGGACAAAAATCAGCCGCTAGCTTCTAGCCAAAACCGAGCCAGTTTTGCTCGGAGCTAGTAGCTAGGAGCTGCCTTACACTCTACGGCGCTTCGGCGGACGGCATCCGTTGTGCGGGATCGGTGTGACGTCGCGGATCGAGCGTACTTCGATTCCCGAGGCCGCCAGCGCGCGCACAGCGGATTCGCGGCCAGACCCAGGACCGCTGACGCGCACATCGACGCTGCGCACCCCGTGATCCCGCGCCATGTTCGCGGCATTCGACGCGGCCTGCTGGGCGGCAAAGGGCGTGCCCTTGCGCGATCCGCGGAAGCCGAGCGATCCTGAACTCTTCCACGACAGAACGTTGCCGTTCATGTCGGAAATGGTCACGATCGTGTTGTTGAAGGACGCCTGCACGTAGCACAGCCCGTGCGGCACATGCTTGCGCTCCTTCTTCTTGAAGGTTTTCTTCTTGCCCTTTTTCTCCGGCGCGGCTGCTGCGCCGCCCGCTGCTGCTGGTTTCGCCATGGTAGCTCTTAGCTCCTAGCTCTTAGCTTCTAGCTAGGAGCTAGAAGCTAGAAGCTGCTTTTAAGTTTTTGCCGTCGCCTTCTTCTTCTGCGCGACCGTTCCCTTGCGCGGACCCTTGCGGGTTCGGGCATTCGTGTGTGTGCGCTGGCCGCGGACCGGCAGGTTGCGGCGGTGTCGGAATCCGCGATAGGAGCCGATTTCGATGAGGCGCTTGATGTTCATCGAAACTTCCTTGCGCAGATCGCCTTCCACCAACCCCTCGGCCTCGATGACCGTACGGATGCGGTTGACCTCTTCTTCGCTCAGGTCCTGCACCTTCTTCATGGGCTCGACCTTCGCCTCATCGCAGATGCGACTGGCGCGAGGATGACCGATGCCGTAGATATACGTCAGCGCGATGTTGATATGCTTTTGGCGCGGAAGATCGACGCCTGCGATACGTGCCATGTTTTCCTTACCTCAGCGGCTGTGCCGCAACCTGAGAGCTTTTGGCTCTTAGCTCTTGAGCTTTTAGCTAAGAGCCAAAAGCCAAAGGCCAAAAGCTTCTTTCAGCCCTGGCGCTGTTTATGTTTCGAGTTGACGCAAATCACCCGCACCACACCCTT
>JBARBI010000222.1:0-12518 GCA_049792875.1 Candidatus Sulfotelmatobacter sp.
GTCGACACCGGAGACATGTGGGAGTGCCCCGACTTCTTCCCCCTCGGCAACAAGCACGTGCTACTCATCTCCACAATGGGTAAGGTTCGTTGGAAAGTCGGCACCTACGCGAACCAGCGCTTCACACCAGAAAAAGAAGGTGTGGTGGATTGGGGCGCGTATTATGCGGCCAAGACCATGCTCGACGCAGACAGCAATCGCGTTCTCTGGGGATGGATCACAGAAACCAGACCGGATGCCGACCTGGTCGCCGCCGGATGGGCCGGAGCCATGTCGCTGCCGCGCGTGCTGTCCCTGAACGCGCACGACGAGCTGCAAATGGATGTCGCTCACGCTGTTCGCAAACTACGCGCCGAACACACCAGCATTTTTCTCGAACCGAGTGCCGCGATGCGCCAGAAGAATCTCGACACTCTCCGCATTCACGACCTGGCCGCGGAGCTCGAGTTGCACCTTCTACCCAAAGGAGACGAGTTCTCCCTTCGCCTGCAATCCGATCTCGGAGACTTTGCCACCATCTCCTGCTCCAACCAATCCGGCAGCCGCCAGCTTGGGGTGAACACCGTCACGGCGCCGCTTCCCGTAGCCGCCGGATCGCCCGTGCGCCTGCATCTATTTCTCGACGGATCAGTGCTGGAGCTCTTCGTGAATGAAACCATCGCACTCACTGCGCGCATCTATCAGATTCCATCTGGCCCGTTGCGGCTGAAGATCGAAGGTGACGTCGAACTCACCTCGCTCGATGTCTGGCAGATGACGCCGATCTCGAAGGACCGCCTAACCGCCTCGCTGTGCTCGTAGCTAGTCGCTCGCCGCTCGGGGGCTAACGCACGGCAGACCACGTTCCCATCAAAGATCGCCGCCCGCTCAAGCAGGCGTTAAAATACAATCCAACAAAGGTGGAGAAGATGAGGCACTTAGTCGTATCGTGCTTTGCCATACTCGCTCTTGTCGCGACCTGTCGGGCGCAACCCCTCCACCCATGTACCTTCAGCTCCGCCTCGATCGTCGGCCATCGCGAGAACATTACCATCCAGAGACTCTCTGTGATCGAGAAGAGCGGAAAGGTGGAAGCCACCGTCTTTATTCCAGATGGAAACGATCCGCTGCCGGGAATCGTATTCATACACTCAGCAATCCATGGTCCCTACAACAACACCGACTTGCTGAGTTTTGCATGGGCGCTCGCTCGGGCCGGAGCGGCTTCCATCATTCTCGATGGAGCAATCGAGTGGCAATCCCCGAACGACGACTCCATTCGTCCGAGGGAATTTCAATTCTGTGCCGGCCAGTGGCTTTTCCGGCACGTCAATCTCGACATCCACAGGCTAGCCGACGCCGGAAACTTCCGAACCGGCTGGATTCCCGATGGGTTGAGCCATGGTGGAATCGAACCATCGGGAAAGGCGCGGTGCTGGCCTGGCGGATTTGGGATGGGCTTCGGACAAACGACCCCTGTAGAATCGCACAATACGGATCTGATGCTGACGCTTCAAGGCCAGCTGTGGATGGCTCGATGCACCCAGAAGCAACTGGGCTTGAAGGAAATCAACCCAGAATGGCTCTCCGATATGGCGGTTCTCCCACCAAGCTCAGACGCAGAGGTTTCGAATCGACAACGGCGCGAACCTTAACGACATGCTCTTCTCATTCGTTTGACGCGCCTCAGTAGATTCTTCCGCCCGCTTGCGTGCTCTCAATCTTGCCCTGCTCCACCGAAAGGGAATACGCCGTCCCTCCCTGCCCGCGCCACGAACTCAAATTAAAATGCCCTCCCGCTCGAACCCGGTAAACGCTGATACCCCGAAACGTGAGCGGAGCACCTTTCTCGCAAATTTCGGCTGCCTCAGTCGGACGCAGGAAATAAGCTCCTTTTCCCGTGCCCACCACCATCGCTGTCCCATCCGCCTCCACCAGCACCGCCGACTTCTCGTCAATCGCCACTTCCCGTGGTGACGAACTCCATCCGTCCTTCATGATGCGCGCCAGAAATCCCAGTGTCCGCCCCATGCGGTCGCGCTTGGCAAAGTGCGAATCCGTAATCACGTTTTCCAGGTGCGGAACTTTCAAAAAATCCCGCGCCAGCGTAACCCGATCAAAATAAGGATTCGGCAACACCTCCGCCGATGACAGATTCTTGTCGTCCGACTTGTCTCCCATGGCGCTATAGACAAACTCACCCTCGACTGCCAGCCCCGCACTGGTCCCGCCAATCGGCCTTCCCGCGGCAAGGTTTTCGTTGATCGCGCTCTCGACCGGCGTCCCCTTCCACCCGCGAACGTAATTCGCCTGATCTCCTCCCGCGATGAACACCACCTCCGCCTTTCGGATAATCTCCGCCACGGCCGGATCCTCGGCCGCTTCCCGAGCCGGAATAACCAGCGTCGCCACTGAATTCGCCTTGCACAGTCCGTTCACATACGAGTTGTAGTCGTCATCTCCCCTTGCTCGCAGAATCAGGAAATCCCCGCCGTTGCCCTTGTGGCACAGCCAGCGAAACGCCTCATCCAGATCGCTTCCCCCGCCCATCATGGCGATTCCTGCCACGGGCTTGGTCTGAGCGTCCTCTTTATTCCCAACGCGAAAGTATTTGTAGGATTCCGCGTGCGCCAGACGCACAGCGCACGCCAAAAAGAAAAGGAGCAAGTACAACCGCAGCCGGGTATTGAGCACGCTGAGAATATACCGCACTCGCGGATTGACGAATGAGACGGCCTGGCAGCTGTTCCCCTACTTCAGCCCCTGCACCAGATATAAGTCTGACAACGTCCGGTTGTAACCGTAAACGTAGGCTTTTCCGTCGGCGGAGATCAACACGCGCCCGATGGTATCGATTCCCGCCGCATCCGCCGGTTCGACACTCTTCCAGAATGTTCTCTGACCGGTGGCCAGATCCACTCGAAAAACCTGGGCGGGAATCTGCCCGCGCGCTGCCACAAACATCGATCGCCCGTCCGACGACCATGCTGTCGCATTTTCCCCGGCCAGCATTCCCGGCACCAGCTTTGCTTCTCCTCCCGTCACCGGGAACATATAGATTTTCTGATCTGGACCACGCGTCGCGACCATTTCCCCATTTGGCGACATCACGAACCCGGAGCCGACTCCCTCAACGCTAAACGCGTGCGGCTTAGGGTCGTCCAGCGACTCCCAATACAACCGGACACCGCGTCCGGGTTCGGTACCGGTGAAAACGAAACGCTTTCCGTCCGGCAGGAAGGCCATGAACACATGATTGAGCCCGTCATCTTTCAGTCGCCTCATTTCGCCGACGCCGGTCGGATAAAGCACCAGCGGTGACGGCGTCACATTCAGCCGCGAAAGCGCCCATTTCCCGTCCGGCGAAAGCGAGAGCCCACTTCCTTCGCCCAGGCGGATGGCCGGCGATCCGTCCGTATTGCGCAGATACACGGCGTACTTCGGTCCGCCCCCTTCGCCCGACTCCTGGAACAGGATCGTCTTCCCATCGGCGGACATACTCCCTGGCACCGACCAGTCCAGCCACGAAAGATCTTTTTCCTTGGGCTCTCCCGGCGCCAGCCCGATCATCCCCGCGCGATCATTGCCGCGCGTCATCAATACGTTGCCCTCTTTGCCCACGTCGAGGATCGTCAACTCGCCGGGCACGCGCGCCAGCAAGCGGACATTGCCGCTCAACGTTGTGGCGTAGAGTGACCGGTCGCCGCCGGTTCGTGTCGCCGTAAACCAGATTTCGCTTCCTTCCTGCGACCACGCCAACCCTTGAATGCTGTCCCATCCTTCCGACAGCGTCGTCTTCTTCCCGGCCATATCCACCACGGCCACGGCCCCGCCGTCGTCGCCGACTTGCACGTGGTCGACAAACGCTACGCTCTTGCCGTCGGGACCGACTCGCGGATTCCCAATCCAACCCTCCGCCTCGTACAGCACTTTTCCCATCGGGTACTCAAGCCGCTTCCTGCCACCGACCTCGTGAACGATGGCCACATTGGTTCCGTCCGGCGACCAGTCCGCATACTCCACATCGTTGAGAATTTCCCGGGGCGCACCCCCTACGAGCGGAACCCGGGCCAAAGTTCCGGCATATAGAAAGGATGAGTCCCGCGGCTTGCTCTGCAATGCCAGCAACATCTCTCCCGACGCCGAAACCGCCAGGACATCCGCGCCTTTGGGTTCGATCTGCTGCGACTGCGGACTCTCCGGACGCGTGGTATACAAATCCAGCGGCTTGCCTTCCCACGCCGCGCTGTAAATCACCGTCTTCCCGTCGGGGGCAAACCGCGCCGAATGCACGATCCCGCGCCGGAACGTCAGCGGATGATAAGCCGCAAATTCTGTTTTGCCCGAACCCTTCAGCAGGAGCGCGCCCGCTCCCAATCCAGCCAGCAAAGCCAGCACTCCCACGACGGCCGCTACCATCCACACGCGCCGTCGCGGAACCAGACCCTCTCTCGCGGGTTGTTTGGAAATGCCCGCCGCCGAAACCGCTGCGATCCCGGAACCGCTCGCTGCCCGGATCCGCGAACTTTCCAGCCCGCGCTTAACCCGCTTCAGATCGCCACGCAACTCCGCCGCCGTCTGGTAGCGCATGTCGCGCTCTTTCTCCAGCGACTTCAAGATCAATTCATTCAGCTTCTCCGGAATCGCGGGGTTCACATCCGAAACCGGCGGCGGCATCCGGTTCAGAATCGCTTCGAAAATCACGCCGTTGCTGCTCCCGGAAAACGCCATCTCTCCCGTGGCCATTTCGTACATCGCCGACCCAAACGCGAAAAGATCTGTGCGCGGATCCAGTTCTTCCGCGCGCACCTGCTCCGGCGACATATATGCCACCGTCCCGATCGTTGACCCGGGACTGGTCATCGCACCTTCCGGCGTGGTCAGGGTGTGTTCCGTGCTCTGCGCCAGCTTGGCCAGACCGAAATCGAGCAACTTGGCCTGCCCACGCTTGGTCACGAAAATATTTGCGGGCTTGATGTCGCGATGAATGATGCCCCGGCTGTGCGCCGCATCCAACGCATCCGCGATTTCGATGCTGATCCCCAGCAGAGTTTCCACATCCAGCGGCCGACCGCCGATCCGATGTTTCAGGGTCTGCCCGTCGAGAAACTCCATCGCGATGAACGCATGCCCTTCGTGCTCATCGATCTCGTAGATGGTGCAGATGTTCGGGTGATTCAGCGCCGACGCAGCTTGCGCCTCCCGCTGAAAGCGGCTGAGTGCCTGCGGGTCTTTCGCGACGTCATCGGGGAGGAACTTGAGAGCCACAAAGCGCTTGAGCTTCGTGTCTTCGGCCTTGTAGACAACGCCCATTCCCCCACCGCCGAGCTTCTCGATAATCCGGTAGTGGGAAATGTTCTGGCCGAGCATGCCTTGGGTCTAGTGCAGCGCAGCTATCTTATGGTGCAGGGCGATTCTGCGCAAGCACACTCATAGGATTCGGCGACGTCAAGCTGCTTGCGTACATTAAGGTGCGGGTGACACTGCGCGATGATTTAGGCTGCAGTCCGCTCTCCATTGGCCATGTGCACGATCGGGAGGGGAATGCGGACGCGTCTCGACTGCCCGGACCTCTTCTCGGTCGCATCCACCAGCACCACGTTATCCGCCATGACGATGGGCTCGCTGACGAACTCAAATACCTCCCCGTACAGCTTCATCTGATTTCCCTTGGTGAACCCTAATCGGATTAAGCGGGCGGCAAGACTGACCTGTTTCTCTGTCATAAGAGTACCGGTGTTGCTGCAGTTTTACGATAAGCGAAGAAAGCAAAGATGGATAGGCTACGCCCTGATTATAAACTCTGCCAGCCGTTTATATGTGACTTCAAGTCACAAGAGGGTCGGGCAGCGAAAGCAACCTGAAGAATTATTAAACGGACGTTCATCCCTGCTTCACACCCTGACTCTAGGATTCCGCTACTCGATTTCCTAGTTTTCCGATGTACCCGGGGAGACTCTCTCGCTCGCTGCGACCCGTCGGGCCGCCGCAAGTAGGTTCTCCCGATCAGCATTATTGACTGGCCTGGAGGCAAAGTTATGAATTTTGATCACCGCCGTTCAACTTTCTCGCTTTTCCTTAGATTCCCGTCTGCGCTGGCTCTCGGCGCCCTACTGGTGGTTGGGGGGACGACGGCGGCGTATGCCCAAGTGAATCGCGCCGTGCTCGAAGGCACGGTCAGCGATCCCTCGGGAAGCGTTATTGTGGGCGCTGCCGTGAAGGTGGTCGCGGTCGAGACCGGCTTGAGCCAGGAGCAGAAGACGAATTCCAAGGGCTATTACCGTATTTCCGGCCTGGCAGTGGGAGACTACACGGTCACAGTCGCCAATGCCGGCTTCAAGACCAGAGTCATCGCAGACGTTGTCCTGCTCGTCGGCCAAACGCGCACGCTTGACGTCGTACTCGCAGTGGGAGCAATCAGCGAGCAGGTCGATGTCCAGGCTTCGACTGCCCCGTCCGATCGAAGTTCGGCCGAAGCGTCCACGGTGATTGACTCGGAGCAGATCACCAGTCTGCCCAACAATGGTCGCGACTGGTCCAGTTTCACCCTGCTCGCGCCCTTTGCCCAGGACGACGGCGGGGGCGACCAGCGCACCATCCGCTTTGCCGGGCGAGCCCGCGACGACAACAACTTTTCGTTCGATGGCGTCGACGCCGGCGGCATTCAGGAACAGGCGCAAAAATCGCAGACCCGGCTGCAAATTTCCCAGGACGCCATCGAAGAGTACAAGGTCAACAGCGCCTTATACGATGTCGAATACGGCACGCAGGCGGGTGGACAGATCGACGTGGTCACCAAGTCGGGCACCAATGAATGGCACGGCTCTGCCTTTGGCTACCTCAGAAATTCTGTATTCGATGCGAGGAACTTCAACGATTACAATCTCGCGGGGCTACCCGCGATTCCTCCCTTTCGGATGGGGCAGTACGGAATGAGTCTTGGCGGGCCCTTCGTCAAGAACAAAGCTTTTTTCTTTATCAATTATGAAGGGCTTCGCCAGTTGCAGTCGACCACCAATCAATTCCTGGTGCCGAGCGGTGTGTGTTGCGGCCAACTGTCGAGCTCTCCGACGCCTCTTCCCGTGGCATATCAGCAATATGTATTGAACACGTCTCCGCAGATGTGCACGATTATGCAGGCGTATCCGTGGCGTGCTTCCGTGGGCGCAATCAATGGCTGCTCCCCGCGATTTACATACCCGGATACAGCCTTTCAAACTTCGGCAGACCCGAATGCGGACTTAGTCACCGCCGCAACCCCAACCACCATCCATGAAGACACATGGTTGGTGCGGGTCGACTACATGTTCAACGAGAAGACCACCCTCTATGGCCGCGCCCAGCGCGACATCAGTCTGGTGAACGCACCGAACGGCAGCAGTCTTCCAGAGGACAAATTGCAAACCATCAACCATCCCGCCAACTACCTTTTGGCCTTGCAACACTTATTCACGCCCACTCTCTTCAACGAAGCCAAGGTCTATATCAACCGCTCGCCGTTTCACAATCCACAGGCGAGTGCTCTTCCCTTTGCGGTCAACACCAGTGACTTCATCGCGCTCAACGACAACACGGCCGACATTGAGATCGGCACTACCTACGGAGTCATCGACAACTTGACCTGGACCCACGGCCGACATGCCCTCAAGGCTGGCATGGAAATCCGCCGGGTCCGGCTGAATCAGGGTCAAACCGCGGATAACGCTCTGAGTTTCTCGAGCCCGGATGATATGGCGCAGGCCCTCCTGTCCAATATCACCTACGTCGCTCCCTGGTGCTGCCACGGGCTGCGGCGCACGTTTTATATGCCCTACGTCCAGGACGAATGGAAACTAACTCCGACGGTCACCCTCACCGCAGGGCTCCGTTGGGAATACTACGGGGTTGCCCACGAAGCTACCAATCGGACCACAGTATTCGACTTGAATCAGTTTCACGGGGTCTGTCTGGGGTCAGGCTCGTTTAACACATTGCCCGTGCCGGCAAGTTCCGGGCCGATCAATACTCCGCCCTGCCCCACGAATCCCTCTTTGTACAATCCGAATTATAAGAACCTCGATCCCCGCGTCGCCGTGGCTTGGGCGCCATCGGTGTGGCGCGGTCAGACGGTGATTCGAGCCGGCTTTGGCATCTACCACGGAGCGGCTCAGAACGACGACTTAAACGCGGGGCTGGAGAGCGACACCTTCCGCGTTAAGGTGAACCAGCAGATTCCCCTCGATCCTGCCTTTGAGCAAACGACTCCAGATCTTTCGAGTGTGACTGCTCAAAAACAGGCCTCGCACCCGCGTGCGCTGCAGCGAGAAGACCGCCGGGACCTCTACGCTGAGGAGTGGGGACTCACCCTCGATCACCAACTGCCTGCGAATTTTATGCTCTCATTGCAGTATGTCGGCACCCATGGAGTCCGGCTGTTCTCCCGCGGCGGCGTAAATCTCTGCAACACTCCGGTTACTTTTAACCCAGCCGATGGCGACTGCGTCCGCCCACTGGATCCGTACTACCCGGATCCCAACAACCCCGACCCCTTCGGTTCAGTCGATATTAAAAGAGACATAGGGTCCAGCACCTACAACGCGCTGGGCGTGTCGATCGAGCGCCGCTTCAGCAAAGGGCTGGCTTTCCAATCGCGCTACACTTGGTCCCATTCCATCAACGACGGCTCAGTCGGAGGCGGCGAATCCAACGGGCCGCAGAATGTGAATTGTTTGCCCTGCGATAAGGGACCCAGCATCTTCGACGTTCGCCAGAATTTCGCATTGAACGCCGTCTATGATCTTCCTTTTGGTCCCGGCAAAGCCTATCTCAACCGTCCCGGCGCGGTTGGTAAAATTGTGGGTGGCTGGAGTCTGAGCACCATCAGCCTCTGGCACACCGGGCATCCGTTAACCGTTGGAATGGACCTGAGCGGAAGCATCAATGCCCCGGCAACGAACCCGGATTCGGCTTTCAACGGACTTCCCTATACTTACCTGCTTCCCGACGGCAATGATCAGACCAGCCAACGTCCCGATATCGTCCCTGGAGTGCCACTTACGCTTCCAAACCCCCGCCCGGCCACTGCCGTCAGCTCCGGCAATCCTCTCATCAATATTGCCGCCTTCCAACCTCCACCCGTCGACGCGAATGGAAACTTCATCCGCTATGGGAATGCGGGCAACGGTCTTGTCCGGGCCCCGAACAGCTGGCAAATCGATCTCGCGCTGACGAAGGAAACCAAACTCACGGAACGTGTATCGATGGAGTTTGCGGTGCAGGCTTTCAACATCTTCAACCACGTTCAACTCGGAGATCCGGGCGCACTCAATCTCGTTTACAACCTCACCTACGACTCACTCGGAAATCCGGTCCAGAGCCTGAGCGATCCGGGAAGCTTCGGCGTGATCAGTTCCACCGTAAATTTCAACAACAACAACGACAACAAAGCGTCGCCCAACACCGGGACCGGTCTGCCACGGCAGATTCAGTTCATGCTTCGCTTCATGTTCTGAACTTGTGGGGCAAGGGCCTTCAGGCAAATTTCAGGCACTTGCTCTAACGTTGCGTTGAGGACCAATCCATGCTGAATCGCAAATTTTGTCTCGCAACCGTTCTTGCCCTGAGTTGTGGCATGTTCGCCGCACCCGCTCCGTCTGGTGGTTACTCCGTGCTCAAGAAGATTCCCATTGCCGGTTCCGGCAGTTGGGACTACCTCACAGTGGACGAAGCAGCCCGCCGTTTATACGTCTCGCACGGAACGCAGGTGGAGGTGCTCGACATAGATTCCCTGACGGTGGTGGGCAACATTCCGAACACCAAGGGCGTGCATGGAATCGCGATTGCTCCCGAACTCGGCCGTGGGTTCGTCAGCAACGGCCAAGCCTCCACCGTTACTATTTTCGACTTGAAAACACTGAAACCGATCGCGGATGTGCCCACGGGGCAGAAGCCTGACGCAATCCTCTACGATCCGGCCACATCGCGAGTTTTCGCCTTCAATGGTGGAAGCAACAGCGCAACAGCAATGGACGCTGCGACCGGCAAGGTCGCGGGCACGGTCGAGCTGGGCGGCGGACCTGAGTTCGCGGCCGCCGACGGGAACGGTTTTGTGTACAACAACCTGGAAGACGAAAGCCTGCTGCTGAAGATCAATTCCCGCGCATTGAAAGTCGAGCAGCGCTGGCCCACGGCACCGTGCTCTTCCCCCAGCAGCATGGCGATGGACCGCGCCAATCGGCGCTTGTTTCTCGGTTGTCGCAGCAAGGTTATGGCAGTGGTCGATGCCGACTCTGGGAAAGTCATCGCCACGCTGCCGATAGGAGATCACGTAGACGCGACTGCCTTTGATCCGGAGACAAAGCTGATTTTCAACGCCAACGGCGAAGGCACCATCACCGTCATTCACCAGGACAGTCCTGACAAATACTCAATTGTCGAGACGGTGAAGACGGCGCCGCGGGCCAAGACCATGGCGCTGGATCCGAAAACTCATCGCCTTTTTCTCTCCACTGCAGAGAATGGACAGTTCGAAGTGCTGGTCGTGGGACAATAAGAGGCTGACTCCGAAGCGGGGCCTTCCCTATGAGTTCGCGTCGCGCATCTCTCGCGCAGGCCGTAGTCGTTTTGTTGGCGACTGCAACTTTGCTTGCTCTGACTTGCTGCACCAAGAAATCCAGCGCGCAGACATCCTCGGTTGATATGCGGATCGATGTGAAGACCCCATTTCGTTTTGTCGCTTACGGGGACACGCGGTTCCACGATCCCAAAGACACGGAAGCCGCGAATCCTCCAGTGCGCGTGGCGCTGGTGCAGGCCATTGCGGAGGCCAACCCGGCATTCATCTGTTTCACCGGCGACATTGTCTACAACGGCTACGACGCCAGCGACTGGAAGGTCTGGGATGACGAGACCCGCATCTGGCGCGACAAGAAGATCCCCGTCTATCCGTCGCTGGGCAACCATGACCTGCACGGGGACCTGGCCGTCGCACTCGGCAACTACTTTCAGCGCTTCCCGGATTTGAAGAACAGCCGTTACTACTCGGTGCGCGCGGCAAATACCCTGGCCCTCGTACTCGACAGTTCTCTGGACGAAGCGGGTGGCCCGCAAAGCCAGTGGCTGGCCGACAAACTCGATCACGTCCCCGCTGACGTGGACTTTGTACTCCTCATGTTCCACCATCCACCTTATACGAGTTCCTCCGACGCGAAGGCCCTTGGCGGCGGGCACTCGGCTCGCGCACCCGAACAGAAGCTGGCGAAGGTCCTGGAGCAACACCAGGCTCACGATCGCTTCCGCATCGTGGTCTTTTCCGGACACGTCCACAATTACGAGCGCCATGAGCACGGAGGAGTCACTTATTTTGTCTCCGGCGGGGGAGCGGCTCACGCTTATCCCATCGAGCGCGCTCCGGACGATCCATTTCAAAGCAAGGAAGTCAATTATCACTACCTGCTCGTCGAGGTGGATCGGCAGCAATTGAAAGTCACGATGAACCGGTTGGACTTGACCAGCGGTAAGGCAGTCTGGACGCAGCCCGATTCTGTGAAGATTCCCGTTCCCTCGGCAGCCACCGCGTCCTCACAATAGCCTTCCGACTGCGAAGGGCAGCATGAGCGATATCACCATCCCCGTGAATGGTGGCGACTTGCCAGTGTTCGCCGCGGTTCCCGAGCAGCGCTCGCCCTGGCCGGGGGTGGTAGTGCTGCACGACGTCGGCGGCTTGAAAGAAGATATTCGCAACCAGGCACGGTGGCTGGCACACGAGGGATTCCTGGCTGCGGCGCCTAACTTGTATTTTCGCGGGCCGATGATGAAGTGCGTGTTCGCCATCGCGCGGGACTTGAAGGCACGCCGCGGTCAGACCTACGACGACGTGGCGGCTGTCCGCTCGTGGTTGGTTCGCCATGAAGGATGCACCGGCAAGATTGGCGTGATCGGGTTCTGCATGGGAGGCGGGATCGCTCTGTTGCTCGCCCCAGGGTACGGATTCGGAGCGGCGAGCGTGAATTATGGCGGCCCCTTACCCGAGGATGCCAACGCCTTTCTGGCCCGGGCGTGCCCAATCGTGGGGAGCTATGGAGCCAAGGATCGCTGGAACCGGGGCGTGGCGCAGCGCTTGGAACAGACACTAACCACCGCATGTATCGCGCATGACGTGAAGGAGTATCCGGACGCCGGCCATTCGTTTCTCAACAATCCCGCATCATGGTGGTTCAAAGCCTTGCGAGTGATCGACATTGGATACGACGCGCCAGCAGCGGAAGATGCAAGGAAACGGATCGTTGCGTTTTTCAAGCAACACTTGAGCAGCTAGCCCGCGAAACGGCAGGTCATTGAAAACGATGATGAGCGCGGCGGACTCGAACCTGCGACCCATTCCTTTGAGACTTTAGCTCTGCGATGTGCCTTCTGCAGTCCCCACCGACGACTCCATCATACTTTCGCAGCGGGGCGTGAAGAATCCAACCCGTGGCACATTGGTGTGGTTAGACAGCACGCACGTGGGATGGAGTCATGCTGCGGCAGAACGGATAATCATCACCGCCCCTCGTTCGCGG
>JBARBI010000223.1:0-3982 GCA_049792875.1 Candidatus Sulfotelmatobacter sp.
CGCGTCCAAAGCTGCTCGACAATCGTGAAGCCCTTTTCTCCAAAGTAGCCCGGAGCGCCGACAGCTTCTTCGAATGCTTTTTTCTTCCAGGGCAGTGCATTCAAGGCTTTGCGTTCGGGCGCGGAAAGTTTTGCGACTTTATCGTAGAAGCCGGGAACGGTAACGCGGAAATTCTTGTCGTGCAGTTTGGCGAATAGCTCGGCGAGAATCGTGAGAGGATTCGGTACGGCGCCGCCGTACACGCCGGAATGAAGATCGCGGACTGGGCCGGTCAGTTCGATTTGATAATAATTCAAGCCGCGTAATCCGTAGGTGATGGAGGGCACGCCCTTGGCGAGCATCGAAGTATCGGAAACGACGAGAGCGTCGGCCTTCAGCTTTTCCTTGTTTTTTTGTACATAGTCCCAAAGGCTGACGCTGCCGACTTCTTCTTCGCCTTCGATCAGGACTTTTACATTGATGGGAAGCTTGCCGTTCACTTTCTGGATGGATTCGAGGGCTTTTAGATGGATGTGGACCTGGCCCTTGTCATCGGCGGTGCCGCGGCCGAAGAGATTGCCGTTGCGGACCGTGGGTTCGAAAGCGGGCGACGTCCAAAGATCGAGCGGCTCGGCGGGCTGAACATCGTAATGGCCATAAAAGAGGATGGTGGGTTTGCCGGGAGCTTCGAGAGATTCGGCGTAGACGAGAGGATGGAGATTTGTAGGAACAATCTCGATTTTCTGGAGGCCAGCGGCACGTAGATGATCGGCCACCCAGCGGGCGGCGCGCTCGATATCCGGCTTGTGTTCGCTCTTGGCGCTGACGCTAGGGATGCGCAGAAATTCGCAGAGCTCCGCCAGATGCTTTTCGCGGTTACCCTCTATAAATTCAGCAAGGTTCGTCATGGGCTCTCGGGGGCTATGAGTCCTTTCCAAATGATGAATGACCCGCTTGTTATGAAAGTTGGCGACAGCGGAATGATGAATGATTGTGGATACGAAAAAACACCGTTGCCGCACCACCTATTCTAGGGCCGCGCAGGTCCCACACACAAGCGCGCAGCGAACGTCCGTCGGCTTATGAGCGGCAGATGTGAATACAATTCATGGACTACCTACGTTAAGCAGATGCGACTTCTCGATAGCGTTCCCTAACCCGTCTTGCGAGAACCGGCAAGGTCAAGAACGGTTAAGAGAACGTGGGGCCGCTGAGAGGCCTGGCCAGCGTGGTTTGGTTCGGCGAATATTCGCTGAAGACTATTTCGTTCGTTTCTTTAGCTCGTAGAGCTGCTTCTGCACCTTTGCCGCAAGCCTTTTTTCTATCTCGCTAGCCTTGGGATCATTGGCAATCTTGGCTAGAAGAGGGGTCAAGTTCTTTTCCAGCCTAACGAGTTCATCTTCGAGGGTGGTACCGCCAATTATGATTTTGGGGTCGTTGACATAAAGTTCGGGTCCGTTCTTGTCGAAAATAAAAACAGAATACTCATGTTCGCCGTAGCCCGCCGTATCATCGATCGGTCCGCCATCTTGTTTGCCCTCCCTCGCATGAAAAACGTGAATTGGATCGCCGCCTTTGGCTTTATCCAATATGTCGTCCTCCTGACGGATGATCATGTGGTGGTGCATGTTTCCATTGCCATCCTTCTTGGTCTTAGCCGTCCAGTAGATTGTGTCATCGGGACACACATAAATATCGCCACTGGTTCCTTTGTTTTTCTGGGTAGGGTCACACGTGTCGCCCGTACCTTCCGTGGGAATGATTTGGTAGGTTGGGGTGTCACTTCCACTCGTCACATCCACGGTTACGAGCCAAGTTGTCTGCGCTTCGACCTTATACGTGAAGCAAACACAGGAAAAAGTCATGACCATTAAAGAAATCAGCACTTTTTTGAGATTCGGAAAGTGACTAAGCTGGGCAGGCATGGGGACCTCCTTATTTGAAATTTAGAATTGTCCGTACTGGTGACTGGTTTCTCGAAAATCCGAACCCGGCGCAAAGGAGTTCTTGCCCTTCGCTAACAACTCAGATTGACTATTGGTAGGACTTGGCTTCCTTTGCGAGACGTTCGAACTGTGGGTCCGAGTGTAGGCTGGTTAGCTCGGGATTGGCAAGAAGTTGTTCTCTGGCGTAGCCGGCGCTGACGGCCTTTTGGAGCCAGCGCATGGCCTCCTGGCGATTGCCGGCTTCGAGATAGACGAGGGATGCGATGCGGAGAACGTCCACATCCTCGGGTTTCTCTTTGAGGGCTCTCTCTAGATAGTTGCGAGCACGTACGGGATCATTGGTTCGCGCATAGTACGTGGCCAGGGAACTGAGCACATCGGAGTCGATCGGATTAATCTTCAACTGCATTTCCGCAAGGTGGATGGCTTGCTTGTAGGCTGCCGCCGCATTGCTAGACTGGCCGGGAATCATTCGATAGGCGTCCGCGAGATTGCCCCAGTAGTCATATTTCTGCGGCATGATCTCCAGAGCTTTCTTGCAATAGGCGACGTCTTCTTCAAAATGGCCGAGGAAAAAACTCGCGGTCCCGGCGTTGGAGTATAAATCGGCATTTTGGGGCGCGAGCTGGAGACCGCGAAGAAAGTATTCGTCCGCCTTTTCAAATTGTCCAATGGACAGGTAAACCGCGCCAACGTTCATGTAACCCCAGACGTTGTCTGGGGTCAGCTCCGTAATTTTCTTCCACGCTTCCGCGGCTTCGGAGTAACGTGCGTGCCGGTTCAAAAAAATGCCCAGCTGGTTGTAACAAGCCCAGCACTGCGGGCTTATCGCAATGGCATGCCGAAGCGCTTGTTCAGCATCCGACGTCCGCCCCAACGAATCGTATGCGTTTCCAAGGCCCAAGTAGGCATTCACGTTTTCCTGGTCCAGGGCAATCCCGCGCTGAAAACCTGAAACGGCATCGGCATAAGCGCCCGTTCTAAGGTTGAAGTCAGCGATAGCCAACTGTACTTCTGGCAACTGACTATTCAGATCGCGAGCAGCCTTGACCGCGTTTTTCGCAGCTTCGGCCCATTGCGGGTCCTTGGTAGCGCTGTATTTGTACCAATACGCTTGAGCCAAGGCGGCTTGCGCTTGAGCGTAGTTGGGGTCTTCTTTAATGGCACGCTGGAACAGGCTGATGGAGGTTTCCACATTCTCCGGCCGCTCGTAGCGCTGCAGGTAACCAATCCCCTGGACGTAGAAGTCGTAAGCCGTCAGGACATCCGTTCCGTGAGAGACCAGAGAGGAAGTATTGCCGGGAGATAGCTGAAGCTCGAGCATGTGGGAGGCTTTGAGCACGACCTGGTCTTGCAGGCGGAATAAATCGTTCACCGGCGCAGTAATTGTCTCGGTGCGAAGCTGCTCGCCGGTCTTGGCGTCAACGAGGCTGAGATTTATGCGGGCGGAATCCTGCGAGCGTTGCCAGCTGGCGTCCAGCACGAGGTTTGCACCAAATTGGTTTCTCGCTTCTTGAATGCTACTCACATGGTGGCTTCGTACTTCTCGTGCCAGAGGCACCTGCAGAGATTCAAGATGCGCCAGTTTCGCGGTGACCGTCTCCGTAAATCCATCGCAATAGGCTTGTTCGCCCGGCTGGCTATCGAGTGCTCTGAAAGGCAGCACCACGAGATTCTTTTGATGCGGAATGTCCGGGCCGAAGATTCTCTGCCAGGTCTCGCCCCCTCTTGCCATGACAACCGCTAGTACAACCAATAAAAGCAGAATGCAGCCTGCAGCGATCTGGAGAAAATACCGGCTCCTTGTTTTCGCGGCCAGCCCGCCCTGCGTAGCTGCTGGAGCAACGCCATGCTGAAGAACGGCAGGCTCCGCCGGTTGCGAAGCACGTTGGGACGATTCGATGTCGCGTTTGAGACGCTTCAGCTCGCTGCGCATGTCCGAAGCGTGCTGGTAGCGAAAAGCGGGATCTTTTTCGAGGGCTTTGCTAATGATGTCCTCGAGTCTTGCAGGGACGTTAGGATTGAGGAGAGTGGGCGCGATGGGAGTTCGGTGGAGA